>JAAYPJ010000063.1 GCA_012519835.1 Clostridiales bacterium | reverse complement strand
TTTAGTTTTACTGATATCCTTAATTATGTTAAAAACATTTGTGATAGTTGTAAACTGAGTGTCGGGGAGTTTGCAAATTGTAGTATTTTTCATTGGAATAAGCTGTAGGAATTATTCATATTCGAAACTAAATGAACGTGTATTGTTATATTAAATTTTATTAGATAACCGGGCTTATATTAGCGACGCACTTTCAGACTAATATACCTCACGAATAATCCCTATGGGTGTTTGTTCCCTGCCTTGCCCTAAGGGATTATCTTTGAGAATTTGAACAATTTCATGGAAGTTAATGTCTTCATGGGAACCGCCCAATATATTGCCGCCCAAATCATTGATATCGGAAATAACTACTCTGACACCGTCGAGGGCATCACTGATCTCTTTGGCAACTTTATTGGGTTCTGTGGGACCTAACACAACATGGGCATTATATGGGGGTATTGTGCCGGAAGTTGGACCGTCAATTGCCCTGGCTTTAGGCCCGGCAATTCTATAAAAGTCACCCTTCCGGCGAAATATTATTTTTGTAACAGCCGCAATTATAGCTGCAAACAAAATTCTGAATATTCCGCATTCCCTGAGGGCCATCTCCATGGTTTCAGGCATACCGAGACCTATACCTGCTGTAGTTTTGGTTACATATCTTGCAAGAAATGCAGCCAAAGGTCGTGGTTTTATTTCCTCTAGGGGGATAGCTCTGCCCTGCGTGATAGCTACTATTTTTTCGGTTACAAAAATTATATCACCTTCAGATATTTTATCTTTTAAATATTTCAAAACCACGTCTACAATATTGTCTTCTCTTGTAATCAAGTGGGTTTTGATTGGAATTCGTATAAATCTTTTGTTTCCTATATTTATTTCGAGTTTTTTTCCCACATTTACTATCATTGGTTGAGGTTGGTCCATAAAAAGGCCTCCTGAAATTGTTGATATACTATAGATTATAACTTTAAAGCGTCATAAATATCCCTGTCATTATAACTTAATCTCGTTTATTTGTGAAGAACAAAAATTAATTTGATGGTTTTTGCTAATTAATTGAGTTTTATGATATCATATAAAAAAGATAAATTTATACCAATGGGGGGCATTGAAATGGCCGGTCATGGAAAGTATAATAAATACTTGGTTGCTGTGATTTTAGTTATAAGCCTAAGTGCTAATTTATTTTTTGCTGTACGGCTGAGAATTTTGAAACGGAAGGTGGCCAGTTCGAGCACTGTTACCTCGACAAAACTGGAAAGTGCCATCAGGGACACCATGTATTCGATAAAGGAGTTGGAGAAGGCCGATACTGAGGGGGCGATGAGTGATTTGCAACTTTCGGTTCAACAGTTAGCCTTGATTTTTCATAATTGGACTGATTTAAACCAATCCGAGAAGCATCCTAAAGAATCACTGACAAAGGGATTGAGCGCATTGGAAACCTTGAGAAATACTGTGATTTATCACCTGGGGAATCGATATAATAATAACAACAGACAATTGATGAGTTATGATATGGTGTTTCTGGACAGGGTCTATGAAAAACTGGACAGATTATTAGTTATATATAACAGTATCGAAGGGCGTATAGATAAAATTAAAAGTACGGATGATAAGGATAACAGCGGATTATGTCAGTGGGCGGCTAATATGGAAGAGGTATCCAGACTTTATCGTCATAGCAGAATCCCGAATGAACATCCCGAATACATACAATTAGGCCCTGCACTGGCAAAGGTTGGCAAGATATTTCCTGTACTTGAAAATTTTCGTGGTTCTAAAAAAGCAGAGGAAGCTGTTCAAATTAGAGATGGGGTCCATTACTATGAAATAGGTTATTACTGCGGAGATGAATTGAGCTATCTGGTATGGATAGATGCTATTGATGGCTCACTCAGACTTTTTGAAGACCATACCGAGGATTATAACGGCAGGACTGTTTTTAAAGACGAGGCCCTGAATATCGCCAAGAATTTTATGAATGAATTGGAATCATATAGCAAGGTAATAGACAGTATGTCGGTAATTTTTGATAAAGGTTCAAAAAATACTGTTTATGCATTTCAATTCGTTCCTGTTTCGGGAAATACCGCTATCGTCAGCGATTGCGTCGATGTAAACATATCCTCCAATGGAGGGAATATTATAAAATATTCCAGCAGCTTCAGTAATACCGAGGTGCCCGATATAGGGTTGGCGGTGGCGCTGGAAGACTTGGAAGAAGAACACAAAGAACAGTTTATCAATATGGAATACGACGGGTTATCTGTAGTCAGATCATTTTTTACAAATTATAAGCCGGTTGTTGCTTATAACTATAAGTCTACCGAAGAGGAAAGTACAACAAAATTATATTTCGATGTGGCTACGGGAAATCAAATATATACGTCTTATTCCGTATATGAATCTATACCTTATGTTACGGTGGAGGACTGTGACTAGCACTGTATATCTGTTTAATTTGAACAATCGGGATCACGATCCCCGGATACCGACAAGTTTCCGGGGATTTAAATTTTACACATAACATATGATAATGGGAGCGATGGGCGTATTGAGGATTGTAGATGAAAACAATAAAATAATAATAAAAGGCCTGAGGGATTTTGAACCTGAACATATCTTCGAATGCGGGCAGTGTTTCAGGTGGAATCGGGAAGATGACGGAAGCTACACAGGCGTCGCATATGACAGAATACTGAATGTAAATAAAGATGGGGATACAGTTATTCTTGATAATACAAACACGGAGGATTTTAATAATATATGGGCCAAATATTTCGATTTGGACAACGATTATAGCAAAATTAAACGTGATTTAATAAGCAGGGACGAAATTATAAGGAATGCTATAAATTTTGGCCATGGAATCAGGATACTTCAACAGGAACCCTGGGAAATTTTAATTTCCTTTATTATTTCTGCTAACAATGCTATACCGCGCATAAAAAAATCGGTAGAACTGTTGAGCAAGGATTTTGGACAATACTTGGGACGATATAAAGGAAAGGATCATTACAGTTTCCCGGACGTTGAGATTATCAGCGAGCTAAATGATGAACAGCTTGAGCCTTACGGTGTAGGCTACAGGTCCAAATATATCCTGAAAGCTGCTAAAAAGGTAGTGGATGAGAACATCTCCTTTGAACGGCTAAAAGAATTGAGCGGTGAGGATTGTTATAACGCTATGCTCGAATTCAGCGGGGTGGGTCCCAAGGTGGCCAGTTGTATTTTGGTTTTTGCCATGGGAAAAGTGGAAGCCTGTCCTATAGATGTATGGATCAAAAGGGTCATGGAACATTTTTATTTTCATAAAGATACATCCAACAAAAAGATTGAACAATTTGCCAGACAAAAATTCGGACAATACGCAGGTTATGCACAACAATATTTGTTCTATTATGCCAGAGAACATAAAATAGGCAAATAAAAATGTGGCATGTGGCATGGGGACGCTTTGTTTGCCACATAAAAAATCTCAAACAGAGGGAAAAATGTTGAAAAAAGCACCAAACAGTGATAGTATCAGAATAATAATCCCCGCATCCGCTCGGGCGTGGGGATATGATTTTTTATATGTTGCACAAACAGGGGGCAGGGTTATATGTTGGGTACTATTGTAAATGCCATAGCAATTATAATAGGCGGGACCGCCGGGGTTTTCTTAAAAAAGGGGATCCCGGAAAAATATAAAGATGCGATAATGCAGGGAATAGGTCTGAGTGTGTTGATTATAGGCCTATCAGGGGCATTAAAAACGGAGAATATATTGCTCTTGGTTTTTAGCACAGTTGTAGGTATTATAATAGGTGAAGCGACCAAAATAGAAGATAAACTCGAAAATTTGGGGAAATGGCTTGAAAATAGATTTGGAGATAAAGAGGGCGGAATTGTAAAGGGTTTCGTAACAGCCAGTTTGGTTTATTCTATTGGAGCCATGGCGGTTATGGGTGCTCTAGAAAGCGGTTTGACCGGCAACCATGGGATATTGTTTACCAAGTCTCTTTTGGACGGTGTAACTGCAATAATATTTGCCTCTACGCTGGGCATAGGGGTTGTATTTTCGAGTGCGGTTATTTTTGTCTATCAGGGTTTAATCACGGTCACAGCAGCGTTTATAAAGCCTTTTTTAGCAGAGTGTGTAATAAGAGAAATGTCGGCCGTAGGCGGGCTTTTGATTATGGCTATTTCGTTTAATTTAATGGAAATCAAGAAAATAAGGGTGGGAAATATGCTACCCGCTATATTTATACCTGTGTTTTATTATATTATACAGCCCTATATACTGAAATTATTTTAAGTTATTATATTATATAGTTTTATAATCTGTCGGCGTGCCGGATTCGGCTTTTATCGGTTTCCGGCATTTTGATTTTCCGTGTTCGGTTTTCAGTTGAGCAAGGCCATAGAATAACTAGTAAATTAATGAAATATGGACATAATTAATGAATAATGGGCATATTTACTTATAAACCGATATAATGGCCAAAATTAGAATTTGCTAGCAAAATAATTTTTAGATAACATATAGCTATAATTAGCACTCAATATCACTGAGTGCTAACAATAAGTAAAAAATAACATATTTAAAAATAACAAGGTTTTACTTTTAACATTTCAAAGTAAAATTTTTGTTAAGACGCATTGTATAAATTATGTTTCATTTTAGCTTAAAGTGGACATAATTTAACCTGTTGTGTTAATACATATCGGGACATGCGGTGAAAAATAACCGGCACAACGGGTTATTCCATTGCGTATTATAAAAATTTTTTGAGGAGGTTTGTCTTATGAAAATCAAGCCATTGGGCGATAGGGTTGTTATTAAAAGGTTAGAGGCCGAGGAGACTACTCAGAGTGGTATTATATTGCCGGGTAGTGCACAAGAACAACCACAATTAGCGGAAATCATGGCAGTCGGACCCGGAGGGGTAGTAGAAGGCAAGGAAATTATTATGGAAGTAAATGTAGGAGATAGGGTAATCTTTTCTAAATATGCCGGTACGGAAGTTAAACTTGACGGCGAAGAATATACAATAGTGAGACAAAACGATATTTTAGCTATTGTAGAGTAGACAAAACACATACTTAATAGAACATACGAAACATGAATAGCGTAAATAGAAACAATCGCAAGGGCGGGCTTTGCTCGCCTGCATGGAACAAAATATGTATGATGTAAATAATTTAAAAAATAATTGAAAATATGAACTGGGAGGTTTTGTTATGGCCAAGGAAATTAAATTTGCCGAGGACGCTCGTCGTTCGTTGGAAACCGGTGTTAATAAACTAGCCGATATTGTAAAAGTAACATTAGGACCAAAAGGGAGAAATGTTGTAATAGACAAAAAATTCGGTTCTCCGTTAATTACAAATGACGGTGTTACAATTGCGAGGGAAATAGAGCTGGATGAAGCCTATGAAAATATGGGTGCTCAGCTGGTTAAAGAAGTGGCTACAAAAACCAATGATGTGGCAGGGGATGGTACAACTACGGCTATATTGTTGGCACAGGCTATCATTAGAGAAGGACTTAAAAATGTGGCAGCCGGAGCTAATCCTATGATATTGCAGAGGGGAATTAAAAAGGCAGTAAACGCTACGGTGGAAGAATTAAAAGCGATTTCTAAACAAGTAGAAACCAAAGAGGCTATAGCACAGGTCGGTTCGGTTTCGGCAAACGACGAAGAGATAGGCAACCTGATTGCGGATGCTATGGACAAGGTGGGCAATGACGGCGTTATCACCGTAGAGGAATCTAAATCTATGGGGACTACCTTAGACGTTGTGGAAGGTATGCAATTTGACAGGGGTTACCTATCACCGTATATGGTAACGGATACCGAAAAGATGGAAGCTGTATTTGAGGACCCGTATATTTTGCTAACCGACAAAAAGATAAATAATGTACAGGAAATATTATCGATACTTGAACAAATAGTACAACAGGGCAAAAAACTGTTGATTATTGCCGAGGATGTAGAAGGCGAGGCTTTGGCAACTCTTGTGGTAAACAAATTAAGAGGAACATTTGAGTGTGTTGCTGTTAAAGCACCGGGATTCGGGGACAGAAGAAAAGCAATGCTTGAGGATATTGCTATACTGACAGGGGCCACAGTTATTTCCGAAGAGGTTGGATATGAGTTAAAGTCTGCAACAGTAGACATGCTGGGTTCTGCCAGAATTGTTAAGGTTGACAAAGACAATACGACCATAGTAGAAGGCGCCGGGGACTCGATGTTGATAGCCGACAGGATTAACCAAATCAGAAGACAAATAGAGGACACGACTTCCGATTTTGACAGAGAAAAGCTGCAGGAAAGATTAGCAAGACTTTCAGGCGGGGTTGCGGTTATTGAAGTAGGTGCGGCTACAGAGACAGAACTCAAAGAAACAAAACTGAGAATTGAAGACGCACTTAATGCTACCAGAGCGGCAGTTGAAGAAGGTATAATAGCCGGCGGTGGAGCATCCTTAATCAGTATAATACCGGCAGTAGAGGCTTTACTTGAAACCACCAGCGGTGATGAAAATACAGGTGTTAAGATTGTCAGAAGGGCGCTTGAGGAACCGCTCAGACAAATTGCAGAAAATGCCGGTCTGGAAGGCTCGGTTGTTGTAAATAGGGTTAGGAATTCCGATGCAGGAGTGGGATTCGATGTTTTAAAACTGGAATATGTAGACATGATACAGGCAGGTATTGTCGACCCGACTAAGGTCACAAGATCCGCTTTACAGAATGCGGCATCCATATCGGCACTGCTTTTAACAACAGAAGGTGCCGTAGTTGAAATCGAGAAAGATGAACCGATGATGCCGGGCGGCATGGGCGGCGGAATGCCGATGATGTAGATAGTACAAGATAGGACACAAGGGGACTGTCCCCTTGTGTTATAAAAAAATCAGTATTGTAGGGAGGCCTCCGGTCTCCGGCTTTTAAAAAGTAAGGGCAGACCTGTGTGTCTGCCCATAATTATTATAACCACGTACCAAATTTCCTGATATATGCATTCTTAGCTACCTGAATCGACCAGGCATAGGCCAGTAGTATACCTATGAGCCAAGGAAAATATGACAGCGGTAACGGTTGCAGCCCGGCCGCCGCACCGAAGGCCGAAAACGGAATAAATATACCGATTATCATTATAGCCCCTGTAAGGAGCAATACAGGGTTAGTTGCCCTGCTTTGAATAAAAGGCACTTTTTTAGTTCTTATCATATGGACAATGAGCGTTTGCGATAAAAGACCCTCAACAAACCATCCGGAATGGAATAAAGATTGAAGTGCCGGCGTATTGGCTTTAAAGACATACCACATCACCAGGTAGGTAACTATATCGAATATGGAGCTGATGGGCCCAATATAAACGGTGAATTTCATTATGTTACCCGGATCCCATTGTCTCGGTTCCTTGACATAATCTTTGTCCATGGTATCCCAGGGTATGGATATTTGGGAAATATCATAAAAGAGATTTTGGATCAATAAATGAATCGGGAGCATCGGTAAAAACGGTAGAAATGCGCTTGCTACCAATACACTGAACACGTTTCCGAAATTTGAACTCACCGTCATATTGATATATTTTACTATATTTCCGAAAATTCCGCGTCCCTGAACCACACCCTTTTCGAGTACCAACAGATCTTTTTCTAAAAGTATGATATCTGCTGATTCCTTTGCAATATCTACCGCCGTATCCACAGAAATACCCACATCCGCTTCACGAAGAGCGGGGGCATCATTGATTCCATCCCCCAGGAACCCGACGGTATGTCCTTTATCTTTGATAACTTTTATAACCCGAGCTTTTTGAATTGGTGACAGTTTAGCCAAAATGGTAGTGTTATGTATCATTGAGGACAATTGTTCGTCTGTCAGACCTTCAATATCGGTACCCAGGAGTACATTATCTATCGGTAATCCTACATCCCTACAGACTCTTTTGGTAACAATCTCATTGTCTCCCGTAAGCACCTTAACCGTCACCCCATGGTCATCGAGGGCCTTGA
Source organism: Clostridiales bacterium (assembly GCA_012519835.1). Classification (GTDB taxonomy): domain Bacteria; phylum Bacillota; class Clostridia; order Peptostreptococcales; family Natronincolaceae; genus JAAZJW01. The sequence goes on along the minus strand of JAAYPJ010000063.1, from coordinate 12,830 downwards.
GCGCTTCGGCTGCCGAATCTTTTGGCGGGTCCAGGAAAGCTACATATCCCATAAGAACCATGTTGCTCTCATCTTTTACACTAAAAATATTTTCATCGGGAACGTCATTTTTTTGGGCAAGCCCTATGACCCTCATACCGTCCTCATTTAAACCGGTTACTCTATCAATAACCTCTTTTTTAATTTCTTCTGTCAATTCAATAACCTTTTCATCATATTCCACAAGGCTGCATATGGACAGTATCTCTTCTATAGCGCCTTTGGTAACCAATTGTCTTTTATTGCCTTCACTCTGTAATACCACAGACATTCTACGCCTCGCAAAGTCAAAAGGGATTTCGTCTACCTTGGTGTATCTGTGTTTTAATTCCGCAAAGCCTTTTTCATTTCCATGTTTTAATATGGCTCTGTCCATAAGATTTCTGAACCCTGTTTGGTGATAACTGTTTAAATAGGCATGCCTGAGTACCCTGTCGTTTTCATTGCCGTGAACATCGAGATGTTTTTCAACAATTATTTCATCGAGTGTAAGTGTCCCGGTTTTATCTGTACATAATATATCCATGGCGCCGAAATTTTGTATTGCATCCAGTCTCTTGACAACAGTTTTATGTTTTGACATAGCTATAGCACCCTTAGCGAGGTTTGTGGTTATTATAACCGGAAGCATTTCAGGAGTCAGACCTACGGCGATGGATACCCCGAATAAGAATGCTTGCAGCCAATCTCCTTTTGTAATTCCGTTGACAACAAAGACAATAGGAACCATCACAAGCATAAATTTGATCAGGAGCCTGCTGACACTACCTACTCCCTTTTCAAAACTGGTTTCTATTTTTTTGTCTACTATGGATTTGGCTATGGAGCCGAAATAGGTATCGTTTCCCGTTGCTATGACTACCCCCGTTGCACTGCCGCTTACCACATCTGTTCCCAGCAGACAGATGTTATCTATGTCCGAAGGATTCATTTTAGGGTTCAGTTCGGTTTTAACGACACCGAATTTTTCAACCGGTTGTGATTCTCCTGTCAAGGCTGATTGGCTTATAAATAAGTCTTTGGAATCTATAATTTTTAAATCTGCCGGTATCATGTCCCCTGTTGCCAGGTGGACAATATCACCGGGAACTATGTATTTCATCGGGATTTCCTTAACACCCGTATCTTTGCGCGCTATAGCCGCAGTCGATTGGACCAGAGATTTGAGCTTCTGGGCGGCTTTCCCCGACCTGAATTCCTGAAAAAAGTGCAATAATGCACTTATAGTAACCATAATGATAATCACTAAAACGGCTTCCCAACTCTTTTCGCCGGCCGGTGCAAAGACAACGTCCGTAATGTAAGATATAACGGCTAAAGCGAGCAAAATTATAACAAAAGGATTTATGAATGCATTTATCAGTTGAACATACCACGGTGTCGGTTTCTCATGTGCCACTTGATTCAACCCGTATTTTTCAAGTCTGTTGACAGCCTCATTGCTGCTGATTCCGTTTTTGTCTGTTTTAAGTGTTTTATAAACTGAATCTATGCTCTTTTCGCTATAATAAATCAGATTTCGTGTAAGTTTTGCACTGTCTATATCGGCTCTATCCGGCTTATCTCTCCTTTTTATCATGATTTTCACCTCTGTAGAAAATACTCAATCAAAAATTTAGATTCAACTAGAGCGTAATAAATTGTATCTATTTTCACGATAGCCCTGTTTAGTGGGAAAATTTAATTGGCACTATTATCCTATTCAATATTACGTCATATGTCAAGCTTGTTCAAAAAGCCCCGCTTTTTTGTCATTCCGAGATAAACAGAATGAGTCTTCGGCCCGCGGGGGATCTTATTTTCGGGATTTTCAGTTAAAGCCCGGAATAACGGTATTACTATAATATATCTTTACATACATTATTAGAAAATATGTATTTTAATTAAATATAAAATTTAACCGATAAATAAATTAACTTATTAAGGATTCCGCACTGAAATGTGATATATTGGTTATTAAAAAGAGGTGATTTTATGAAAATAGATTTCCATGTCCATGTGACACCGCCGGACATTATAAAAGATTGGAAGAAAATAGCCGAGAAAGAATTATATTTTAAACTTCTGAGTGAAAGCCCGGTAAACAAGTTTGCCGATGCGGAAGATATCGTTGCGGAGTTGGACAGTTCAAATGTAGATAAGGCCGTAGTATTCGGTTTTGCTTTTAAAGATATGGGATTGTGTAGATATGCCAACGATTATGTAGCGGATGCCATCAAGAGATTTCCGGATAAGCTTATAGGATATATGATATTAACTCCTACATCCGACGAAATAACAAAGGAAATAGACAGATGTATTGATATGGGGCTGACAGGAATCGGGGAACTGATGCCATATGGACAGGGTTTTAATATAGACGATCAAAAGGAGATGTCAAACCTGTCCAATGCATGCATAGAAAGGGATTTACCTGTAATAATCCATACAAATGAAGCTGTAGGGCATCACTATTGTGGAAAAACCGATACCACTGCTGTGAAGGCCGGTGCACTTGCACATAATTATCCGGACTTGAAGGTGATATTTGCTCATTGGGGCGGAGGCCTGTTGTTTTACGAACTGATGCCGGAAATACGAAAACAGAATAAGAATGTATACTATGATACGGCGGCTTCTCCTTTTTTATATGATAAAAAAATATACAAAGTGGCCAAGGAGATAGGAATATTAGATAAAGTGTTGTTCGGGAGTGATTATCCCTTGATATCCATGAAGAGGTATATTAAAGATGTTGCCGACACGGGTTTAAGCGAATCGGATCAGGCACTCGTAAACGGCTTGAATGCAAAGGCCCTGTTGAAATTATAAGAATTAACATGGGGACGTCTTAACATGTCTTAACATGGGGACGGTTCTGGTGTTAATTAACACCAGAACCGTCCCCGTATTAATTCCGTCCCCGTGTTAATTGCTTGAACAAAAAAGTTGTGAAGCGATGGGGAAGGTTCTTTTTGCTTCACATTGCTTCACCCGTTATTCTTCGCCTCTATCACGGCCTACTTTTTACTTCGATTAAATAAGGCATCGGTCTATAATAGCTGATACCCAGATTTTTCTTTTCAGTGGTACCGTCCGGATGTTCTATTATCACGCAAGAATCAACCCTTGCCCCGTCCATACCTTTGATTATTACTTTTTCCACACCTTCCTCCAGGTCGGGATTGATTCTGTATTCTCTTGGGGCCTTGGTCGTTGCTAAAACTTTATGCTGCCATTTTATCTTGGGGGGCTTTTCCCTGCCATAAAAGGCAATATACAGATTGTTTTCTACACCCTTTGCCCAAATCAGGATTGGGAAATCCTTGTTGTTTTTAAATTTAAAATCCTTGACACCATAAGCAACGGTAGCGTCCTGGCCATAGGGGACATAAGGGACGGGCATGCCATGGCTATGCCTTTCAACAATTGCTATATTACTAAGTATCGATACATTATATAAGGTCGAAGCAATTTTGCATACGCCTCCACCCGTAGTAGTTGTTACCCGGGAACCCACATAAGTCGGGCCTTTTTTATATCCCCTGGATTCCACGTAAGGGCCTATGCTGCTGTTTTGGGAAAATATATGTCCCGGTTGTACAACTGTCCCCGCAAGGGAACTGGCCGCTAAATGCACGTTATACTCCTCCCCGGGCAGGGGGTCCCTCAAAACGGTAACATAAGCTGCTAACAGCACATCTGTTTCATTCTTTTTTTGTGCCTCTATAAATTTTAAATCATTTTCCCAGGGTAGACTGGTAACAGGTCCGGATTTATCGGGGAAACCAAATTCAATGTTGCCGACGTCATTCCTTGCCCTGGAGGTATTTGCCTGGGTCCCGATGTTTTCTACGTTTTCCTCCGGCACCTTTTCCGCTTTTTTAAAATTGCATGATGTTGAGCAAAATAACAATACCGATATTATAATCAAGAATACATAGTTTTTTATTTTCACCTTATCACTCCCACACAATATAATTGTCAATAATCACACAACTATATTGTGGGCTTATAGTGAAAAAATATGTACGGTTTATAACTTAATTCTATTTTTGAAACGTATGCCCATCATGGCGATTGTGCAGAAAAACAGGCATATGCAATCCAGCACAAAAATAAACCTGGCCGAATAAAATCGTAAAATAAAATATGTGGCGCCTACGGAGAGGAGTTTGCCTATGTTATTTAAAATGTCATTTATTCCGACTATCCTCCCTATAAATTCCCTTCTAGTAATGAGTTGGAGCTTTGTGCTTAAAAATATAGTTATAAGGGTCAGCAACAGTCCCTCCGTAAACTGTAACAGCAAAACAAAAGGAAGGCTGCCTGCCAAACTATAACAGAACCACACTCCCGAAACTATTATTGAGGCTGCATAAACAAACAATAGGTCCATTTTTTGAATCAATTCATTAAAAGAAATGGACACAAACATGGATATCAAATTTGTTCCATAAAAGAGAGACATCATTATCCCCCAAAGGCTGTTGTTAACCTTTAAAATATCAAAAGCAAAGGAATAAAAGGCGGCGTTTATGGAGGCTATAAGCAGGCTCGTTATTGTGCTGATAAGTATGACCTTTCTGATGGGCACTTTGTATCTAAAATATTTTATGCCACTTTTTATATCGTTTAATATGTTATTGCTCGGTTCGATCTGCGTATGGGTTCTATATAGTTTATATTTTTTATTTTTGATAAATAGTAGGATTATTGCTGAAAAAAGATATAATAAGCCGTCGATTATGAATATTATATCGAGCCCCCACTGTTCTATTATGATACCGCATACCGCCGGGCCGATAATAAACGCAAGCCCTGTCATTCCTGTCAGGATAGAGTTTCCGACCATAATATCTTTACTGTTTAATAGTCTCGCAATTATTTTCTTTTTGGGGGGATTGTCCATAATGTCAAGGGAAGCCAAAATGAGCATGAGTATATATATAACTGATACATTATAGCTCAGTAAAAAGGCTAATATGACCAGGGATTTTAATAAATTAATGAATACCAGGAGGTATTTTTCGTTGAGCCTGTCTCCCAAACCACCCGCAAGGGGGGATAAAAAGAGGCTTGAAATGGGGGTACATACTACTATAAAACCGGCTGATGTCCCCAGGCCGGTTATCTTAATGAGAAGGGCTGTCACAGCAATGAAATGAAAGGCATTCCCAAAGTACGAAATGGTCTGGCTAATCAGGAACAAAAAAAAGGGATTTTTGTTTTTTGTCCCGGATAAATATGAATTTTTAGATGACATATAAATTACCTCCAATATTTACTCATATATATTACTATTAGAGAAATGGGAGGTATATCCTAATTATTTATTACAATCAGGGCAAATAAAGACATAATAAATGAACAGTAGAATAATTTTTAAACTAGGGACATAAAGAAAACAGGGGGCGGGCTATATGGTATTTTGGTTAGCTATGTTCGGCATGGTCTGCTGGGGTATTGCTCCGGTATTTGCTAAGGTGGGATTGAATAACATGGATCCATTGCCGGGATTGATTATAAGGACCCTGACAGCATCTATTTTTGCTTTGGGTTCCATGGGTTTTGACGGCAATATCGGCAAGATGAAAAGCGTTTCATTTATTACATGGGTTTTTATTACTATAGAGGCGCTTCTTGCTACATTCATAGGGGATTTAGCATATTATGCTGCAATAAAAAAAGGGGATATTTCCGTGGTGACTGTTATTATGTCCAGTTCTCCCTTGGTTACGATGCTTGTGGCCATTATATTTTTAGGAGAACAAATTACAATGATCAGAATAGTAGGTGCGGGTCTGGTTGTAGTCGGAATAATGCTGATTATGTAGTTTGGTCTCCTTTTTAATTTGATTATTAACGCAGGGGGGTATCAAGTACTTTGATATAGCCGAGGGAGGTATCCTTTGCTCCCTGAAGATGGCACTTTTCCGTTCTTAACACAGTTAAATATTCGATTACTTCCTTGGTTATCATTTCACCTGCACAGATAATGGGAATGCCCGGGGGGTAAGTAGTTACAGTTTCGCCCGATAATTGGCCTTCGGAATCGATAAGCCTGACTAATTTTTTATTCATATAAAATGCGTCCCTCGGACATATAACACTCTCCGGGTATTTAGGAGGGGATATCATGCCACCGTAAATTTCTATGTTCGATTTACTTGCTATATCCTTTAAACTGTTGACTAATTTTGATAAATCCTCCATTCTGTCACCTATACTCACAATGGCCAGTACATTGTTGAGATCGGATAATTCAACCTGTATATTATATTCCTTTCGCAGTTTGTTTTCCATCTCATATCCCGTATATCCAAGACTTCGCACGTTTATGCCAAGCTTGGTTTCGTCGAAATCGAAACAGCCATATCGCCCAATCATCTCCTTACCGAACGCATAAAGCCCATTTATTTTGTTTATTTCGTTGCGGGCCCATCGGGCTAAATATAAGGTGTTGGAAAGCAATTTATGACCTTCAATAGCCAGCTGTTTTCTTGCAATGTCCAGTGAACACATCAACAGATAGGAAGCGCTTGATGTGGAAAGCAAATTCAGGGCTTGCTTCACGGATTCGGGGTCTATTTTGTCGCTGCCTATCATAAGAACCGAGCTCTGTGTTAAGGAACCTCCGGTCTTATGCATGCTCACTGCACACATATCCGCGCCTGATTCTATTGCCGTAGTTGGAAATTCTTCATGAAAATACATATGTGTTCCATGGGCTTCGTCTACCAGTGTCAACATATTGTATTTGTGTGTTATATCTACGATTGTCTTTAAATCTGAAGTGACCCCGTAATAGGTGGGATTAATTAAAAAGACCGCCTTAGCTTCGGGGTTGGATAAAATCGCTTCTTTTACTTTATGGGTAGTTACACCATTGGCTATACCCAACCTTTCGTCGATTTCCGGTTGAATATAGACGGGATTTACCCCGCCCAGTATCATTCCGTTTATAATGGATTTATGAATATTTCTGGGGATAATTATTTTGTCCCCGGGTTTGCAGACACTCATTATCATAGTTTGGATTCCCCCGGATGTTCCGTTAACTAAAAAAAAGGCGTGTTTTGCGCCAAAAGCGTCTGCAAGCAAATTTTGGGCTTCTTTTATAACATTTGTCGGATTATTATAGTAATCCAGGTCATCCATTCCGTTTACATCCATATTTAGTGCGGGCTCGCCCAGAAAACCGGTCAGTTCACAAATTCCCCTCCCATGTTTATGACCGGGAACATGGAAGGCGGTAACGTTATCACTTATATATTTCTTGACCGCATCGAATAGGGGGGTCAAGCCTTGATTCAGCATCTGTAATCACTCTCCCTGTAAAAACCATTACTGATAGTTGCGAAGTACAATATAAAATTGTAGGCTTTAATATAATATGTTTTACAGGGTACTAATGTTAATTTATTTTACGCGGTTTTATAATACAGGTCCGCCTATTTGCCTGAATATACAGACAAGGAATATATTTTTTGTCTGTGTTAATAATTTATTTTCCTGCATACAATTTAATGTGGAGGGGATAAAATGTCCAGGAGAGCAGTTTTGTTATTAATATCCATTTTGTATATTATGATTATTTTTGTCTTGGGACAGAATATAAATCTATTAAAAAATAAATTCCGCAGGGAAAAAGAGGTTCCGGGTTATAAAGAATATATAGAATATGTTGCTTGGGAAAATATGATGCTTATAGAAAATCCTGATTGCAAGGATCCGAAAATATTGATAGATGTTTCTGAAAAGACACTCTATATATTGGATGGGAATAAACTTATAAATAAATATCCGGTCGCTACCGGAAAATCGAGTACACCAACCCCTTTGGGGTCATGGAAGGTGGTTAACAAAGCTAGGTGGGGCGGGGGTTTTGGGACCAGGTGGATGGGACTTAACGTGCCTTGGGGCGAATATGGCATTCATGGTACCAGTAGTCCTTATTCTATCGGCACCAGCGCTTCCGGCGGTTGTATTCGAATGTTTAACAGGGATGTAGAAGATCTGTATAAATATGTTAAGGAAGGTACACCTGTTGCCATTATTAACGGATTGTTCGGGCCGTTTGGTTACGGATTTCAAACGATATCCCCCGGAAATATAGGGGCTGATGTGCTGGAGGTCCAATCCAGGTTGAGGGCGTATGGATATTATGATGTTGATCATCTGGACGGTTGGTATGGGCCGAACATGGAACGGGCTTTATATGAATTTCAAAAGGATCATAATCTTGCCAAGGATCCCCATATAGGACCTGAAACATTCAAAGCATTGGGGATTGTCATTATGGATTAGATAATGATGAAGAGACATCTGCTGAGTTCTTGAATTTACAATTGTGACAGTGACACTATTATCACAATTAAACCCACAGCCCATGTATAAAAAGAGAAATAATGTAACTTCTCCTTTTTTATGAGATTTACCAGGGTCCTGATGGCAAACAGACCTGATATGAAGGCGGCCAGTACACCTGCTATTGTAGTGCCCATGGAAATATCACCTATTCCGAATTTAAGCACACTTTTAAATTCCAATACGGCAGCACCTAAAATTGCGGGAATCGAAACCAGGAAGGAGAATTTGGTGGCCAATTCTTTATTAAATCCCCTGAACAGGGAGCCTGCAATGGTGGAACCGGATCTGGACAAACCCGGAGTAATAGCCAGACCTTGAAATATGCCTACAATTGTGGCATCCAACCAGTGCATATCCAGAATATCGCGCTTCCCGGGGTTAAGCTTCTCCGCCAGCCATAGAAGGGCTCCCGTTATTAACAGAGCAATGCCTATTATTAATATGGATGAAAAGAAACTTTCAAATATGTCACCGAGTAATATCCCCATCAATCCCGTCGGAATTGTTGCGATAATGATAAAAATGCCGAGTTTTCTATGTTTATTGTTAACTTTAAATCCCTTCCCCGCAACAGCTTCCCCTATTAAACGAAGAAATTCCACAATAATCATGGCTATGTCCTTGGAGTAAACAAAAAATATTGAAAATAATGTGCCTATATGTAACATTACCGTAAAAAAAAGAATCCGGTTTTCCGGGACCTTTAGAAGTTGCTGTGCAACGGCCAAATGTCCCGAACTGCTGACCGGCAAAAATTCCGTAAGTCCTTGAATTACACCTAACACTATAGCTTTCAAAATTGTCATTGTATTACCTCCCGGAAAAATATTAACACGAATGATTATAACATATATTAACAGGCTATGTCCGGAATTCCGGATTTAAAACTAATAAAAAAATATTACATGGTAATAATAATATAGCATAAAAAGAAATTTGTGGGGTGAAGGCATGTTTGTAGTATTCACAAGGGCATTATTATTATATTTAATAGTGGTTGTTGTTATGAGAATGATGGGGAAGAGACAGGTGGCACAGATGCAGCCCTTTGAATTGGTAATAATGATACTGATCGCGGATCTTGCCGCTACGCCCATGGAGAACATGGACATTCCCCTAGTAAACGGGATCATCCCGATAATCGCACTCCTATCTGTGCAGGTACTAACTGCATATTTTTCTTTAAAGAATGAAAAATTCAGGGATTTTGTTTGCGGAAAGCCGAGCATATTGATACACAAGGGAAGAATAGATCAAACGGAGATGCATAGACTGAGAGTTAATATAAACGATCTCTTGGAAGCCCTGAGAAATAAGAATCAGTTTAACATAAGTGACGTGGAATATGCCATTTTGGAAACCAACGGGCAAATAAGCATAATCCCCAGGGCGGACAAAAGGCCGGTTGTAACGGGGGATTTGGGTATCATGGTACAGGAGGAACAGTTGCCGGTCACTTTAATCTCCGGCGGAAAACTGAATAGCGATAAACTAAGAAAAGCGGGACATGATAAAAAATGGTTGATGGATCAATTAAAAAAACAAAACATAGACAATATAAAAGATGTATTTTTGGCTCTTATATCAACTGACGGGAACTTCTATGTACAAGAAAGGAAAAGATAAAAACAGTAGGGAGGTAATTTATGCGGGTCGTTATAATCACTATACTTATTTTAGTAATTTTTTTTGTCGGTGCTTTTATAGTAAACAGATATGTGAACAGCACTTGTGGGGAGCTGCTTAAGGATGCGGGGGCATTGGACAGGTCCATTAAGGAAGAAAATTGGATTCAGGGCAGGGAACAGGTGAATGGCCTTAAAAAACAATGGGAAGATACTAAAAAGGGTTGGCTGTTGTTTTTGGAACACTACGAAACGGATCCTATTGATATTGTTTTAACAAGGCTCGAACAATACATAGAAGTTGAAAACAAGGCATTAGCATTAGGCGAGATGGCGGAACTTAAGCTGTTGATTGATAGTGTAAGAAGCAAGGAGAATTTTAAATTGGAGAATATACTATAAAGGGATACTATATTTAAATTCCCATCCATAGATTCATAAGCGGCGTTGTAATATGTATAAATTACGGGATATTATAAAGTATAAACTACATTTTTTCAAATTTAAATTACAATTTTTATATTTTTTTGATAGTGCAGCATTTTTTTGGGTATTTACTATATAATCTATATAATCAGGGAAACCTAAATAACCCAAAGACGTAAAAGTGCTTGAATGTACATGAAACTTATTATATAATGGGTAGAAATACACTTATTTAGGTTATAGGTTACCATTAGTAAGGTGATGGGGGGTGGGAGTAAAAAGGTTATATTACAGAAGGAGGGATAATATGCAAAATTCTAGCCAAGTGGAGTCTTTTAATAAGCCGGATGCAGATGAAACGTTAAAATACGGAATTATGTTTGTTTATGCTGCACTTATACTGATCTCGGGCTTCTTCTTCAACAGTGTGGGGGAAATTATAAGCGGGCTAGGTAAAATTATTGTTTCACGGAGTGTGCTTGTTTCAGATTATATGGAGATAGGAAACATAGGTGCTACCTTGGTCAATTGTGGACTTACGACACTTGCCTCAATAATTGTTGCTAAAATCGCTGATGTTGAAATGGATGGACTTACTATAGCGGCTATATTTACTATAGCGGGGTTTGCGCTTTTCGGAAAAAATGTCTATAATATTTGGCCCATATATTTGGGTACATATTTATATGCATTATATACAAAAGAGAGATTTAAAAAGTATTCGGCGGCTGCTTTTTTCGGCACGGCGTTGGGTCCCCTGGTAAGCCAAATCAGTTTTGGAGCAGGGTTGCCGCTTGCACAAGGGATAATTCTGGGTTGCTTAGCCGGGGTTATAGCAGGGTTCATCATACCGTCCATGGCAGCTCATTTTCCTAAATTTCACCAGGGTTTCAGCTTGTATAATATAGGGTTTACAGCCGGAATGACCGGGTTTCTGTTTATGTCTTTAATAAGGGCATTTGGAAGAGGTCATGAAACTCTGGCAATAGCGCTCGAAGGATATAATTTTGAATTTACTATATATCTGTCTATAATGTTTGTATCAATGATTGTATGGGGATATATTCTAAATAACAAAAGTTTTTCCGGATATGGGACCATGCTAAAAAGGTCGGGGCAAGCCCCTTCAGATTTTGTTGCTTTGGATGGATTTGGAATAACGTTGGCTAATATGGGTATAATAGGTCTTATGTCTGTGGCATATGTTTTACTGGTGAAGGGAGACCTGAATGGACCGAATATTGGAGGAATTTTTACCATAATAGCTTTTGGTGCATTTGGAAAACATGCAAAAAATATTATACCTATCTTTATAGGGGTTTTCTTAGCAAGCTTTTTGTTTTCATCGATACCGGGTTCAACAATACCGCCTCCGGGTGCGTTAACTCCGGTGTTAGCTGCACTGTTTGGAACCACATTGGCACCGATTGCCGGAGAATATGGGTGGATAGCAGGAATAGTAGCCGGATTTGTTCATATGACAGCGGTAGTAAATACGGCAAGCTTGCATGGAGGTATGGATTTATATAATAATGGATTTACCGGTGGTCTTGTAGCCGCCTGTTTGGTTCCCATTATTGACGGATTAATCAAGGGAAAACGTAAATTAGCTAAAGCAGATAACTAAATAGGAAAACAAGAAACCCCCATAGAACACAAAGGGGGTATTCTTTTGGCCATTGCTATGAAGGCTCTGCATCTTATCATCTCGAGAAGGCCAGTGCTTTCATTTATTGTGGTGCGGGTAGCATATATAAATTCTGGGTTTTGGGTATTTGGGTCCTTATATCAGAAAACTTTTGCTTTTTTAAATTTTAGTCTTTAATAATATAGATATAGGGTATATAATAATATAGTTCAAACAATACTATATGTCACAATCTAGAAATCTCGGCAGGTCTGATGCAAAATTAAAAAACTGACATAGAGTAAAAAAATATAAAAAATGTTGACTCAGTACCGAGAATGTGATATACTTAATAAGTCACTGCAACAGAGCGGTTGAAAGTTGAAAGTTGAAAGTTGAAAGTTGAAAGTTGAAAGTTAAAAGTTGAAAGTTAAAAGTTAAAAGTTGAAAGTTGAAAGTTAAAAGTTGAAAGTTGAAAGTTGATAGATTTTTCAACTATACACTATACACTATAAACTCTTAACTAAAGAAAGAGGTCTTTGAAAACTAAACAGTATAGATTTAAGCCAGCACGGTGCATGACCGAAACCTGGGGTTTTGTGTCAGACACCAAAAACAGATTAAGAAAAAGTTTCTTAATCATAAACCTGAAAATTCCTGTGTTGCCGATGCAACACAAGATTAGACAATTTTAAACATAAGAGTTTGATCCTGGCTCAGGATGAACGCTGGCGGCGTGCCTAACACATGCAAGTCGAACG
>JAAYPJ010000008.1 GCA_012519835.1 Clostridiales bacterium | reverse complement strand
GCAAACCGATGGTAGGTCAAACGCAACGAGCGCCAAATTTATGCGACCAAAGGAAGCAAATAAATTTGTGCTGCGAGACTGCGGAAAATGACCTAACCCGGTTTGTGCGACCAAAGGAAGCGGCAAATCGATGGTAGGTCAAACGCAACCAAACATCAAATTTGCACGACCAAAGGAAGTGAACAAATTTGTAATGTTTGTCTGCGAACTGTTATTTCTAAATCCAGATCCTTCGTTGGTCAAACTTATACTGCCCATCTCAGGATGACATTTGAACGATTGATCAACCATTGTTCAACTATTGCTCAACTATTGTTCAACCATTGTTCAACGATTGTTCAACCATCGTTAAGCCATCATTCAGCTATTGTTCAACGGTTGTTACATCATAGCTATCATAACCCAAATTTTTACAAAAATAATCTATAGTTAATTTATTCATATTATCAAAATTTACGACATCACCCGTAATTTTCTTTAAGGACGTGACGCTTTTATCCGCGATACCGCAGGGCACTATCAATTTAAAATGATCCAAATTTGTATTCACATTAAATGCAAATCCGTGCATAGTAACCCTTTGTTTTACTGCCAAACCGATAGCAACTATCTTTTCATCACCAACCCAAACGCCGGTATGTTTGTCATCCTTGCCGGCCTCGATGTTAAATTCCTTTTTCAATAAATTTATGAAGGTATCTTCTATACCTGTGACAAATTTTTTGATACCCATTCTTCTGTCCCTGAGATTGATAATGGGGTACCCTACTGCTTGTCCGCACCCATGATATGTTACATCGCCACCCCTATTTGTCTTATAAAGATATATGCCTTGATTATTCAAAAATTCTTCCGAAACTATAACGTTTGACTGCTCGGCATGTCTTCCTAATGTAATAACCGGTGGATGTTCGACCATTATTAAGGTATCTTCTGTTTCCCCTTTTTGTCTTTTTTCTAAAATATCATATTGGATGGCTAAAGCCTTTTCATATTGACATCTACCTAATAATAGTACCTTCAGATTCATGTAATTCTCCCTGCCTCTCTTACCCGGCAAAATATCTGTAGTGCATTAGGAACCGTCCTCGGTGCACTTTCCACCCTCTATAGAAAAATACCCCCTGCTTTGTTTAACAGAGGGTAGTTTTAGTCTATATAGTTTATAAATTATCTTTTGTTATTTGATATCTGTAAATTAATGTTGCATCGTCACCTTTTACTTTTACTCCGCCTTTTAAGAATTTCACTTCTTCGCCGGATGGTACTGTAAATTCAGCATCTGCTATGCTATCAATGTATGCTGATAATGCATCTGCTTGACTTGGATCAAATTTTTCCTTGACGCCCCATGCGACCGCTAATACAGCTTTAAGGTCTCAAGTGCTGCAGGCGTTTTCAATTCTGTCCTTTATGGATGCTGCTATACTGTTTTTTAGTGCCTCTTCAAAATTTCCATCTTGTCCAAACATTATTTTTCCTCCTTAATGTTTTATATGAATTTACAATCTATTCTTAATATGTCATCGAATTCCAAAACAGATCTTATACATTATCTGTATATACATCTGTATGTAAGTATGAATATTTTAAAAAATGCCTTCCGTTGCATTTTAATTTTCATTTTCCGATGCTTGATAAATTTTCCAGACACCGGAAATAAAATCAGGATTCAGGTAGAACCAAAGTCCTACCTGAATCAAACTTTTTATTGCATTTTGTTTATTGTTTTTATTCTACATCTTGCCATTTAAGTATCAAGTCTTTGGCTGCTTTCTTCTCGTCAATTCTTCTTACTATAGTATCATGAGGAGCTTCTTTTAGTATATTGGAATCCCTTGCAGCTTCGTCTGCTATTGTGTTCAAAGCATTTATGAAGGAATCCAGAGTTTCTTTACTTTCAGTTTCTGTCGGCTCTATCATCAACGCTTCATGTACTATAAGTGGGAAGTAGATTGTAGGTGGATGGAATCCATAATCCAATAGACGTTTAGCAATGTCCAAAGTAGCTACATCGTCTGCAATACCTTTTTTGAGTGCATCAAATACACACTCATGCATGCATATTCTATCATATGGAAGCTCATACTTGTCTTTTATACCTGCTAGTATATAGTTTGCATTAAGTACTGCCCTTTGGCTCGCTTCTCTGAGTTTTGGTCCTAATGTATATATATAGGAGTATCCCTTTACCAATACGTCAAAGTTTCCATAGAAACTTATTACCCTACCGATGGAATCCGGTCTGTCATAGTCTAGATAATACCTGTCCCCATCTTTCTCAATCATTGGAGAAGGAAGGAAAGGTACTAAGAAATCCTTAACGCCTACTGCACCACTACCCGGACCGCCGCCACCGTGAGGTGTAGACATGGTTTTGTGCAGGTTATAGTGACAAACGTCAAAGCCCATATCTCCGGGCCTTACAACGCCCATAATAGCATTTATGTTAGCACCGTCATAATATAACAATCCGCCGCAACCATGAACCATTTCTGCAATTTGTTTAATTCCTCTGTCAAAAAGTCCAAGGGTACTAGGATTTGTTAACATCAATCCTGCAATATCATCGCCCAAAACAGCTTCTAGAGCATCGAGATCAACAGAGCCGTCTTCAGCCGATTTTATCTCTACGATATCATATCCGGCAACAGCAGCCGTTGCAGGGTTTGTTCCGTGAGCAGCGTCGGGAACTATAATTTTGGTCCTCTTGTGGTCTCCCCTTTTTCTGTGGTAAGCTTTTATTACCATTATTCCTGTGAGCTCACCATGCGCACCTGCCGCGGGTTGAAGGGTCATTCTGTCCATACCCGCTATTTCCGCCAATGATTTATCAAGATTATACATAAGCTCCAGTGCACCCTGTACAGTTTCTTCAGGCTGATACGGGTGAATATTGGCGAATCCCGGAAGTGCTGCCATATCTTCATTTATCTTAGGATTATACTTCATGGTACAAGAACCCAATGGATAGAATCCTGTATCTACTCCAAAGTTTTTGCTAGATAGATTGGTATAGTGCCTAACTACATCTATTTCACTTACTTCCGGCAATCCAAGCTCCCTCTCGGTTAGAAATTCGCTTGGAATTACACTGTCAAGAGCTATTTCATCTACGTCACATGGAGGCAGGTCATATGCTCTTCTTCCCTCTTTAGAAACTTCAATTATTAGTTTATCGTAATTAGTAATCACTATATCACCTCCATTACACTAGCTAGTTTGTCGATCTCTTCTTTGGTCCTCTTTTCTGTTACAGCAATTAATAAACCGTTTCCTAACTCTTTATATTTTCTGTTTAATTCAAATCCGCCGAGAATATCGTTTTTGAATAGTTCCGCATTAACTTTAGCACTATCTATATCACTGGTCACTGCAAATTCCTTAAAGAACGGTTTGTCAAATAGAAGTTTGAACTTGCCACTCTTTGTGATTTGTTGTGCCGCGTAATGTGCCTTACGTACACATTGTTTAGCTACCTCTTTTATACCTTCTTTACCCATTGTGGATAGATACATACCGGTTGTAAGCGATACCAAACCTTGGTTTGAACAGATATTGGAGGTCGCTTTAAACCTTCTGATATGTTGCTCCCTGGCTTGTAGTGTAAGAACGAATGCTCTCTTACCGTCTAAGTCTATAGACTGGCCTACTATCCTACCGGGCATTTTTCTCATAAGCTTTTTGGTGGATGCAAAGAAACCTATATAAGGTCCACCATATTTTAGAGGAGTCCCCAATGGCTGTCCTTCACCAATTGCTATATCTGCACCAAGTTCTCTCGGGCTCTTTAATATTCCCATAGAGATAGGATCTATATAGTTAACTAATAAAGAACCGTTCGCATGTGTTAACTTTTCAACCTCCGTCATATCTTCGATAATACCGAAGAAGTTAGGATTTTGAATGAAAACACCGGCAGTATCGTCTCCGAGTGCCGCCTTAAGTTTATCTATATCGGTTACTCCATCAGCCATGTCAACTTCTACCATCTCTATATCTCTTATTCCAAGATATGTAGCCATAACCTCTCTGACTGCCGGATGAACAGTTTTGGAAACGATTACAGAATTACGTCTTGTATCGTCGGTTACCATGAAAGCAGCTTCAGCAGCCGCTGTTCCACCATCATACATAGATGCGTTGGTTACGTCCATACCTGTCAATTCGCATATCATAGATTGGAATTCGAATATGCACTGAAGTGTACCCTGGCTTATTTCGGGTTGATATGGTGTATATGCGGTGAAGAATTCGCCTCTTCCTGCTAAATGTTTTATCAATGCGGGAACATAGTGATCATATGCTCCTGCGCCCAGGAAGCAGACTTTCTCATCAGTAGTTACATTTTTCTTGCCGAGTGATCCTACCCAACGAGCAACTTCCAGCTCGGAGTGTGGTCCTACTAAATCAAGTTTATCATCCGGGCCCAACAGGAACTCTTTAGGCACGTCCTGATATAGGTCCTCTATGGTATCCACTCCTATTGCCGCCAGCATCTGCTTTTCATCTTCAGTTGTGGTAGGTAAATACTTGTGATGAACACTAGACATACTAACCCTCCTTATCATGTGGATTTTCTGTTTATCGGGTTTTACTCGTTATCGCAGAATTCCTTGTATGCTGCTGCATCCATAAGATCGCTTGTATCGGCATCTCCTGATAATTCGATTTTAGCAATCCAGTTAGCAAAAGCATCTTCGTTGATAAGTTCCGGTGCATCGTCTAAAGCTTCATTAACTTCTACTACTTTACCTGCAACCGGTAAAAATACGTCTGAAGCCGCCTTTGTAGACTCAACAACTGCAAATGCATCGCCCTTGTCAAACTCATCGCCAACTTCAGGCAGTTCAACATAAACAATGTCGCCTAATGAATGTTGCGCATGATCTGAAATTCCAACAAAAGCTTCGCCTCCGTCAATTTTTACCCACTCATGATCCTTTGTGTATAGATTTCCTTCTACTATCTTCATAATTCTATTCCTCCTTAAAATTATAATTTTTTATTTGAAAAAATTGAAATCAAAGGTTGTTTAAGGATATCCCTATCCTAAGAATTTACTACTGACTACTTCGGCATCTATAACTTTATTTCTAACTTTTATTTGTATCGGTGTACCGATTTTTGCATATTCTATATCCAACATGGCTTTACCTAAGGTCTTGCCAAGGGTTGGAGACTTATATCCTGTGGTTACAAAACCGATTACTTTTCCATCAGCTACAACTTCAGCACCTTGTCTGGCTATTCCTTTACCCTTCAATTCAAATGCCATAACCTTTCTTGTCAAGGCACCCTCTTTTTGTTTCTTTAAGGCTTCTTTTCCTATAAAATCACTTTCTTTGTCAAGCTTCACAAAGAAACCCAGGTTTGCCTCCAGCGGGCTGATATCGTCGGTCATTTCGTTGCCATAAAGCGGAAGATTTGCTTCAAATCTCAGGGTATCCCTTGCGCCAAGTCCCGCAGGTACTAATCCCTTATCTTTACCGACTTCATATAGCTTATCCCATAATGCTACAACATCATCATTCCCAAGATATATTTCAAATCCGTCTTCACCTGTATAACCATTTCTTGAAACTAGAGCTTTTGCGCCATTTACTATAACATCATCTTGGAAACGGAAAGGCTTCATTGCGGAAAGATCTATGTCTGTAAGTTGTTGTAATATTTCTTCTGATTTTGGACCTTGTAATGCTATTGCAGAAAATTGATCAGAAAGGTTTTCCAGTTTTACGTCGAAATCACCTTTATTTTCGTTTAACCATGCAAAATCCTTGTCCACATTAACTGCGTTAACTATTAGCAGATAGCGATCCTTGTTGTACTTATAAATCAAGAAGTCGTCCACTATTCCGCCATCCGGTCTACAAAAATGTGTATATTGTATCTGATGGTCGCCGGCAGCTGCTACGTCATTTGAAACCATGTACTGCATGAATGCTTCAGCATCCTTGCCTTCTACTGTGAGTTGCCCCATGTGGGATACGTCGAACATTCCCGCAGCATTTCTTACTGCATTATGTTCTGGTACCAGTCCTTCATACTCTACCGGCATTTCCCATCCCGCAAAGTCAACCGGAGTGCCGCCATATCTTTCGTACACCTCAAACAGTGCTGATCTTAGCAGTTTACCCATAAATATCTCCTCCTCTTTTTATATTAGTTTCACCCTTTTAAAAAATTAATGCTTATTTTAACAGTATGGAAAAAACGCTTCCATACAAAATTATTCTCAACACCCGATTATACCTTGCTTCCCGAAATTCCAACCCGAATATATGTATTCAAAATTATCTCATTATATTCCTAATATTATGATGCCGGTCACAAATATATTATCACCAGTATATTTATATTAATAATACATCTTTAGAAAAAAATTTTCAACCCTTAATATATTTATTTTGTACAAACTTTCCGGATATCCACAGTCCTGGACATATTCAATATAATTATACTATAAAGGCATATCCTGTTATATAATTAAAATATCATATAAAACTCTAAAAATCAAGAGTAAACTGCAATATACCCCCGGCTTCCATATGTTTTTTGTTTTGAGCAAACGTCCTTGCCGGAAAATCGGTCTCCGTACGAACCCTGATGTTCTTAAACCCTGCCCCGTTTATACCATACACCGGCATGGCCATCATCGACCTCCCCTAGCTTTCCCGTTTATTTGTTATTATATACCACCCCGATTACTGAATTTCATCAAGCTCTTTTAGTTCAAATTCCAACCCCTCTGACAACCCCTGTTCGTTTTCCGCTCCAATTTCTTTAGTCTTGGTGATATCGTACAGTGAATATGTCTGTATCTCCTCGTCATTATCATCCAAATTGCTGATTTTAACTTTTACAAGTTCCAATAACACGTTAACCCCGACCACAACACCCTTACCATCAGGAGTCAGGACTGTGGCGCCTATATCAGGTATTTTTTGCAATATATGTGCGTATATATCATGTTCATATTTCAAACAACAAAATAATCTGCCGCAAATACCGGAAATTTTGGCCGGATTTAATGATAAATCCTGGTCTTTTGCCATTTTGATTGAAACAGGTTCAAAATCACCGAGCCAGGTAGCACAGCACAGAGATCTCCCGCAGGGCCCGATTCCCCCGAGCATCTTTGCCTCATCCCTCACGCCTATCTGTCTCAATTCTATTCTTGTTTTGAAAACAGATGCCAGATCCTTTACCAATTCTCTGAAATCTACCCTTCCGTCAGCAGTAAAATAAAATATAACCTTATTATTATCAAAAGTATATTCTACATCAACCAAATTCATGTCCAGGTTGTGATTTTGGATTTTTTCCATACAAATTTCGAGTGTTTCCTTTTCCTTCATTTTGTTCTCCGTATGCTGCTTTTTGTCTTCCTCCGTTGCGACACGAATAACAGGTTTTAACGGATTAACTATATCTTCTTCCGGTACCTGTTTAGGCCCGACTACAACCTGTCCGAATTCTATGCCCCTGGCAGTTTCTACAACAACAAAATCATCTTCCCTTATATCTATATCAACCGGGTCAAAATAGTATATTTTCCCCGCTTTTTTAAATCTTACTCCTACCACCGTTACCATTTAGCACAACCTCCTGAATGTTTAAAAGCATTACTTCTATATTTAAATGAAATTGAACGTTACTCTTCAAATTGTTTTTTGCTTTTTCTATTATAAAAATAATATTTCGAATTTTTGTTAAATCTATTTTTGTTGCCTGCAGTTCTATATCCTCCTTTTTATCTATATTCGTTATAAATCCCATATTTTTTGTTTCATTATATATAAACAGATCCCTGTACCAACGGATCATAAGATCCAAAATTTCTTCTATATGCAATCTTTGTTCTTCGAAAAACTTGATTTGTTCCAATATGCCCAAAAGGTCCGGGGTAAGCAATTTATTGCATATCTTGATAACCTCTTCCCTTCTATGATAAAAATCCGAATTATCCAATAATTCAACTGCACGTCCCACAATGCCCCCTGAAAAGACCGCCAACATGTGTGCCTGTTCCTTTTCGACTCCCATATTTTTAATTAAATGGTGTTCTATGGTTTCCGGGTCTGCAGGATGCAGTTTTATTACCTGACACCTGGAAACAATGGTGGGAAACAGACTATTGCTATTTACGGTTAACAGAACTATGGTAGCATAGGAAGGCGGCTCTTCCAAGGTCTTTAATAAGGCGTTTTGAGCCCACATGTTCATTTTGTCCGCATCGCATATAATACACACCTTGCGTTTACTTTCATAAGGTTTTAGTTGCATTTCATTTATAAGTTCACGTATTTCATCGATCCTTATAACACCCTTATCATTTTCGATTATCCCGATATCCGGATGATTACCACTGCTTGCTTTTATGCAGCTGTTACATCTACCGCAAGGTCGTTGGCCGTCATTACGACAAACCAGAGCGGAAGCTAATTTCAATGCTATACTCTTTTTCCCGAGCCCTTTCTCTCCCTCGAATAAATATGCATGGACCGTTTGATTGCTTTCCAGGTCCTTTCCCAACTTTTCCAGGACCCGTTCCTGCCCGACAATTCCTTCAAAAACAATTCCTCTGTTCATTTTTTATCACAACTTCATGTATTTTTCTATATCTATAACAAACACCGTTGCACCGCCTACCCTGACCTCAATAGGATAGGGAATAAAAACCCCCGCCGTACCTGCCATCGGTGTTGGTGAGGTAATGGTTTGGCTTCTTGTTTCGCAGTTATTTTTAATAATCTCGATGGCCTCATCCACCCGGTTGTCCTCAACCCCGGCCAATAAGGTCGTGTTCCCAGCCTTTAAAAATCCCCCTGTAGTAGCTAATTTGGTAACCCTAAATTCTTCCCTAGTCAAATCATCTATGAGGTTACGCACATCGTCATCATGTACAATAGCAATAATCAGTTTCATAAAGTTACCCCTTTCTGACAACAGAACTCAATTTGTTTTCTATTTCCTCACTTATTTCTTTAACGGTTTTGGTTGCATCTATGACTTTGATTCGATCCGGATACATGTAGGCAAGGACCCTGTAACCTTCATAAACCCTTCTATGAAAATCCAATTTTTCCTGCTCTAATCTGTCTGCCCCTTTTGTAGCCTTGGCTCTGTTTAAGCCCACTTCGGGATCTATATCTAGCAGTATGGTGATATCCGGTTCCAGTCCTTGTGTAGCGAATTTGTTGATATCCGTTACTGCCTCCGGGCCAAGTCCTCTGCCCTTTCCTTGATATGCTATGCTCGAATCCACAAATCTATCACATAATACCGCCTTTCCCTCCCTGAGGGCGGGAACAATAACCTGTTCCACATGTTGTGCCCTTGATGCGGCGTATAACAGTGTTTCCGTGGTGGCCGACATTTCCTTATGATCTTTATCCAACAGTATTTGTCTGATTTTTTCCCCTATTCCGGTGCCCCCGGGTTCCCTAGTCAATAGCACCTCATAACCTTTTTTCTCCAAAAAACCTTTGATATGGGAGACTTGCGTGGATTTCCCGGAACCATCCGGACCTTCTATAGTAATAAATATTCCTTTATGCATGTTATCATACCGCTCCCCGATTTCAGACTTCTGATTTCCAATACAGGCTAGGTTATAGTCTTAATCCATTCACAATCTTCATCGCATAAGCCTAAGATTTCCCCGCCGTCATCAATTATATACATAACCTGTTGTATGATTTCATCATTAATTTTTTCCCCGGGTACAACAAGCGGAATACCCGGTGGATATGGTATTATATATTCTCCGCTGATACAGCCTTGACTCTCCTTAAACAGTATCCTTTTCTTAGTTTTATATAGGGCTTCTCTTGGAGTAAAGACCTGTTCCACATTTTTAAACGCCAAGTTACCCCTGAACGCGGAATTTTGCAATTGTTCGGTTTTATTCGCCTCTACATCCTCTGATATTTTATAAAGAGCATTTAACAATTTGTCAAAATCAGATCCTGTGTTGGCAATTGATGCCACTCCTAGCACCCCATACTTATCGGATAATTCCATTTGTATGTTAAAATTTCCCCTCAATCTTCGTTCTAATTCATACCCGGTAATATTTTCAATCCCAATCCACATACGCGTAATATCTGCGGATTTGAATCCCCTATCTTCCGTTATACCGTCTTCCATTATGTCTATTCTATCTGTCTCTTTGATTTTTTGCCTGAATCTTCTGATATCCTCAAGTAAATTTTCCATCAGATACCTTCCCTTTGTTTCATAAACCATAACCGTAAAATCTAGAGAAGATAACAACAGATAGGACGGACTGCTGCTCTGATGCACCCTGAGCATAAACCTCAGCCTGTCCCTGTCCAGCCTGTTCCCCTGTATGTGGAGCATAGAACTCTGCGTAAAGGAAGGTAAAGTCTTATGGGTGCTCTGTACTACCGCATCGGCACCACAACTCAATGCAGGTAACGGCAAGTCTTTATTTAATCCCAGATGTGCACCGTGCGCTTCGTCTATCAACAACATTTTATCATATTTATGCACTGTTTTCTCAATTTTTTTTAAATTACATGCAATACCGTAGTAGGTTGGGTAGGTGAGCACCACTGCTTTGATATCATTATGTTTTTCCAACTGCGCCTCAATATCGTCCGGTGATACTCCCATGGCTATACCCCGTTTCTCATCCATATCCGGATAAACATATATAGGTACCAGGTCACCCAATATACAGGCATTTATTACCGACTGGTGGCAATTTCTATCTATGAGTATCTTGTCCCCCGGCGATGTGGCTGCCATTATCATACTGTATATGCCTGAGGTGCTTCCGTTTACCAAAAAAAATGTCTCTTCGCTTTTAAAAATCCTGCTGGCTCTTTGCTGACTTTCCTTTATTATTTCTTTTGCATTATGCAAATTGTCTGTACCTGAAATTTCGGTAGTATCTAATCTATATAAAATGTCTTTGAAATTTTTATACAAAATTTTATCATATATTTTTCCGTTTTTGTGTCCCGGCATATGAAAAGATATTATATTTTGTTTGTTTAATTGTAACAGTTTATCTATGATCGGAGCATTGTTCATTTTTATCACCCTGTAGAATAATTTTGGTGTTGCGGGTTTGTCTAAAAGTGCGTCGCTAATATAAGCCCAGTTATCTAATAAAATTTAATATAACAATACACGTTCATTTAGTTTCGAATATGAATAATTCCTACAGCTTATTCCAATGAAAAATACTACAATTT
>JAAYPJ010000062.1 GCA_012519835.1 Clostridiales bacterium | reverse complement strand
TTTCTGAACCGATCCATTTTGGAATGAGTTGTTATTTTAAATATTACACCGAATACGGCTATAGACCATACAGCTATTAAAATAACAATTTTCAAATATCCCTTCATTGCGAGTAGCGCAATAGGGGTGTAGGTTCCGGCAATGAACAAATATATGGAGGAATGATCAAATATTCGAAGTATCTTTTTTGTTCTCTCGTTGGTAATGCTATGATACAGTGTAGAAAACAGATACATCAGTATTATACATAAACCGTAAATGCTGAAAGAGACGATGGATACGACTTCCTTCTTTTGAATGGAAAAAATAAGCAGAATCGTCAAAGCCGCAACTCCGAACAGTACACCGATACCGTGGGTTATACTGTTGGCTATTTCCTCTTTAACGGTATATCTTTTATTTAATGCCGACTTTATAATGTTACTTTTCATTTTATCACCCGTTCTTTTATATTTATCTTTATAACATTGCGAAAGTTGATAAGTTTGGTGAGTTAAATTATTATGCTTATCTAACAATTATATCCTATATTTAATATTATATGTTGTAAAATCTGATTATTATAATATATTGTATTGTACTTTGTTCTCCATACTGACATTTTATCAAAGTAATTTACAAGGTGACATTATCACAAGATAATCACAAAAGTTTTTAAAAACACTGTCAATAACCTCAGAAATGCCACCATGGACATTTGATTGAATGTATGTAAAAATTGTGTTATCTTCATAGAAAGGTAATCGAAATAGCAGGGTGTGGTTACCACCTTACTTCTTACGGGAGGAGGTGGTGTGATGAGTGTATACGAGGCAATATACTTAATTATTGCATTTGGTGTGCTACTTATATCACTTATCTCCTATTTAGAGAGAGATAAAAAATAATCACCCTGCACTGCCATGCAGAGTGATTAAAGTTTTAAAATCGTTCTAGTGGTAACCACACCTTTGTGGGTTCGGTTACCTTCAATAATATTATACCACAATATCATACAAAGTAAACATATATGGAATATAATGTACATTATATGTTGCTGTTCACACCTTAACTCATGCGCAGCCAACCAAATGTGCAAAATTTCAATTAATGTACGAATTTTACGAGATTTATCCCAATTCATGCCATATTTACAACGCATTAGCTTATAATTCATACAATAGTATTCATTATGTTGTATATTTGCTGTATACATAGGAATTACTTGAAATTTTGCACAGTCGGCTATTGGCAGGAGGGCGTTTTGGTGGTAGGGTGTGAACAGTAACCATTATATATTAAGCGGTGCTATTGTCACCGGTGCCTGGCACCACTGTGGAGGGGGATGGAAAAGATAGAAAAGACCTTGACAACCGTATGATATTGAGTATATAATCAATTCTAATTACAAGTTAAAAAAGCGATGACGAAGGGAAAAATACCAATGCTTTGCTTTCAGAGAGCTAATGGAGGGTGTGAATTAGCATCAAGGCGGTATATAATACTAGCTTCCGAGCTTCTCGGCTGAACATGCATAATAAGTAGGTTGAGACGGGTTCTACCGTTACATAGATACCGGATGACAGTCCGGGAAAGAGGCAGTTTACTGCGAATTAGGGTGGTAACACGAAGATAAGATCCTTCGTCCCTATAAGTCAACACTTATGGGGATGGAGGATTTATTGTTTTTTGTCATCCTGAGATGGACAGAATGGGTTCGACTGACGAAGGATCCGATTTTTAAGATTCTTCACTTCACTTTGTTGCATTCAGAATTTGTACGTGTTACCTACACCACGATAAACGAAAATGTTCTTTTTGGGTAAGGGCAGACGACCCTGTCTGCCCAGGGTGGATAGAGTCGTCCACCCCTACGATTTTCATAGCAATGACATAGTCTGGTGTTTACCGACAATCAGGAATTATACTTATGAATTGCGTTGAATTTTTAGGTTAGTAGCATCAATTTAACAATTGTTTAGGCGGGAGGAATAAAAATGGGTAAAAAAATAAGTTTCTTTGACACAACCTTGAGGGATGGGGAGCAGTCACCGGGCTGTAGTATGAACAGGAGGGAAAAATTAATTTTGGCCAAACAACTGGAAAGACTGGGGGTGGATGTCATCGAGGCCGGATTCGCGGCAGCCTCCGAAGGTGATTTTGAATCGGTTCAAGCCATAGCCAATGAAATAAAAAATTCCACGGTAGCAGTGTTGGCGAGGGCTGTAAAAGGCGACATAGACAGGGCCTGGGAGGCGGTGAAAGGTGCGGCAAGGCCGAGGATCCACATATTTATAGCAACCTCACCGATTCACATGGAATACAAATTGAAGAAGAAACCCGATGAGGTAGTAAAAATGGCGGAGGAAATGGTTAAATATGCGGTAAGTCTCTGTCCCGAGGTAGAATTTTCCGCTGAGGATGCAACCAGGAGCGAGCCGGAATTTTTAGCAGAAATATTTGATAGGGTGATTATGGCCGGGGCAAAAATTATAAACATTCCGGACACAGTGGGCTATGCTATGCCCAATGAATTTTATGACTTTATTACTGAAGTAAGGAACAAATCAAAGTACCTGGACACAGTACAAATTTCCGTGCACTGTCATAATGATTTAGGGTTGGCGGTGGCCAATACGTTAGCGGCAGTAAGAGCAGGAGCGACACAACTCGAATGTACCATCAACGGAATAGGAGAAAGGGCGGGGAATGC
>JAAYPJ010000061.1 GCA_012519835.1 Clostridiales bacterium | reverse complement strand
TCAATCAATAAACAGATCATATTATGCGGCCTTTCATGCCCTGAGGGCATTATTAGCTTATGATTGTTTTGATTCTAAAAAACATTCATCTATTTTGGGGTATTTTAATAAAAATTACATTGCTAATGAAAAAATAGAACAAGAATACTACAGAATAATAGCCAGTGCTTTTGACATAAGGACAAAAAGTGATTACCAAGATTTCTATATTGTTAGTAAAGATGAAGCAAAAAAACAACTCATAAATGCAGAGGGGTTTATTAACATGATTGAAAATTATATTGACAGGTGGTACAAACGGGTTAATAATGCCTAGGTGACAAAGGGGGACGTACCCAATTTGTCACATTTCTGCTTATAAAAAATGTGATTATGAATTTACTGCAGTTAATATTGAGAAGATAAAGGGGTTGAGAACATGGCTTCTTTTAAAAATAAAGAAAAGATAGATGAAATAATAACAAAGTAATGTGGCATGGGGACATTTTGTTTGCCATATCATTAACAAAATGGAGATAGAATATCCGGAAGGCGAGTTAGACAAACATTCAACTGTTTCCAAAATGGAAATAGTTCAAAAAGTAGTGAACTAAGCCGCACCGGAATATTCAAACTTATTCAAGGTCTTGATAAAGATAAGAAAGATTCAGGGACAGGGATGTTCTAAAAGAAAAATTGATGAGGTATTTGAGAAGTATTTAATTAGTATTAATATTTTACGGCCCTGAAAAACCTGGGGAATTTACCTTGGGTTTTTAATTATGAATACAATGGATTTCCGGGATTTATTAATAACCCCTTATTCGTCCCGAGTGTGTTGCCCCTAATTGATTAAAAGGAACCTATAGAGAAAAGGAAAAACAAGGTTTTTGTAGAATGTTAAAATATTACCAGGATTTTTGAATAAATGGGAGATTTTTTATTTTGGAATGTAGTGTATTGTGGATAACAATTTAAGGGGGAACTAATATGTCTGATTTTAAATATGAAATTGTCGAGAGAATAGCCATACTTTCAGAAAAGGGAAAATGGACAAAGGAGTTAAACAAAGTTAGCTGGAACGGAAGGTCTGCAAAGTATGATCTTAGAGATTGGAATCATGAGGAAGGGAAAATAGGCAAGGGAACAACTCTAACAGATGACGAAATAGGTAATTTAAAACAGGTTTTAAATGCGATTATAAAGTAACAACTTTGTTTGTTATGAAGGTGATAATAAGTCCCAGGTACTGAAATTTGTTATATTGGGGATATGGCATGGTATTCTCATTGTAACAACGGATAACAGTGCAGAGGGAATTTCTATACCTAAAATTGAGAAGATTATGTGACAAAGGGGGACGTACCCGATTTGTCACATTTCTACTTATAAAAAATGTTATTATAAATTAGCTGCAACCAATATTGAAAAGACAAAGGGGTTGGGAACATGGCTTTTTTATACTATTTTTCCTTCCGGTTTTCACATAAAAATCATGGAAAGGGATTAATGAAATGCCCCAATTGAGCAAAGGCGGAAAGTATATTTTTGGATGGACGAAAATCAAGGAAAACGGTGAAATAATAATCCCGGAAGAAATAGTAAGGAAATATGATCTAGATCTCGAAAAGAACTTGATCCTGATAACAGGAAGCAAGACATCCGGTGGGTTCTGTGTTTCTTCGAGGGCTCTACTTATTAAATCGGGCATTGCGGAATTGCTAATCACCAATCCGAGGTTATTAGACTTTTCAATTGCCGAAGAAAGTCCTATAAAAATTAAAGGAAGAAGCTATCTGTGGATCAGATTCCGGTGCAATAACACGATTCGATTGAAAAAAGAGACAATGAATTTCCTTGGTATAAAAGAGGGCGATTTTTTGCTTGCAATTAAAGGAAGCAACCTTTCTTCCGTATTTGCGGTAAAAGGCCCGATTGTAGAAAAAGCGAGGGGATACCCCAATATTAAAGTATTTGAACAGGCATAAACCATAGGAAAAACATTATAAAACTTTTTTAAAAATCTCTTACTTGTCATCCTAATTACCCCGGATTAACATAAACAGCGAAAAATCAATATTGATATTCTAAAGAAATTCATGTATAATATCTTTAGGTTAAATTATATAAGGAGGTGACTGCAATGCCGGTCATC
>JAAYPJ010000060.1 GCA_012519835.1 Clostridiales bacterium | reverse complement strand
TCTGAAGAGCTGTAGGAATTATTCATATTCGAAACTAAATGAACGTGTATTGTTATATTAAATTTTATTAGATAACTGGGCTTATATTAGCGACGCACTTTTAGACAATTGTTCAACATCGTCCCGCCTAACGCCATTAATTATATTCAACCACTATATTTATATTGACTTTAATAATATTAAAGTATATAATTAATATTATTAAAGGAGGTCAAGATATGGCCATAGAAATAGTTCCGGATTGGATGGTCAATTTAGAGGATGAAGATGTTACCTTCATAAAAAAATTCATATTAGCATCAGGTTCATTAAAAGAGATTGCGAAGGAATACGGGGTAACTTATCCAACTGTAAGGCTCAGGCTGGATAAAATTATCCAGAAAATCAGCATTGAGGAGAAGGTTGATGAAGATCCCTATATCGCAATCATAAAAAGACTTGCAATTAATGAAAAAATTGATTTTGATACTGCAAAGATACTGGTCAATGAATACAGAAAGACTATGAAGGGGGTCGAGTAATGATGGATGCTGTTTCTACATTAAATATTTCTATATTCCTAATTGTAATGCTTGCAATAATAGCAGGATTAATTTACTTGCAATTTCGGTTGTCTAAAAGTGAAAATAAATACGTCGGTCTTGTTCTGCCTATTATGTTTTTCTTGTTATCACTCATTGTTGTCCTTGGTCAGGTTGCCTATTATGAAACAAAGGTTATGCTTGATGGTGTGGTAACAGAGCAAAATATCGTGAAGGATATTGGCATAGAGAATTATATTGCATTAATTTTCCCTTTTTTGATTTGTAACATACCGACCGCTGTTTTAATGGCTATTTATTTGGGGGAAAGGTCAAAAATTAACACAAGAAAGGCAATAGATAGGATGAAAATCGAAGATATATAATTTGTGAAGCAATGAGAACGGTTATTTTTGCCTCACAGACGTTTTGAAGCAATGGGGAGGAAAATACAAATGAGATTATTTATAGCCATTAACTTCGAAGAAAAGCTGAAGAATTCAATTCAGAATATAATACAGGATATCAGAAAACATTCCCAGAAGGGTAGGTTTGTTAAAAACGAACATATGCATCTTACCCTGGAATTTCTTGGGGAAATTCCCGCAGGAGAGGTAGGCTTAATAGAAGAAGCCATGGAACAGATATCGTGCACTGTATTTACATTGGAACTATCTGAAATTGGATGTTTCAAGAGAAGGGGAGGGGATATTTATTGGATAGGTCTTAAAAAAAACCAATCCTTATTCAGAATGCAAAGGGAACTGCACAATTTGCTATTAGAAAAGGGGTTCGAACTGGAAAGCAGAAAATATAATCCCCATTTAACTATTGGCAGGAAGGTAGTGGTGGATAGCGACTTTGCCCCTGACAAATACATAGCGCAACTCAGGGGGCTAAATATTACTGTCGATAAAATTGATCTGATGAAATCGGAACACATCGATGGTAAATTAAAACATACTGTTATTTTTTCAAAGTTACTTCATTAGGGGATGTGGCATGGGGACGTTTTGTTTGCCACATTTTCCGCCCTGCTCTTAACAGGACACGTGTGGCATGGGGACGTTTTGTTTGCCACATTTTCCGCCGCCCTGCCCTTAACAGGACGCGGAGCGTTTCGACTGTCCCTTTCCCTCCTATCTCCATATATAAATAAGAATAATTAACTTCAATGGTGGAAAAATTAAGTTAACTATGGTATGGTATATCTTAACACGAAACAAAAAATCCCATAAAATAAAAATAAAGGATTTTGGTTCCATCCATTGTTCTAATTTTTATTTATTAAAAGGAGATAAACATGCTAGCTGAAAGAATAACAATTCTTTATAGAAGAAGTAGAATAACATTTATATTTTTAGCTATAATGATTGTTTATTTTATAATTATGACTCTAAACGGTGGAACCACAGATGTTAATACACTCATAAGATATGGTGCTTTTTCCCCTTATCTTGTTAAATTCTATGGCGAATACTATAGATTCGTAACCTCTATTTTTATTCATATTGGAATTATGCATATATTTTTTAACGGATATGCCCTATACATATTCGGTCCCCAAATAGAAAGACTCCTTGGACCCAAAAAATTCTTGCTTTTCTTTCTGCTGACAGGCGTAGGAGGAAATCTGGCGACATTCATATTCAACTTTGATTCCATATCTGCAGGGGCCTCCGGCAGTTTATTCGGTATTTTGGGAGCCTTCCTATATCTGGTTCATCGACATAGGGATATGGTAACCCCGGGAGGAAGAAGGCAGATTTTTTCACTTATCACAATAAATCTGATCTTGACCTTGGTAGTCCCGAGTATAAGCACCACAGCCCACCTTGGAGGGCTCGCAATGGGATATTTACTTTCCTATGTATTTATTAAATAAGTACCGACATCATTATGTTATAAAATAATAAAAAGAGAGGGAGATATTTTCACTTGTCCATACAAGACAGTTGAAACATCTCCCTTTATTTTTGTTTTTTGTCCTTCACGATCCAATGTTCTGTATTTCAAATTTACGTCTGTTCAACATAAAAATGATAAAAGGGGGAATAATTTTAGATATATACAGAAAGGAAAGTGATAATATGGACAAAAGGGAAGATATAAACCTAGTTAATGGAGATGCAAAAAATAAACAACTTGAACAACATCGCGAGGCAAACATCGGCCCGGAAAGCATAATGACAAGCGATTCCGGATATAAAATTTCTAATGACCGATGGACATTAAGAGCGGGGGCGCGTGGCCCACTGTTACTTCGGGACACCAATTTTTATAGAAAACAATCACGCTTCAACCGCGAAAGAATACCTGAGAAAGTGGTCCATGCCAGGGGATTCGGTTTATATGGGGAATTTGAATTATATAAATCGATGAAGGAACACACAGTGGCCGCGTTTTTACAGGAACCCGGTACCATAACCCCTGTTTTTACACGGTTTTCTAACTTTATCGGCAGTAAAGGTTCTAAAGATACAGCAGTGGATATACGGGGTTTTGCAGTCAAATTCTATACACAAGAGGGAAATTATGATATGTTGTCACTCCAATTCCCCGTTTTTATATTGGCAGATGCAATGAAATTTATGGATATGGTACATTCGGTTAAACCTAACCCGATTACAGATGTGCCTCAGGCTACCGTAGCGCACGATAACTTTTGGGATTATGTAGCAAGCAATCAGGAATCGGCACATATGGTAATGTGGTTAATGTCCCTGAGAGGACGCCCAAGAAGCTGGAGGATGATGGAAGGATGGCCTATTAATGCGTTCCGTTTCATAAATGAACAAGGGAAATCAACTTTTGTCAGATTTGTATGGAAGCCCATGCTGGGGGTTCATTCGTTGTTATTGGATGAGGCGAATGCCATTGGTGGTTTCGATCCGGATTTTCATCGCCGGGATATTATAGAAGCTGTCCAAAAGGGAGCATTTCCGGAATATGAATTAGGGGTGCAGTTAATTCCCGAGGAGGATGAACTTAAATATGATTTCGATGTTTTAGATCCTACAAAATTTTGGCCTGAAGAGATAATTCCTGTAGACATTATTGGCAAACTCACATTAAATCGGCTGGTCAATAATTTTTTTGCGGAAGATGAACAATCGTCCTTTGACCCCTCCACACTTGTACCGGGAATTGAATTTTCCAATGACCCTGTTTTGCAAGGTAGGGCTTTTGCCTACAGGGATACGGATTACCACCGCCTCGGCACGGCAAATATTAATGAGATACCGGTCAATAGGCCTATCAGCAGTGTAAATACCAACCATAGAGACGGTCACTCAAAATATCGAATCGATATCGACAGCATGGCCCATCACGAGGATTTATTGGCAGGTAATAAACCTGCAGAGGCAAGCCCGGAAAATGGCGGATATACATATCATCCAACAGAGGTAAAAGGAAACGTAACGAGAAAGCTTCCAAGTGTTTCATTTGATGATTATTTTTCACAGGCACGCCTTTTCTGGAATAGCCTGGCTCCTTTTGAGAAAAAGGACCTTGTGGATACATTCATTTTTCATCTTCAATTTGTTAAAAATAGAGATACCAGGCAGAGAAATGTTGAAATGTGGGCAAATGTTGATAGGGATATGGCGTGTGCCTTTGCCGATAATCTTGGTGTGGAGAGACCGAAAAATTCTAATGTTTCCGAGTCGAGGACTTCACCTGCAATCAGCATGGCTAACACCACACATTCCGCCGCTACACAAAAAGTCGGCATATTGATTGGAAACAATTTTAACAGTAAGGAAGTAAAAAGTATACTGGATTTGCTGAACAACAATGGTGTGTTTTTCGATATAATCAGCGAAAGATTGGGTCCTGTTACAGGAGATAACGGTGAACAGCTAGATGTGGGGGAAACCTTTAAAACAAAATCCCCGGTGTTGTATGATGCAATTTATGTTGTCGGCGGTAAGGCAACAAACCAAACTGAATTCGATCAAAAAGTTATGGAATTTTGCCGTGAGATATATAAACATAATAAACCGATAGGTGTTGCAACAACCGGACAGGCTTATATTGAACAATCAAAATTTAACAGCACCATAGGTGTTGTCGGCACGATAAATAACAATAATTTCGGAGATGATTTTATAAATGCAATAGCACAAAAACGTTTTTGGGATAGAGTGTTGCATTAAAACTGGGGGCCAAGTGGAAAAGGGCGTAAGGGAGGGGCGCCCCATGCCGCCCGATATAGCAGGAAATGTGGCAAACAAAGCGTCCCCGTGCCACAAAAGCGTCCCCGTGCCACATTAGAGTATCGGTGCAATACAGACGCTCCTGCCTATCTCATCGATATTATACAAATGCAGATCAATCCCATACATGGACCGTAGAAAACCCTCGTTCAATACTTCCTTATAAGTCCCGAAGGAGAAGTTCCCGTCTTTGTCAAAGGCGGCTATTTTGGTCTTAAGCAAGAGGGCCTGGTCAGGGTTATGGGTCGTGAATACAACACCATACCCCTCCTGCGCCATCTTTTTTATTATCTTCAATACTTTTACTTGATTACCGCAATCTAAGTGCGAAGTAGGTTCGTCCATTAAAATGATTTTTGGTTGTTGGGATATTGCACGGGCGATGCTCACCTGTTGCCTTTCGCCACCGCTGATTTTTGTGTAGGCCTTATGTGAAAGATGGGAAATTTCCATCTGTTCTATTGCGTTTCTGGCTATAGAATAATGTTCTTCTTTCGGCCTTTCAAAGGTTCCCAGCCGCGGAGCACATCCTGTAACAACGTATTCCAAGACCTCGTAATCAAAAGAAGGTATGACCGTCTGTGGTACATAACCGATGGTCTTTGCTATGTCCCGGGGCTGTATTTTGTTCATATCTCTGCCATTTATTAATATTTTACCTTTTGTAGGAGTTATCAGGTTTGCAATACAATTCAGAAGAGTTGTTTTTCCTATGCCATTTGGGCCTAATATACATATAATTTCTCCGGTCTTTATCGTAAACGAGACACCGTTAAACAGTTCTCCGAATCCGCTATAAGCATAACCTAATTCCAACACTTCTATTTTCGTTTTCCCTTTCATCCTATCACTCCCCCGGGAAATCCTGTTATCTGTCCTATATACCTATTCAATAACACCATTAAACATTATATAAAGAAAGTAGCAAAACACGGACAAATTGTTATTTATTTCAGACCCATTTGTTCCAGTGTGAATGTTTTTCCATAAACCAGGTTATAAAATTCATCTGCATCTTTTTTGAGCTCGTCTAAAGAGTAGAGATCGGGATGAAGGTTGTGGGTTGCCCAACTTACTCCAAGCGCTACTGCCGCCGTCGGATAATCCCATGGCTCTAAGGTAGATGGAAATTCATATATCGCCTTATTTTTAATCGCTTTAATACCACCCCAAGCAGGGTCTTTTAATAAACTTTCTATAGTGTATTTTGCATATGCGGGGCACCATATTACATCGGGATCCCATGCAATAATCTGTTCTATGTTTACATCCGCAAATTCTCCCTTTGCATCAACACCCGACACCGCATTTATTCCGCCTGCCGCTTCGATCAATTGCGTTTGAATCATAGCATCAGGCGCAACTGATAATGGAGAACTTGAACCTAGGAAAAGTACTTTTTGTTTGTCTTTTGCTTTTGCTGAAATCGCCTTGGCATCAGCAACCTTTTTGTCAAAAAACGCATTGATTTTACTTGCACGCTCGTCTTCGCCCAGGGCCTTACCTACAATTGACAAAGTGTTCTTTACGGTATCAAAACTTTCATCATTCGGAAGAGCAACTAAAATAGGAACATCTATCTTTTCGAATTCCTCAACCAAGTCCTTAAATCTTTCCGGGAAAACAGCGAGGTCGGCGCCGGCTGATTCGACCGTTTCAAGATTAATTTGTTTTCCTTTGCCGATTTGGATAATGTCGTCATAACCGTCTATTACAAGAGTGTACAGTTCACGACACATTTCCTTATTACCGAGGCCTGCTATATATTTGCCTCCTCCGCCTAATACTATTACCGAACTTACGGAAGGATTATGAGTGCCTACTACTTTTTTCGCAGGTTCACTCAGTACTACTTCCCTACCCAGTACATCCGTGATCTTAATTTCCTCGGGTTCTGTTACAACAGGTGTAGAAGAGTCATCGGGTTTGTCAAGTTCACCGGACTTACCGAATTTACAGGCAGAAAGCGTAAAGATAATGGATACTAATAACATAAATGCGATTATCCT
This sequence comes from Clostridiales bacterium, assembly GCA_012519835.1. GTDB lineage: Bacteria > Bacillota > Clostridia > Peptostreptococcales > Natronincolaceae > JAAZJW01. The sequence continues at coordinate 3,857 of JAAYPJ010000060.1, read as the reverse complement.
CTTTAGATTCTTCATTAAATTCATCTCCCTTATATTTTTTATAAAACAAAAACAGTGGCATGGTTTTTTTATCCTATCGTTCTTTTAAGAAACTCCTGCTGTTTGCTCTCTGTCTGTATAACAAGTATGCATAGGTTGGTGCTCCTACAAACCCCGTCAATATGGACAGAGGTAATTCCACAGATGTTGATATCCGTGCTATTGTGTCAATTATTAACATGAATATAGATCCGAATATTACTGTGACAGGCAATAGTTCGGTATGATCCGAGCCGACTACCAGTCGTCCCAGATGGGGAATAACTAATCCAATCCATCCGATGGTACCGCTGATGCATACGGCACTTGCCGTTAAAAGGCTGGCACAAACAATTACGATACCGCGTATTCTTCTTACATTCATTCCAAGAGTTTTTGCTTCTATCTCCCCGAAAGACAAGATGTTGATTCGCCACGAAAGGGCGATAAGTAAAATTGTGCAAATTATATATACGGGGCCGATTGCCACGAGCTCCCTTGTTTTAACACTTGATACACTGCCCATCTGCCAAAACACTATAGACGAAAGCTCGGTTTGTTCTTCTGCTACAAATTTCATAATGGCTAATACGGAATTCAGAAAACCGCCAACTATTATTCCGGATAGTACCAACATCATATTAGAAGTATTTCTGAACAGTTTCGGTATAGTCGCAGTGAGTGCCACGGCCAATATACCGCCTATAAATGCAAAAATTTGTCTTTGCAGCATTCCGAACCCGAGAAGTATGGAAGCCGCTGCTCCGACAGACGCCCCGGATGAAACCCCGAGCAGGTCCGGAGAAACCAGCGGGTTTCTGAATGTTCCCTGATACACGGCACCTGATACGGAAAGCATTGCACCAACGAATATTGAGGCAAAAATTCGAGGCAGACGGACATAAAACACTATGTTTTCCATAGATATGTCGGACTGCGGAATCAGGCCCAACCTACTGCGTATTGCATTTATGACATCGACAGGACTGTTGCTGTATCTTCCCATGCTCAATGAAAAAAGAGCCAAACATGCTAGAAGTGCAGATAACAACAAAATTCGTTGTCTGTTGGAAAATGTTTTAGGTTGCTTGTTAGAAAATGTTTTAGATTGTCTGTCAGAAAATGTTTCAGAAAGTGTTTTCATATAAGCTCCTTTTCAAAAATAACCAAACCTGCCCTACATTATAGAAGGGAGGTTTGGTCGGATCATTGTTTATTTTAAACCCAGTTCCTTTAGTGTAAATGTCTTTCCATAGAGCAGGTTATAGAATTCATCAATATCCTTTTCAAGGTCATTTAAAGAATAAAGGTCAGGATGAAGATTATGAGTTGCCCAACATATTCCAAGCACCACGGCCGCCGTCGGTTGATCCCAGGGTTCAAAATCAGAGGACGGGCATATATATACCTTTTTATCTTTTATCGCTTTAATATTGCTCCAGGCCGGGTCATTTAGCAAGCTTTCTATAGTATAATTTACATATGGGGGAAGCCAAATCACGTCAGGATTCCACGCAATAATTTGTTCTATACTTACGTCCACAAAGCCCCCTTCTTTATCGATGCCGGATACCGCATTTTCACCACCCGCAGCTTCAATCAGTTCTGTCTGGATCATTGCGGCGGGTGCAACAGACAACGGAGACTCTTTACCCAGAAAGAGCACTTTTTGTTTGGTCTTCGCTTTTGATGAAATTGCTTTAGCATTATCAATTTTTTTATCAAAAAGTTCGTTGATTTTGCTTGCACGTTCTTCTTCACCTATAGCCTTGCCCAATATTGTTAAAGTGTTTTTTACCCCGTCAAGGCTTTCCTTGCCCGGGATAATAACTATGGCAGGAATGCCTAAATTTTCAAATTCCCCTATTTGTTCCTTAAGTCTCTCGGGAACGATAGCCAGCTCGGCACCTGTGGCAGCCACCGCCTCTAAATTGAGTTTTCCCCCGGTACCGACTTGGGGAAGTCCGTCAAAATCATCCATTACGGCAGAATATAATCCGCGTCCCATTGCTTTGGGACCAAAACCTGTAAGATATTTTTGTCCCCCGCCTAATACCACGGCGGCATTCAATGTGGGATTATGAATACCTATTATTTTGGTTGCAGGTTTATCCAGTATTACTTCCCTGCCCAGTACGTCTGTAACCTTGATTTCAGCTGTTTTTTCCGGTTCGCCGGATTCGGCGTCGGCGGAAACATCAGGGCTATCAGCCGATTTCGTTTTTTTAGGTATGCAGGCGACTAGTGTGACAACCATAAATACCGCTAAAATAAACGCAATAAGCCTTTTTACATCCCTCATTTGATTCATCCCCTTTTCGTTTTTTACAAGATAAGAAATAAGAGCGTCTGTATGTATTTCCATTAAAAAAAGCAGCGTCTCCGCTACTTGAAAATAGAATTTACTGCAGTAAAAATAAACTGCACATCCTTTCCAAGCACGGGTGGCATAATCATTTCTAATTATACCAATAGACTGAATTTCATAGGTTTTACCCCTTAGAAAATAACAGTTCAGATGTCATTTCTATCAATTATTCATTTGTTTTAAACAGCTATGGTTATCTAAATATCATTCTAGCTTTGTTTTGTTTTATTGTCAACATGCATTTCGACAATTATAGCGTCGGAGTTCGGAACAAAACACAAAAAGTCTGCAACAAACATGGGTTTGATTTCACACCAAGATATGCTAAAATAAAGTGTGGTTTGACAATGGTCATATATTAATATAACCAATCTGCAAGGCCTGCAGCGTTATGCCGTGGGTTACGACAGCGCTATTCCTGTTTCGGATGCTCTTTTACAAACTAAATAGAGGTGTTGATATGGAGAAGAAATATTTCATAGATAAGCTTGAAGAAGGGAAAGTGGATTTACAAGAGAGTAAAGAATTTTGGAAAGATAAGACCGAGGAGATTTTTACTTACCTTTTTAAAGAAAAGGAAGCAGACGGCCCTATAGACGACGGTGCCGTGGAATATATAAAACAGTTCATTGACCTCAAGGGCAAATCGGTCTTGGATGTGGGGTTTGGAACCGGAAGACATTTAAAACTTATGGCAGACGCAGGAGCCTGTGGGTTATATGGGGTTGAAATGTCTGAAGGAATGGTGGAGCAAGCCAAGAAGTGTTTTGTAAGGGGTGGGCTGGATGTTGAGAAAATGGGACTTTATAATCTCCCTTGGGAAGAGATAGATCTGGATGAACTGAATTGGAGGAATAAATTTGATTTGGTGGCTTCATCCAGGACACCTGCTTTGAGTTCCTATGAATTAGTCAAGAAATTAATTTCAGCATCTAAAAAAGGGATTTTCTTTATGACCCATGTTGATATTACGGAGGACGTATTGTCTGAAGTGCACAGGGAAATCCATGGCAAGGAATATGATTCCAGGAAACAAGGTTTTCGATATCTGTTTAACATTTTGTACATGGATGGTTATCTCCCTAATGTAAAAATTGAGGAAACAAGGCAGAAGGCGGAATATCCGACGGACATGCTGGTATCCAGATATACATCTTGGGTTTTTCCCGAAGGACCTGATGAAAATGAGTTAAACAGGTTAAAAGGGGCAATCAAAAAATACGAGATAGACGGCAAGGTGCCCATTGTTATAATAAGAAAAGCTGCCTTGATTTATTTTGAAAAAAATTAAATTAACAAATTAACAAGGGACGAGCTAACACGGGGACGGTTGTGTGCCAAGGACGCGCATATTAACATGGGGACGGTTCAATATTAACATGTTAACATGGGGAACGGTTCTATTGTTAGTGGAACCATCCCTTTGCCGCATGTACGATGAAAAATGTGGCAAACAAAACGTCCCCTTGCC
>JAAYPJ010000059.1 GCA_012519835.1 Clostridiales bacterium | reverse complement strand
ATAAAAATTTATTTGTATTTCTGTATATTCTGGCCTCCGGGGTTTGTTCGGTAGCATCTAAACTTACCATGGTGGTTGAAACGATTTCCCTGAAGGTATCAAAAGTCATAGCATGTTTTGCTATCATAGCTAAATCATAGGCTGTGGTAACATGGTTGGGATCAGTCAACCCATGCGGATTCACGAAATTAGTATTCAACGCACCGAGTTCCTTGGCACGTTTGTTCATCATTTCAACAAATTTTTCTACAGAACCGGATATATGTATGGCCAGGGCTTCAGCACAATCGTTAGCAGATTTTATCAGTAAAGCTTTCAAGAGTTCCCCAACAGTAAAAGACTCTCCCTTCAAAAGAAACATACTGGAACCGTCAACATAAAGATCATAATCTATGGTTACCTTATCATTCAGGTCAGCATTTTCCAGGGTTAAAACAGCAGTCATGACCTTAGTAGTACTGGCCGGATAGGCCTGTCTGTGGGCATTTTTATCAAACAAGACTTTTCCGGTTTCGTAATCTATAAGTATTACATTTGGTGCTTCAATAGTAGGAGCATCCTGAGCAAAAACAGCAATCGGTATGAATGTGGAAATAAGGGTTATTATAATTATAATTGACAAGTATTTGCAACGATATTTCATAGGTTTTTGTACACTCCTTTTCAAAACTAAATTCTATTACGTAATATAGTATATCAGAAATCATTAAGAAAATTAAGGTAAAATTTTTATTAAATAGAGGAAAACCCCTGGACAGATAGAAATATAATAATTGATTCATTATATCGGTAAATAGTGTGGTATAATAAAATTATTTTTATCCATACGGGGGGAAGCCAACATGGAGTTAAAAAATAAACAAAATATAATATTGGTAATTATAATAATGGTTATAGTTGCAACATTTTCAATTTCAAATTATATAAAACAGCAAAAAGTATATGTATTGAGTGGCGGGGAAAAAAAGAATATGGTTGGAGATAATAATGAAAATAATATATTTGAGCAGCCTGATACAAATAAAATAGTGGTGCACATAGAGGGAGAGATAGCAAATCCCGGGGTATATGAATTAGACAAGGATTCACGGGTTTTTGATGCTGTTGAAGCAGCAGGCGGATTGTTAAGGGATGCGGATAAGAAGGGGGTAAATTTGGCTAAAAAAATAGTGGACGAGGAATATATATACATACCGAACAAAAATGAGGAAAATATAGAACCTCGGTATAGAGATAATCTATTAACACCTACCAACGCTATTGAGAATATGAATTTGATAAACATTAACAAGGCAAATATAATAGAATTGAAATCCTTACCCGGCATAGGGGATGTATTGGCCGGTAGAATAATAGAATACCGCAATGAAAAAGGGAGCTTTAAATCCATAGAGGAACTAAAAAATGTGAGTGGAATTGGTGATAAGAGATTTAATGATATAAAAAATAAGATAACCGTTAATTAAGGATGGTTTAAAAAGGGTGAAAAGTAATGTCAGAAGCTAAAAGGTTAACACAAATGACTAAAAGTGCCGGATGAGCTGCAAAAATTGGACCCGATGTCCTTGCACAGGTACTGTGTAATTTGCCGAGAATGAAAGATGAAAGACTTATTGTTGGTTCGGATACCTCCGACGATGCGGCGGTTTATAAACTCAATGAGGAAACAGCACTTGTTCAAACTGTAGATTTTTTTACCCCGGTTGTGGATGATCCGTATACATTTGGTCAAATAGCGGCAGCAAATTCTTTGAGCGATGTATATGCAATGGGCGGGCAACCGCTTGTGGCTATGAACATTGTTTGTTTTCCTGACTGCCTGAAACTCGAGGTACTTGAACAAATACTAAAAGGTGGCGCAGACAAGGCAATAGAGGCAGGAGCACTGCTGGTTGGCGGTCACAGCGTAAAGGATGAAGAGCCCAAGTATGGCCTTTCTGTTACGGGGATTGTCCATCCCGAGAAAGTGTTGGTTAACAGTACGGCCAGGGTGGGGGATTATTTGATACTTACAAAACCCTTAGGTTTAGGGATACTGAATACGGCTATAAAGGCAGATATGGCTTCTAAGGATCAATATGATGCTGCGGTAAAAACCATGGTTACGTTAAATAAGTATGCCCTGGAGGCTCTGGACGGTTTAAATATATCTTCATGTACGGATGTCACAGGTTTCGGCTTTCTCGGACATGCTCATGAGATGGCTGAAGGCAGTGAAGTCTCTTTGGAAATTTATTCGGACAGGATACCCATAATAGAGGGGGCTGAAGGATTTGCCGGTATGGGTATCATTCCTGAAGGAGCGTATTCTAACAAAAATCATGTAGGGGGCGATATAGAGGTAGAAGAGGGTGTTGAAGAAGTTATACTGGACCTACTCTATGATCCCCAAACATCCGGGGGATTATTAGTCGCAATAGACAAAAATGATGTGGAAAAGGCATTGGAAAGTCTGTCCGCTAATACAGATAATGAATTTGCGGTAGTCGGTCAGGTTATTAGTAAAGGTGAAAAGGCCATATATATTAAAAAATAAATATTGGTTAAAGGGAGTATTCTATATACTCCTTTTTTAAATTATATGTTCTTGAAATGTGGTATAATCTAATTTGAACAATAGTTGGTGGGGAGTGGGTTATTTATGAACAAAGGAAAAATACTCAGCAAATTACCTTCGGTAGACGAATTATTGAATGATAAAAAGATTATAAATTTGCTGGAAGAGGTTCCTCGTAATGTGGTAGTAAATGAAATACGCAATAATTTAGAAAAATATCGTAAAAAAATTTTGTCCATGGATGAGGGGTCTTTGGATAAATTTAAAATTGATATAGATAAAATTATATCCTACATAATTGACAGTAGTGATAAATTTATGCAGATGAATTTGAGAGAAGTTGTAAACGGCATGGGTACAGTATTGCATACCAATTTAGGCAGAGCGCTTTTGAGTGAAACCATCAGGGAACAGGTGTGGAGTGTAGCCGGTGGATATTCCACACTTGAAATTGACATTTCAACGGGGAAAAGAGGAATTCGCTATAGTCATGTTGTTGAACTCATAAAATTTATAACCAAAGCGGAAGATGTCTTGGTTGTTAACAACAATGCGGCAGCGGTCATGCTTGTGCTCAGTACGATGGCCAAAGGCAAGGAGGTAATCGTTTCGAGGGGGGAATTAGTGGAGATAGGCGGTTCCTTCAGGGTACCGGATGTAATGGAGCAAAGTGGTACAAAGCTTGTGAGCGTTGGAACAACTAACAAAACCCATTTGTGGGATTATGAAAATGCAATAAATGAAAACACGGCGGCCTTATTAAGAGTACATACCAGCAATTACAGAATATTAGGCTTTACAGACAGTGTAGACCTCAAGGATTTAGTGGAGTTAGGCAAGAAAAACGGTATACCTGTGATTGAGGATATAGGCAGCGGAGTTTTGATAGACCTACAAAAATATGGTTTAATGTATGAACCAACTGTGCAGGAGAGCATTGCGGCCGGTATTGATGTGGTTACTTTTAGTGGGGACAAATTGTTGGGAGGGCCCCAGGCTGGTATTATTGTGGGTAAGAAATGCTATATAGAAAAGATGAAAAAGAATCAATTAACCAGAGCATTCAGGATTGATAAATTGACTATGGTGGCACTGGAAGCAACCTTAAGGCTCTATTTGGATGAGGAAAAGGCCATAAAGGCTATACCTACCTTAAGGATGTTAACCGAGTCCTCGGATTCTATCAGTAAAAGGGCCAAGACATTATACGACATGATTGTATCGAGGAAATTAGATCTTGATATCGGCATAAGTAATGATTATTCAGAAGTTGGTGGCGGGGCACTGCCTTTAGAAAAATTGCCGACCCATGCCATAACCATTAAAGCTAAAAACATTTCATCATCACAATTGGAAGATAGATTAAGAAAATACAGTACTCCCATATTTACCAGGGTAAATGATGATAGGGTAATAATTGACTTGCGTACTGTAAAGGAAGAACAGTATGGAATAATAGTACAAGCATTGGTTGAAACGGTAGGGGAACAATAGTTTAACAATGGTTGAACAATGGCCAAATAATTGGGTCAAGCTTGGTCTCTTAAAATAAAGGTTACAGAGAATTGGATAATGGGTATCGAATTTCGTGACGGATTGTCCAAGAGATTAATGGGGAGGAAACAAAGAAGCTGGGACCGGAATCCACGGTCCCGGCTGGATTTTTTGTGTTGTATAAATTGATGATGCTTGGTATCATATTGTTAACAAAATAATTAAATCAGGTGGGGAGAAAATTAAGGAGGTTTCACCTAAGTGAAAAACGTTATAATCGGAACGGCGGGACATATAGATCACGGTAAGACCACGTTGATAAGGGCACTGACAGGTCATGAAACGGATAGATTAAGCGAAGAAAAAAAGAGAGGTATTTCCATACAGTTGGGTTTTACGTATTTCGATTTGCCCAGTGGAAGAAGAGCGGGGATTATAGACGTGCCGGGACACGAGAAATTCATCAGAAACATGCTCACGGGTGTTGGGGGTATGGATATTGTTATATTGGTTGTTGCAGCCGACGAAGGGGTAATGCCGCAAACGAAAGAGCATCTTGATATTTTATCCTTGCTTAAAATTGAAAAAGGAATTATTGTAATTACAAAATCAGCCATGGTTGATGAGGAATGGCTGGAATTGGTTAAGGAAGATATCAGGGAAAAGGTAGAAGGTACCTTTTTGGAAAATAGCGAAATAATAGCGGTAGATTCTATTAAAGGCACGGGAATCAGTGAACTAATCAATAAAATAGATATATTGACAGAAGAGACAGAGAGTAGGGATGCCAATGCGCCCGCCAGAATGCCCATAGACAGAATATTTACTATTGTCGGATTCGGGACGGTGGTGACCGGAACCCTGACGGAAGGTAGGATATCAGTTGAAGATACATTAGAAATTCTGCCACAGCAGGTAAAGGTGCGCATAAGAAACATACAGGTGCATGGGCAATCTGTAAATACGGCGTATGCAGGGCAGAGGGTAGCAATTAACCTTGCTAACGTAAAGTTGGAGGACATCGAGAGAGGGCAAGTGTTAGCACAGATAAACTCAATGGAACCCACAATGATGATAGATGCAAAACTGAACCTACTGAAGGATATACCCAGAAACATCAAAAATCATGACAGGGTGAGAATATATCATGGAGCTTCGGAGGTCCTCGCCAGGGTTACTTTATTAGATAATGAGGAAGGAAAAGCGGGGGAGAGTATTTACGTTCAATTCAGACTGGAAGAGATTACTGCAGTAAAAAAAGAAGATCATTTGGTTGTCAGGTATTACTCACCTATGGAGACCTTAGGGGGAGCGGTAGTGATCGATGCAAATCCTAAAAAACATAGCAGATTTGACGAGAATGTAATAAAGGATCTGTCTGCCAGGGAAAAAGGAAGTTCACAAGATATTATAGAAAAACAGATAGATATCCATAGTAAGGAGTTCCCCAGTCTATCTTTTATAGCAAAGCTGACAGCATATCAGTTAAATGATATAAAATCGATAATAACCGATCTGGCAAACGAAGACAAGATATTAGCATTAGGGAATGATAACGTTATTCATAAAAATTACTACGAAAACATTAAGGGACAGTTGATAGATTTACTGACAGCTTATCATAAATCTAACCCCCTCAGACCGGGGATGCTGAAAGAAGAGGTCAGGAGCAGATTATTTTCTAAAAATAAAAGTAAAAGTATCGATATTTTAATGGATATATTTGCGGAAAATAAAATTGTAAAGATTAAAGACGGATTTGTATCCCTATATGATTTTGAAATCATATTTTCCCCGGTTCATAAAAAGATAAAGGAACAGTTGGAGTATATATATTTGCAAGGTCAGTATTCCACACCGAAATTTGAGGATATGATCAATGATATGGATTTTGAAAAAGATGATATAGAGCAGGTCTTTAATTCAATGTTAGGAAATACTTTAGTCAGATTGAACCAGGAAATCGTGCTCCATGTTAAACCATATGAAGATGCTAAAACAAAGCTGGTGGATTATATCAATAAAAATGGCAGCATTACATTACCGCAGTTCAGGGATATATTGAATACCAGCAGGAAATATGCTGTTGCACTATTAGAATATTTTGATAATGAAAAAATTACGAAAAGGGCGGATGATGAAAGGATTCTATATTAGTAACAAACAAATAAAATAATTATGTATCGTGGGAGTGGGGGCTTTATCCACTCCCTAACTAGTAAGAGCAGGTACGGCGGATTGCGCAAATTGGGAATAATGCTTTCGTTTATTGCAGTGTGGGTAACATGTATAAAATTATCATTGCAACGGCGATGCCGTAAACCCCGAACTAAATACAGGTTGACAAACCACTGTATTTAGATTATACTTTTCTTAATATAATTGTGCTCTAAAGGGGGGAACATAAAATGAACATAAAAGAAATGACAAAATTGTCATTATGTACGGCGCTGATCTGCGTATCATCCTATATTGTGATTCCTTTGCCTTTTACTCCCATAATGATTACAGGGCAAACTATGGCAGTCAATCTGATAGCTTTAATTTTGAGCCCGGTACACAGCGCCATATGCATTATGGCATTTATATTGTTAGGTGCAAGCGGTTTACCCGTGTTTGCGGGAGGTAGTAGCGGTTTGGGTGTATTGTTCGGGCAAACAGGCGGATTCATATTAGGCTTTTTGTTTGCAGCTGTAGCAATAAGTTTTCTAAAAGGTAAAAAAGCAAGTCTGTCCAGGTATCTATTGGTGACTATTTTTTTAGGTATTCCCATAATTCATCTATTAGGGGCAGCTTACATGGGTTATATACTGAACATAACATATATAAAAGCCCTGCAACTTGGTGTGATTCCATTTTTGGCGGGGGATTTAATCAAGGCTGTGTTGGCTTGCATAATTGCGGTAAGGTTGAATAATTATTTGATATCCTAAAAATATGGCGGTATCGGATATAAAATGATTTCCTATGTGATGTTTTTATGTTACAATTTATTGTCTTCTCTATATCAAATATTACAATTTATGGCATTCCATATCGATATTAATAATGCTTTACATATTTAATATTTTAGTGTATAATCGTACAGGTAGGGCTATTGAGCCCGCCTGAATTATGCTGATGTGGCTCAGAGGTAGAGCACTTCCTTGGTAAGGAAGGGGTCGGCGGTTCAATTCCGCCCATCAGCTCCATTTAAAATTTAAAATGCCGCTTCTGAAAATATTTAGAAGTGGCATTCTTTATATAATGGCGAGATTATGTTTGAGGGGGATTTGGTAAATGGTTACTATTTTTAATAGAAAAGAGCTTTATATAACTTTTTCGATGGAAGAACAGAGCAGTATAAGGCAGATTTTATCCCAAAGTAACATAAACTATTATGTTAGAACCATTAATAGAATGTCACCTTCGTTTTTAGGTTCCTCAAGAGGTAGAAGGGGCTCGTTTGGGCAAAATATGAATCTTAACTATGAGTATATATTTTATGTACATAAAAAGGATTATGATACGGCAAAGTATATCATTAATAAATAATATATGGAATGTTCGGGCTTGAATTATTCACTTATTTAAGACAGATTGGTAATTCAGGCATGGCCCTTAGTTTACATAGCTCATTGCAGTTTTTTTTCAAGTTCTGTTAGGTCATCAGGCAAAGGCGTCTCTACTTGCACTGTATTCCTGTATCTTGGCTGTAAAAAAGACAAATACGATGCATGGAGGGCTTGTCTGTTTATTAAATGAATGTCGTCCGCCCCATAGAGGCTATCCCCTATTAATGGATGTCCCAGATGACTCATATGTACCCTGATTTGGTGTGTTCTGCCTGTTATTAGGTTTATTTCCAACATGGTTGCATTTTTATATCTTTTTAGTACTTTAAACTCAGTAGAAGACTGTCTGCCTTTTTGGTCTACTACTCTTTTAATTGAATCACCGGATGGCATATGTATTGGGGCTTCAATTTTTCCGCTGTCGTTTTCGACAATATCCCATACAAAGGCGATATATCTTTTTTTTATTTTATCCTGTTGCATCTGTTTGGATAATATGTGATGGGAATATGGATTTTTAGCTATAATCAATAGGCCTGAGGTATCCATATCCAACCTGTTAACAAATCTGATTTTGCAACTAATACCTTTGTTTGTTAAGTACCATGTAACAGCATTAGCGATTGTATTATCCGGGTGGCTTTTTGTCGGGTGGGTTACAATTCCGGGTTGCTTATTTATCAAAATCAAATCTACATCTTCATAAATAATCTTCAAATCGATATTTTGGGGAACAAAATGATTAGGCTCCTCTTCCATAACAATCTTAATTTGATTACCTTTCTGTACTATTTCATGATACTTTGAATGCTGTCCATCGATAAAAACAGTTTTGCTTTGTTTTAATTTGGACAGTAAACGACTGGAAAAATCTAATTTTCCTTCTAAAACCTGCCTCAATGTTTTTCCGTCATCATCATGCTCCGCTTCATAAACAATTACATTTTCTTTCTGTTTATCCTTTGCTATCATTTTTTATTCTCTCCTATTGAATTAATTTGCCATACTGTTATTGGATGGGAAATAGACAAAAAGGTCGGCTGGTGTAACGGGCCAAATTAAATTATCTTTATTGAAGGTTTTTTTCGCTCGGTCTAGAATTATGTTATTATCAAATATAAGGTTCAAGTATCTATATTATAGATTGGACTTAATTATTTTAAAATAATTGTTACTTTATATATTAATTTTTACACAATAATTGTATAATAGACAAACAGTTATATTTTTAATAATAAAGGAGAATATCTATGAAGTCTAGTAAGATTATTAATATTGTACACAACAACAGGGAATTATCTGTAAACACGGCAAAAGATCTGAAAGAAAAATTGAATTCATTGGGATACCGGGTATGCGATACCATGGAAAAAAAAGCTGAACTGATTGTATCTATAGGTGGAGACGGCACATTTTTGAAGGCCCTGAGGGAACATAATTTTCCTGACATTCCTATAATAGGGATAAATACAGGCCATCTCGGTTTTTTTACGGAGGTAACACCCGGGGAACTAGACTATCTGATTGCAAAATATATAGCTAAAGACTATAGCATACAGGAAATCACCCCCATTAAGTCAATTATCTGTGCAAAGAGCAGTTGTATGAAAATAATGGGCATTAATGAAATAGTCATTAAAGGTAACAGGTCTCATGTAATTCATTTGGATATTTATGTTGATAATAATCCGGTTCAACATTTCAGCGGGGATGGGATTCTTATATCTACTTCTACCGGGAGTACCGCTTATAATTATTCGGCCGGCGGAAGTATAATAGATCCCAGTTTGGATGTTTTACAAATTACACCTTTGGCTCCTATTAATACGAATGTTTACCGTTCCTTTACTTCAAGCATTATTCTACCTTGTAACGCGGTAATTAAAGTTATTCCGGAATATTATTTTGAGAGTTCTTTAGTTATTGTAATCGATGGTGTAGAACATAGATATAATAATATTATAGAAATTGACACGAAATTAGCAAACCGCAAAATAAAAATGCTCAGATTGGAAGACTTTGAATTTTGGAGCAGGGTCACAAGTAAATTCCTATAGATCGGGGAACTCAACTGGAAACATAACAAAAAACCTTACAACAGAGTTGTGAGGTTTTTTTATTTGGTGGAGACGAGGGGATTCGAACCCCTGACCTCTTGACTGCCAGTCAAGCGCTCTCCCAACTGAACTACGCCCCCTTGCCATATAGTTATAATACTATGTTATAAATGTTATGTCAATGATGATTAAGGCATTTAATAAAACATAGGGAATATAACTTTTTTTCATATCCATTTTGCCCCCTCCGCAAATATTCAGCAAATCTTTTATGTTTATT
>JAAYPJ010000058.1 GCA_012519835.1 Clostridiales bacterium | reverse complement strand
ATTCTGCACATACCCCCACCCCTCGTCAAATAAATAGCATGACAAAATCGAAAATCATACATATGGTATATGAAGCATGTCCCACACACTATATATTTGAATTAATTTGTCAAAACCGTCACCGTAAATGTCAAAAACTTTTTATGGCCTGTCCACCAATATTGACAAAATCCCTGGAAAAAATTTGATATGATTTCCATAGACGATCGTTGAATAGTGGTCAAATGAGAAAATCATGGGGACTGGTCGTGTGGTCAGTCTTTTTTGACCGGGGGACCTCTGTCCCCGTGGTTTTCGGAGAGTAAACAAATTTGTAATGTTCGACTGCGAAAGGAAGGGTGTTAACATGGACAGGCCGACAATATTGCCATATCAGAGAGACTATATGGAACTGGAAAGCATGCAGTCAGTTGTTCGAAACAGAGCGAGCCCCCTGCAAAGAATAAACATAAGGCTTATTTTACTACATTTGATAGCTTTCTTACTAGGCAGGGCATCAATATTACAAGGGCTTACACCATTCGGAATAGCCTTTTTCACGGCTCTCAGCCGGGAAGACCGCAAATTCGGAATTTTAGGTGTGACCACGTTTCTGGGAATCGTCACCACACAGGGACTTTCCAGCAGCATACCTTACGGATTTGCAATAGTAATAATATTTTGTCTATTCCAATACGTACTGGATTTGAGGAATATAAAGATTTTTAAAACCTCATTGATAGGGGCTACCGCCTATTTACTTACTACGGCGTTATTTCTATCATTCGGCGGCTTTTATCTCTACGATTGGATAATAGTCGGTTTTGAGAGTGTGGTAATATTTGTTGCGGTGTATGTTTCGCATTATGCTGTTCCCGTAATATTGCAAGACATAGACAGAAAGATACTTTCAGCGGAAGAAATAATATGTATAGCAATAATTACGGCATTAGCACTATCCGGGATTAACGAAATATACATCTGGGGACTTTCACTCAAAAATACCCTGGGAATACTGATAACAATCCTATTCGCTTACAATGGCGGAGCAGGTGTCGGCGCCTCGGTGGGCATAACTTTAGGACTGATAACAAGTATGTCTACAGGCAGCACACCCGTCATAATAGGAATATTCGGATTTTCAGGGCTATTGGCAGGGGTATTCAGGGACATCGGCAAAGTAGGCAGCGCCTTCGGGTTTCTGGCGGGAAACGCAATATTGACATTTTATATCAACGGGTATTATGAAATATTTATTCAGTTTAAAGAATGTATAGCCGCCTTTGTATTGTTTTTAACTTTACCCAAGGCCCTGATCGCCAGAATCGGGCAGTTTTGCAATACTCGGACAGCCGTTTCAAATTCAGGCAAGACCCACAGTCATAGAATGAAACAGCTCACGTATCAAAAATTGAAAGAGTACGCTGACACCTTTGGGGAACTTTCGGCCACATTCGAAAAAACATCGGAGAAACATGAATTTTATGATAAGGAAGATCTGTCCAAATTGATCGAGAGGGTAGTGAATAAAGTTTGTTATAACTGTGGTATGAAAAGAAGCTGTTGGGATAAAAATTTCAATGTTACCTATCAAGGAATATTGGATATGTTCATACACATAGAAGAAAAAGGGGCCCTAAGACACGACGATCTTCCGAAAAACATGAAAAAGAGATGTATCAGGCCCAAGGTGATGATGGAATATGTAGCCAATTTCTATGAGCTCAACCATTTAGACAAAATGTGGAAACAAAGGTTGATGGAGAGCAGAGGCCTGGCAGGCGAACAACTGAAGGGTGTAGCTAAAATTTTGGGTGAGTTGGCTATGGAGGTGAATGAGGGTCCGGAATTTGATGCAGATTTGGAATATGCTGTATATGTTGCCCTGGATAAAGCTGGGCTTTCGGCCAAGGACATAATGGTGGCCAATAGCCCCGAAGGCAATCTGGAAGTGATTGTCGATAGGGGAACCTATTTTAGTGAAGATATGTGCAAGGAAAAACTTATCTCTGTAATATCCGAGACATTAGGTACAAAATTGGTTTCAAAAACCTGCAACTATGATTTAGCGGAATACGAGGATGAATGCGGTCTTGTTTTGGTAGAAGCCGACAAATATGCGGTATTGACGCAATTTGCGGTGGCAACCAAAGAAGAAAGTGAATTATCGGGTGATAGTTACGCGTTTACGCATTTAAAAAACGGGCAATATATGGTGGTCCTCAGTGACGGAATGGGCACAGGGGATAAGGCACATATACAGTCCAGTGTTACCGTGGATATGTTGGAAAAAATGATGGAAGCGGGTTTTCACAGGGATATAGCAATCAAGACCATAAATTCAATGTTGATGCTGAGATCATCTGACGAGATGTTCGCCAGTCTGGATATGGTATTGATTGACCTACATAAGGGAACGGCGGATTTTGTTAAAATAGGAAGTGCTCCGGGCTTTATAAAACGTCAAGACGGAAGGATAGAGGAAATTATGGCTCCTACCTTACCCATAGGAATATTGACGGATATACAAATAGGGGGGAATGTTCAAAAATTAGAAGATGGGGATCTGATTATTACCGTTTCCGACGGAATAATAGACTCCAACAAAGAAGAAGGGGAAAAATGGCTTGTGCGGTATCTGGAAAATAATGAATCTTTGAATCCAAGGGAGGTGGCAGATGGCATACTCCATACCGCACTTAAATTTACACAGAACATCCCTGAAGACGATATGACGGTATTGGTTACAAAAATATGGGAAATGAGAAATGAGAAGTGAGAAGTGAGAAGTGGGAAGTGAGAAGTGAGAAGTGGGAAGTGGGAGGTGAGGGGCGTGAAACAAGATATAAGAAATGGAAAGTGGGAATTTTCCCCCTGATGTAAGGGCGAGCTTTGCTCGCCCATGTTTTTTAATGGGAAATGGGGACCTGTCCCCATTTCCCATCTTACTTAACCTGTTCCCCACAGTTTGTACTTTGCGGTCCTCATGGTTGCCCGGCTACAGGCACCTTCAACGCATTATAAATCAAAATTGCAATTTCCCCGCGGTTAATAGGTGCATTAACAGGACACAGCGGGGCCGGTTCTTTTTGTGTCATGTTTCCCAATGACACAAAAGGACCGTCCCCCCGTGTCACAAGTCCCAACTCCACACCCTTATCAATATAATTGTCAGGCCATTCACCAATAACATCCTTTTCATAACCGAGAATACGAATAACAACGGCCAGAGCCTGAACATATGTAATTTTTTCTTCAGGCCTGAAGGTCTTGTCCTCAAAACCTTTAATCAAATTCCCGGAGACGGCAATATTGACATAACCCGACGCCCAATGATTTGCCGGCATATCCTTAAAAATTGTTTCCCCTCTGTATCTCCCCTGTAAGTCTTCTAAGCCTTCCAGCCTTACGGCCAGGGTAGCGAATTCGGCGCGTGTAATATTCCTGTCAAGCCCCAGCGTCCCGTCATCATAACCCCTGTAAAGACCGATCTGTCTTAAATATTCCCCTGCTTGTTCTTCCGTAAGAAAGTTGTCATCCGGATACAGCGGGGCCGGTTCTTCTTGTGTTATGTTT
>JAAYPJ010000007.1 GCA_012519835.1 Clostridiales bacterium | reverse complement strand
TGTTATCCCCCATTTCAATGTCTTTTCGACAATTACATTATAATGGATGATTCATGTATAGGGAAGGGCTCTTTAGGATGCTCTTCCTTTTTATGCATTTTTGCCTACAAATATTATACACTAACAACCTGGTCTGGCATAAGGTTTGGTATTATAATATAATATAGGCATTAAAGCATCAAAGGGTAGATATATAAAATATAATGAAATGTTGTACAAAGTGTTTAAAAATATAGGAGAGTGTTTTTTATGTCAAGAAATCTTTTTAGAAAAGAATTGGATATATTAAGACCATACGTTCCGGGAAAACCGATTGAGGAGGTGCAAAAAGAATACGGTATAGATAAAATAGAAAAACTGGCATCCAATGAAAATCCTTTGGGACCGTCACCGAAGGCGGTAGAGGCCATTATAAGGGAAGTACAAAATATTAATTTTTATCCGGATTCCTATGCAATGAAATTAAAGGAGGCAATTGCCGAAAAGGTCGGTTTGACCCATGAAAATATAGTTGTAGGCAACGGTGGGGAACAAACCTTGGCCATGGTAGCCCAGGTATTTATAGATCATGGAGACGAGGCTATAATGGCGGACACTACATTCAGTTTATACGAGACAAGTGTGCTTAACATGGGCGGAGTTGCCGTTAAGTTACCTTTAAAGAATTATAAGCACGATTTAGACGGTTTCGTTGAAAAAATTAACGACAAGACAAAGATAATATATATCTGTAACCCTAACAATCCTGTTGGGAACATTTTGACGAAAAATGAAATATATGATTTTGTGGCCAAGGTACCGGAAGATATTGTGATTCTGTTTGATGAAGCGTATTATAATTATGCAAAAGTCAACCCTGAGTATCCGGAGACATTGGACATCTTGGTAAAAAGGCCGAATACTATTATACTCAGGACGTTCTCCAAGGTTGGAGGCGTTGCCGGGGTCAGGGTAGGATATGTGCTCACATCTAAAGAGATAGCCACGCAGATGGGCAAAGTTAAAGATGTATTTAACGTCAACTCATTGGCTCAAGTCGCGGCTTTGGCAGTGTTGGAAGACGAGGAACATATTGAAAAAACAATAAAACTGAATTATGAATCTTTGGCACTCATGGAGAAATATTTTGATGAAAATAATCTGGAATATGTAAAATCCAATGCAAATTTTATATTTGTGAATGTAGGCGTCCATTCCAAATGGGTGTTCGAAGAGTTAATGAAACAGGGTGTTATAATCAGGCCCGGATTTTTATGGGGCTGGGACAATTGGCTCAGGGTAAGCACGGGAACCATAAAACAGACAGAAAAATTTATCAAAGCGTTAGACAGAATTCTCAAGGTCTAGGTGACAAGGGGACTGTGTCAGATCCCCCGTCCCCCTGACACATAATAATTGATAAGGGGGTGGAAATATGGTTATCAAGGCAGAAAATATAGTTAAGAAGTACAAGGAACTGAACGCTCTGGATCACTTCAATATGGAGGTAAAAGAAGGTGAGATACTGGGTCTTCTGGGCCCTAATGGCTGTGGGAAAACTACTGCCATAAATTGTATTTTATCACTGCTGAAATTTGATGAAGGCGATATACAGATATTCGGACAAAAAATGACACCTACTTCTTATAATATAAAAAAGCAGATAGGCTTAGTTCCGCAGGAAGTCGCAGTATTCGAAAATTTAACGGTAGAGGAAAATATAGATTATTTTTGCGGGCTGTATATAGAGGATAAGAATATTCGAAGGGAATATGTAAAGGAGGTCATAGATTTTGTAGGGTTGACGGAATACAAGAAATTCTACCCCAAAAAATTGAGTGGGGGATTAAAAAGAAGATTGAATATAGCCTGTGGAATATCCCATAAACCCAAATTGATTTTTCTGGACGAGCCCACTGTTGCGGTAGATGCCCAGAGCAGGAATTTTATACTTGAAGGGATCAAAAGACTGAATAAAGAGGGCAGTACTATCATATATACCACCCATTACCTGGAGGAAGCGGAGATGCTCTGTGACAGGATAATAATAATGGATAGAGGGAAATCCCTCGTAACGGGCACAGTGGAAGAATTAAAATCAATCACAAGCACAAGGGAAAAAATAATAGCAGGGTTTGAAAACCCGGAGGAAGATATATCCGACAAAATAAAATCGATACCTCATGTCCTGGACGTGGGGAAGGCGCATGGAGAATATATTATAAATTTTGAAAATGGAACGAACAATCTTTCCAACCTGCTGGATTTTATAAAAGATAATGATTTAACATACACCAAGTTATACAGTCAACTTCCCAGTCTAAATGACGTATTTTTAGAACTCACCGGGAAGGAGCTGAGGGAATAATATGAAAAACATATTAAGAAACAGCATATATCTGGGGAAAAATATGTTCAGGGATATGAGTTTTACTTTTTGGGGCTTGATGTACCCCATAATATTAGCGGGATTTTTCTATATAGCATTCAGCGGGATAATAAATATGGAGATAAAAACTATAAATGTAGGGATTGGAAGGGAGAACCAAGCGTATCCTATACTGGAGAATGTAGAAATACTGAATGTGATGGAAATTCACGAAAATGATGCAGAAAAAAGTTTAAAATCCGGGAAGATAGACGGATATATAAAAAATGATTTAACTCTTGTGGTAGACGGATCCGGATTAAACCAAACGGTAATAAAGGGAATACTCGATCAAATAATACAGATAATTGCCCTGAACGAACCCATGCAGAATCTCGATTTTGAGGTAAATTACTTGTCGGCCAAAACCCAAGAGGCAAATCCTATGTTGGTGATTTTTTATTCCTTGATTGCTATGGTATCTACCTATGGGGTTTTTCCCGGCATTGAAACTGCAGTCACATCTCAGGCAAATTTAACCGACATAGGTGCAAGGATAAACACAACACCTATAAAGAAATCCACACTTTTGATATCAGGTGTGATAGACGGACTATTAATAAACATATTTTCCAATATACTTCTTCTGTTATTTTTGCGGTTTGTATTGAAAATGGACTTATTTACAAATATATGGTACAGCGGTATATTTATACTTCTAGGAAATCTATTTGGGGTTTCTTTGGGTATATTTGTCGGGTCATCCAACAAGAAAAGCCCTGGGGTTAAAGTTATGTTTTCAATTGCAACCACATTGTTTTTATCCTTTTTGTCGGGTATGATGTCTCCGAATATAAAGGTATCGATTGACAAAAATGTCCCGATATTGGGGAAAATAAATCCTATTTCGATAATTACAAATAGTCTATATAAAATAAATCTGTTGGGGAATACCCGAAATTTGAGTCAGGGAATGATTCTTTTGGCGGTTTATTCTCTGGTACTGATGGCTGTTTCATATTTATTTTTGGGAAGGAGCCAATATGACAGTATATAGATATTTTATAAAAATCACCACGAGATATAAATGGATAATACTAGGATATGCGGCGATATTCTTCTTATTGTCGGTAATAAGCAGTATAAACACAAAAACAAAAGAAACAGCCTTTATGGAGGAAAGTTTGAATATAGGGATAGTAGACGACAGTAAGGGTAGTTTATCCGATGGGCTGATAGACTATTTAGGCAAGAATAACACCATAGTCGAGATGGAAAATGACATTGATTATATAAAGGATCAGATTTTTCTCGAGGTAGTAGATGCGGTAATCATAATACCCCAAGATTTTCAGAGTAGGGTGGAGAACAAGGAAGAATCCGTGGAAATATTTCGCGACGATAGAAAAATGGAATCGTTGCAGATTGAAAATCAGGTGAACAAATTTCTGGTGTTTTCAAATGCAACCCGCAGAGACGGTAAGTTTGATTTGGCAAGGGTAAAAGATGTCCTAAAGGAAAAGGTAAATGTTGACGTTCTAAAAACAGGACCCACTTCAAAAAATAGCGGGACAGATGCCTGGTTCGGAATTTATTTTAATTTTATCGGGTATATAGTTATAACTATATATATTTTAGTGATAGGGCTTATAATGGCTGAATTTAATGATAAGAATATTCGGGACAGGATGAGGATATCGTCCAAGAAATTTTTAAAATCCAACGCGGAGATATACCTGGGACAAATAACCCTTGGAATGTTGATAACGACCATCTTTATACTGGGAGGAATTATATTAAAAGGAAAACACATCGGGGAGGTAGACCTTTCTAGATACCTGATCAATGCCTATGTATTTTCATTTGCTATCCTCTGTTTTACGTTTCTGATAAATAATCTGACCACGAGCAGATTTGCAATAAGCGGCGTCAGCACAGTGGTCTCCCTTGGAACGGCATTTGTTTCGGGTGTATTCGTTCCACAGGAACTTTTGGGGGAAAAGGTCTTGGCTATGGCCAAGTTTTTTCCGATGTATTATTATGTTAGAATTAATAATATGAAAGCGGTTTCAGCCATGGATATGTCATATGGGCTCAGGATGCAATTATTATTCGGAGCGATATTTCTGTTGACGGGGCTTGGCTTTTCGAGGGCAAAACAGAAAATATAGATTGTGGTATAATATGAGGGGACGGGTTTTTATGTCATTGCAGAATGCAACAGGAACCGTCCCCGGTGCATCTATTAAAGAAAGGGGTAACTTTATAAAATGCTTATTTCTGATTATGATATTAGTGAATTCATAAGGGAGGACGTTCCCTATATTGATCTCACAACAAAACTCTTAGGGATTGAGAACAAGTATGGGAAGATGACCTTTGCAACACGGGAAGACACGGTGTTATCAGGTGTTGAGGAAGTACTGAAAATTTTCGAAAAACTGGATGTTAAATGTAACAGTTTTTTGCCGTCAGGTACATTCCTTGAAAAAGACAAGGTTTTCATAGAGGCCGAAGGGGCAGTGGGGTGCCTACATATGGCCTGGAGGGTGTCCTTAAGTATTCTTGAATATTTCAGCGGCATAGCTACCAGGACAAAGGTGATGGTTGACAAAGCCAAAAAGGTAAATCCAAATATCAACATAGTAACCACAAGAAAGACTTTTCCGGGAACCAAGAAACTTTCAATAAAATCAATTATTGCGGGGGGAGCATGGCCGCACAGGCTCGGTTTATCGGAAACCATACTGATATTCCAACAACATGTAAATTTTGTTGGAGGGTATGAGGAACTGGCAAAAATAATACCTAAAATTAAAGCCGTTGCCTTCGAAAAAAAGGTTACGGTAGAGGTGGAAAACATGGAGGATGCTATTCTGATGGCAAAGGCCGGGGTGGATACATTACAAACGGATAAGCTGTCGGTTGAACAATTGACTGAAGTTGTTGAAAAAGTGAGGAGCATCAATCCGGATATAGGGATAACAGCTGCGGGGGGAATAAATGTAAATAACGTAGAAGCCTATGCAGCAACAGGTGTGGACGGGATAGCAACAACGTCGCTGTATTTTGGCAAACCCTCCGACATTTCGGTGAAGATAGAACTGGGACAATAGAAACCCGTCCAACCCGCCATCTTATCTTTCATCTCTCACTATTTCCTATAATCACTATAGGCACACCAATTTCTATGTGTCTTATTATGTATTTGAATATATATATAAAATCTATTATAATAATTATGATATTCAATAAAAGAAAAGGGTGATGTGATGTCTGATTTTACGAAAAAATGTATAAAACTAAAAGAGGCTTCTTATTTGTTATCGACTGTTCCCACCAAATATAAAAATGATGCATTAAATTTAGTAATAGAAAGCCTGAAGAGAAATTCATCATATATACTTTCTGAAAATGAAAGGGATATAAAAATAGCGAAGGAAAACGGCACCAAATCCAGTCTCATAGACAGACTTGCGTTAAATGAATCCAGGATGCAGGGCATGATAGACGGTGTTAATACTATTATAGATTTAAAGGATCCTATCTGGCGAAGTAATGATGTATGGACAACGGAAACAGGACTCACTATCAGCAGAATGACCGTACCGCTCGGGGTTATCGGTATTATATACGAATCAAGACCAAATGTTACGGTAGATGCTTTTGCTTTGGCGTTAAAAAGCGGTAATTGTATCCTGTTAAGGGGCAGTTCACTCGCTGTTCATTCAAATAGGGCTTTAGTTGGGGCAATCAAGGAAGGTTTGAAACAGAGTGAAATAAGTGAAGAAGTGATCCAACTTATAGACGATTCTGATAGGGAATTGGTAAGGGAAATGTTGACATCGAATGAGTATATAGATGTAATAATTCCAAGAGGGGGCCCGGAATTAATTCGTTTTGTGGTAGACAACGCTACGGTTCCCACTATCGAAACAGGGGCAGGCAATTGCCATACCTATGTAGATGATTCCGCTAATTTTGAGGACGCGGTTAATATAGTAATAAATGCAAAAACACAAAGACCCGGTGTTTGTAACGCCTGTGAGACGGTATTGATCCATGAAAATATGGCAGGGGATATTCTGCCGAGGTTATATGATGAGCTAAAAGATAAGGTCGTTCTCAGGGGATGCCCTAAAACAAGGGAGATAATAGATGTAAGGGAAGCCACGGATGACGATTGGGCGGAGGAATATCTGGATAATATTCTTGCAATCAAAGTTGTTTCCGATGTACAGGAAGCGGTTGACCATATACAAAAATACGGAACCGGGCATTCTGAAGCTATTGTTACGGAAAACTTTACTAATGCAAATTATTTCTTAAGAAAAGTCGATGCTGCTGCGGTATATGTAAATGCATCAACCAGGTTTACAGACGGAGGGGAATTCGGTTTTGGCGGAGAAATGGGTATCAGTACCCAAAAAATTCATGCCAGGGGCCCAATGGGAATAAATGAGCTGGTTACAATAAAATATACTATAGTAGGGAACGGACAAATCAGAGAGTAGGGATGTAGGGATGCTGTCGGAAACAATGAAAAAAAGCAGAAAAATTGTAATCAAGATAGGTAGCAACATACTTTCTAATGAGGATGGTACTATCAACCATGATTTTATAGAACAGTTGTGCGAACAGGTATCTTTTCTGATTGAAAAAGGAAAACAGATAGCAATTGTCACTTCGGGTGCCATGATTGCCGGTATCAGCAGGACCAACAAATGGTCAAGAAAAAAGGACATACATTATAAACAAGCCCTATGTGCGATTGGACAAGTGGAACTCATGGCTGCTTACAGCAGCCATTTCAGTAAACATGGAATTTATATCGGCCAGTTATTGTTGACAAGGGAAGATTTTTATGACGAATTGAGAACATTAAATATGAGAAATACATTATTTACGTTGGTTGATGAGGGTATAATACCGATTATAAATGAAAATGATACAGTAAGTGTTGAACAGATCAAAATAGGGGACAACGATACGTTGTCCGCTTATTCTGCAAGCCTATGGAATGCCGATCTGTTGATACTTTTGAGCGATATAGATGGTGTTTATGATAAAAATCCTAAATATCATAAGGATGCGAAACTTTTGGAAAAAATAGAAGACATAGACAGCATGTTGGGAGAGATTGAAATAGGAGGAGCCAACAGTTTCGGAACAGGCGGAATTGCGACAAAAATAGAGGCCGCAAAAATAGTGAACAGCTATGGTATCCCGATGATATTGGCTAACGGCAAAACGGAAAATATATTGATAAAATTATATAATAATGAGACCAGGGCGACTATATTTTCTGTTGGTAACCATTGTTAAACTATCGTTCAACTATCGCTAAACCATTGTTCAAAGGGGATGTGATAAATGGATAAAAAAATAGGATTTATCGGAGCCGGAAACATGGCTTCTACCATAATAAATGGTTTGGTAAACAGTTTTAAGGATATAAATAACAAAATATATGTTACTGATATAAATAAAGAAAAGGTAGAAAAATTGCGTGATGGACTTAATATAAATTTGTGTGAAAACAATACTGAATTAGTTAAAAGATGCGATATCATATTTTTAGCTATTAAGCCAAATGCATATCAATCGGTACTGAAGGAAATCAAATCCTATATGAATAACGAAAAACTGATTATATCTATGATGGCCGGGGTTACGATAGACGATATAAAGCAGTATTTCAAACAACCGGTAAAAATAATCCGTATAATGCCTAATGTAGGAGTAACTGTCAATGAAGGTATGATTGCGTTGAATGGCGGAGATAATGTGACCAGGGAAGAAATTGACCTGGCCGTAGAATTGCTAAGCAGTATAGGCAGGGTAGATGAAATAGAGGAACATTTGATGGATGCGGTGACAAACATAAGTGGTTGCAGCCCGGCCTATATTGCCATGTTTGTTGAAGCCCTGGCAGATGGAAGCGTATTACGAGGTATGCCGCGGGATAAGGCATATATCTATGCCGCCCAGACCCTGATTGGAACGGGGAAGATGATTTTGGAAAAAGGAATTCATCCCGGGGAGCTGAAAGACCTGGTTTCCTCACCTGCGGGCGTCACCATAGAAGGAGTCTATAACCTGGAAAAAAGGGGTTTTAGAAGCATCATCATGGAGACCATGGATATTTGTGATAAAAAGATGAAATCATAATACTATTGTTTTTATATCTGTACCGGGGTTAATTATACTGATTATAGTTTATGGAAGGATATATGATAAATATAGAATTCGAACATAAGGAGCATGATGAACAATGACCGACAAAGGAACAAAAAAAACGCCCCCTTCAATCGACAGGTGGTTAAAAGAAGCAAAATCCGATCTCATGGCCTTACAGGAGGGCATGTTTTTGGTTCATAACGGCGTTGTACGTCAGACGCCGAAGGTCAAAGTACGCCAAGGAATCGACGATGGTTCTATAGTAAAGGGTATGGAATTTGCTTATGATGAGGCAAAGGTTGATATGGCTGTCGCTGAAACCCGCAAAATGGAAGGTATTTTTCATGTCAGGGTTTGGCTCAATGAGGGTGAATTGGAACCCGGCGATGACATAATGTATGTATTAATAGGCGGGGATATCAGGCCACACGTTATTGATGCCCTGCAGTTCCTTGTTGAAAAGATTAAAAATGAGTGTGTTACTGAAATTGAACGTTATCGTTAATGTATACTTGTCTAAAAGTGCGTCGCTAATATAAGCCCAGTTATCTAATAAAATTTAATATAACAATACACGTTCATTTAGTTTCGAATATGAATAATTCCTACAGCTTATTCCAATGAAAAATACTACAATTT
>JAAYPJ010000057.1 GCA_012519835.1 Clostridiales bacterium | reverse complement strand
CTGTTCCGTATCTCATGTTGAGTATCTTCGTAATTGCAGCTGTCAATGTTGTTTTACCGTGGTCTACGTGACCTATTGTTCCAATATTGACATGTGGTTTTGTTCTTTCAAATTTTGCTTTAGCCATATTAAATTACCTCCCTATTTAAAGGTTTTTATGTTTTTATATATTTTCACTCTGAATAATTTTATGCATTAGCCGCTATCTCACTATATTATAATGTAGTATTGCAGGCTCCATTATGCATAGGTTTCATCTCTTTCTTCTAAATATTTCTCTAATTTTCGCTTTACCCTCTGGAGCGCATTGTCTATAGATTTTACATGCCTGTCCAAATCATAAGCAATTTCTTGATAGGATCTGCCCTGTAAATAGAGAGTGAGCACATTCCATTCTAATCTACTCAAAATTTCCCCTATCGTTTCCTCTATATGAATTAATTCTTCCCTCGAAATTACCAATTCTTCAGGGTCCGTAATCTTGTGTCCTGAAATCACATCCAACAACGTTCTGTCGGATTCTTCGTCATAAATCGGTTTATTTAATGATACATACGAATTTAAAGGAATATGTTTTTGCCTAGTAGCAGTTTTGATAGCCGTTATTATTTGACGTGTAATACAAAGTTCGGCAAAGACTCTAAAAGATGCCAGCTTGTCCGATCTATAATCGCGAATTGCCTTATATAATCCGATCATGCCCTCCTGTATGATGTCCTCCCGATCAGCACCAATCAGAAAGTATGACCTGGCCTTAGCGCGAACAAAATTTTTATATTTTCTGATTAAATACTCCAGGGCGTCCGTATCGCCGTCCTTAGCACCCTTAACTATCACCTCATCCGTTAATTCATAGTCATTGATAACTCTTTTTGCCGTACCAGCACTCAAGCTTACCGCCTCCAACATTTTGGTAAAAGTCCATGTTTTTCATGTTTTTATTATAGCCCAACATATTATGTAAAGTCAAGGAGTTTCAACGGCCTCTTCTTAATTTTTCAAGCCTTTTCAGAACGGGAATATCCAGTGCGTCACTTAATGTGTTTTTTCGTAGCCTGTTCGTTTCGATTTCTTTACCTATCTCATTCTTTATCTGATCAAACATCCCAATCATCTCCCTGACCGGAATTCTGATGGCCCCGCTTCCCAAAATCATCTGTTGTTCCACTTTATCGTCAGTTACAACCGCCACTCTATTTTCTTTGGACAATTCGATTATATACCTTTCTATGTAAGAATCCGCCGTTTCATATTCTTTGGTAAATACTATTTCAATTCCCTCCAGCTTTTGCCTGTTTCCTATGTTTCCTTTTACTAAATGGGCATCGAACACAATGATAACATTTATCCCCCTGAATGCACCGTATTCAAGCATCACATCTATAAGCCCGTCCCTGGCTGTTTCCAAACTTTCATCCATCAGGGATTTCAATCTGGGCCAGGAATTAATAACATTATAACCGTCTAAAATCAAATATTCTTCCAATGTTCTGAACCTACCTAACTATTAACATTTTCCCTTTGTCTGAACACTTCGTACATTAAAACCGCCGCTGCTACCGAAGCATTTAAGGATGATATTTTACCCACCATAGGAAGTCTGACCAAGAAATCGCACTTTTCCTTTATCAATCTTGAAATTCCGCTACCTTCACTTCCTATGACCAGGGCAAGGGGACCTCTCAAATCGGTATTATAATGTTCTTTTTCTCCATCCATGTGTGCTCCGGCGACCCAAATGCCTTTTTCTTTAATACGGTCAATAGTCTGTGCGATGTTGGAAACCTTTGCAACCGGCACATATTCGATAGCACCGGCCGAACTTTTGGCAACAACCGCCGTCAATCCCACAGAATGCCTCTTGGGGATAATAATACCGTCTGCACCTACAGCATCGGCTGTCCTTATAATAGAACCTAAATTATGCGGATCCGTTATTTTATCCAAAATTAAAATAAGGGGATCCTCACCACTTTTTTTTGCACCCTCAATAATATCCTCAAAGTGCACATATTTGTGGGCGGCCACAATAGCGACAATTCCTTGATGTGCATTTGATTCCGACATTTCGTCTATCTTTTGTCTTTCCACATATTGGATAGGGATTCCCTTATCCTTAGCTTTCCCCAATATTTTAATCAAAGAACCGCCCCTGGTTCCCTTAGCAATTAAAATCTTGTCAATTTCACGGCCGGATCTCAAGGCTTCCATAACCGGATTTCGTCCTTCTATTTTATCCATCGGCATCGTCAGACTGCCCCAAAAATACCTTCTCTACTTTTTATCGTTATTGTAAACAGATGACAATTTATAGAGGTCCTTCATGGGTCGGGCCCATACTGCCCGTCTCAGGACGACAAATCAGGTAGCAGTCCGCTGCTCCCCTCCTTCTGTTATTTTCCACTAAACATTTTTCTCATTTCTTGCTGTCTTCCGCAGCTGAGTTTTCCTTCCTTACATTCTCCTTTTACACAAGCAGGAAGGGCCGTTTCATATAATATATCAGACAGGCCTCTTAATATCTTCAGTTTCTTAATAGACAAGTTCCTGATTTCCCACTGTGCGTTAAAACATATCCTGTCGGCTAACATTTCCCTGTCTATTCTGGCATTTGTCGAAATTATCAGTTTTATTTGATCGCAATTTAATATAAAGGGCAGGGCCTTGTCCCCCCCATATTCATTGAGTATATACAATCTGAGGTCTTTAAATTCATTTGTAAGGTTCAAAAATTCTTCACAAAACTCCGATTTCTTAATATTCGGGGGTACAATGACATCCCTTTTTATATCCGTGATTATATTTAGAATATCTTCCCTATGATTTTCAGAAAGCCTGTGCCTGATCTGTTGGTGATATGTCACCATGCTGCACATCATGCCAAATGTTGTTCTGGCTTGTTCTGCAACACTGTCATGTCCATACCCCAGCACCCTTTTAGCTACTCCCTTGGCCTTTTCATCGGCGTTATCCTTCCATTTTGTTAAGGTTTCCGAAGGTGTATCAGGTGAAGTGCTTGTCACGGCTCCTAATCCCACTTTCAAATCTAAATTTTCGAATCCGTCTATATATACCATATTGTTCTCTTTATCTATTTTTTCCATGTATTTATTATAAAATTGTTCGATGATTTCGGTTTCCTCTGTACTGTCATGAAACGTGGGCAGTTGTTTTATCAAGACTTTCGGCAAGCAATCAGCAATTTCTTCCCTGAAATCATCAAATAAACCGGAATATTTTCTATCGTTTATCAACCAAAACAGGTTATAAAGTTTATCCCCAGTCATTGCTATCGACATGTTCGTCTTTGTGGCAAGGGGCAAAATATATCGTGCATCTTCTATAGGTATTCCATATTTATAATTTTCCGCCTTTGGTCTTCCTTTAAATTTCCCTTCTTTCAATTCGGACATTTTGCCGTATAATCTGAAGGCTTTTTCAATCAGTTTTTTAGCCTTTATACTGTCTGTTTCGTTTAACAAAGGAATTTCATAGGATGATTCGTCCATAGTCACATATCTCTGACTCTGCTGTACATATGAATCCTTCAATTCACATAATAATGTGCTTTGGATTCTGTTTATTCCTTCGGCAACAAAAGTTATATTAGCAGTTCTTAAAATTTCTTTTAACACATTTTCATTGATTGTTTTGTTTTCATTCTCTTCCAGCCATAGAGCCACGTTATGTAGTTTCGGGCTTTCAAAATTTGTTATTCTCATGGTAGAATTCCCCTCAAATTGGTGTTGTATTAGATTATATATTATATATTGGCATATGGAAAGAGATAAATCCTATAGACCCGTCCGAGGTTATAGGATTTATCAATATTAGTTTTCCTGTGTGACAAAAGGGGACATACCTAAATTGTCACAGGTAATAAATGTGGCAAACAACACGTCCCCATGCCACACCATGCCACAAATGTGGCAAACAACACGTCCCCGTGCCGCATCTTTTTATAGTTTTTCGTCAATATACAAAGTACCGGGATTGATCCAATAGCTTATCTTATCCAATCTGGGATCAAGACTTATATCTACACTGTTAAAAATAAGCAGGCCCCTGAGCTCGGGAGTTTCAAATTTCATGCTCATATCCTCTATTGGAACGGAAGACCTGTTCATTTTTCCCGGTGGATATTTTTCTGAAACCTTATCTATATATTTATTCATATCCATATCTACTATCGTCTCATCGTTTAGTAATATCTCTAAATAAGGTATTCCGCCAGGTTGATTTGCTTTCCAATAGATTTTATAGGTTCCTTTCTCCCCGTTGATAACCACATAATCTTCTTTGCCGTAACTATCTTGCATGTTAATTGCCCAACTATAATCTTTAATATTAACGGCTCCCCGGGTCAGATATAGGAATGTTCCCATATAATCATTTGTTGCCCCGTCTTCATGCTTTGGAAAGGTCTGCTCGAAGCCCAGATTTTTTTTGAATATATCATTATTTCTGAAATCCTTATTGAGCCAGGTGGGCAGTTTCACATCCTCCAAACTTGTCAAATACAGTACTGAATCCGTAATTGACTCCCGTACATTTTGTTCGGGACCTTTTGTTGCAGGAATAATTTTATGGTCTTTAAACATTCCTTCTTTTTCAAGAATACCCTCCAATCGATTTACTTGTGCCGTCACAGGCAGGGAATTATATCCAATATATGGAGCAACCGTAATTATGGCCAAAATACCTACAATAATAGCTATGGTATTATGCGCCCTTTCTTTTTTTATCATTAAAAGAATTGCCGCCGATAGAGCTACTATCCATATCAGTATAAAAAAATATTCCGTTGTTTTAAGACCGTGTTTTTGCAACTGTATCGCAAGTGCCCAGGCCTCAACTGCCAAAATAAGTATAACTGCAATCGAATGTACTTTTTTATAAAACATTGCCAAACCCGTTTTGTAGTGGGTAACCATAATATGCAACCATATTCCCCCGATTGCGTATGAGGAAGCAATTGATGAAAGTTGGACGAAAGGAACCCGCATCCCTTCCATAATTGTTTTTCCTACCCATAATATCAACACAAGGGTTAAAGCCAACATAATTGGAACCATTATATATTCGAACAATACTTCTATAAATCTGGGTTGATTTTGTGATATTTCCCTCTGTTCATCGACTATTCCTTTTCTGAAATCAGGAAAATATCCTATAAAAATAGTGAACGCTAAAAAACCGCTTATTGTTCCTATATAACCGTAGACCTTGCTGCTTAAACCCTTATAAAGGAGTGCCTGAATAGCCCCTGCCACTCCGGATGCCCCTGCCATTATTACAAGCCCGTAAAGAAGGGCTATAAAAAATGATTTGTGAATCATAAAAAATGCCTTTGAAAAATCTGATTGTTCCCTTGGATACCCCGCTAAAATATTAAATAAAATAAAACTCACGAATATTATCGCACTTACTCTTGCAGCAGCCAATGTAGAAACATTTTGATAACGCATCGCTGAATATTCGGGATACACTCCGCTGAAAAAATAAAGAAGAATAATTGTTAAAACAGTTGCCGAAATTCCGAGAACATTTGCAATTACAAATGATTTCTTGGTGTTAAGCCTACTTTGTGCCGCGGTAATCGCCGCAAGGCTGAATATTGCCCCCAAAGCAAATGATAGGTGCAGACAGTTGAAAATAAAATTATATGCTTCCTGTTGCTGCCAGTCTAAATGAATTCTAATTATTGTGACAATAGAAAACGCCGCCGCATTTGCAATAACCACGGGATATCTTTCGAACGCCCTTATTGCACCTCTAAAAACCCTTGATATAACCCGAATTACATTTTCCATAATAGTCCCCCTTGTTTCATTCTTTCCATTTTAGAAGTCTTCTTTCGCCTTCCAACCGTTTTATTTCGGTTATGTCCTGACTCACCTCTAAGGTCCCTCTGTATATCCCGTCGTTGTCCCTCAGAGCAAAATATTGTATCAGTATCATCTTGTCCTTTATATTAATCCAAAACTTTGCAAAGTCTTCTTTGCCGCTACGAAAACTTTCTATTATCTCTTCAACAATGTGAACACTGGCCGGAGGGTGACAGTTGTTTACGTCCCTTCCTATGATTGCCGGTGAACGGGGGAAAATTCTGTCCTTTGGCTTTGTAAAAAATTTCACCTTATTGTTTTCATCAACAAAGGTCAAGTCTACGGGCAATGCATCGAATATCATCAATATATCCTTAAAACCCAGTTCCCCTGTCTCTGTTTTAAATTTGCCATCTTCAAATATTTCTATTTTATCGTTGTTCATTTTAATATCGGGTTTTTCTATAAACGGAAAGTCATATTCAAGGCTCTGCTTATACATTTGACGCCAATTATCCTCGCTTAGAACCTCACTTGCCGAAGGGAACAAAATAAGTTCTTCTTTTTTCTTAAGACCCAACATTCCAAAAAATACATCGGCTATGGCCTTGTTCAATTGTTCCTCCGTACTATCATTATCCCTTATGATACCAATGGCCTTTTTAATCCTTGTCCTGACAACATCATGAAGAGCCCACATTATAGACAGGCCATGGAATTTGGGCATCGCATTTTCCATATAAGGAAACAGGATATTTTCTTTTTTGAGG
This sequence comes from Clostridiales bacterium, assembly GCA_012519835.1. Taxonomy (GTDB): domain Bacteria; phylum Bacillota; class Clostridia; order Peptostreptococcales; family Natronincolaceae; genus JAAZJW01. The sequence continues at coordinate 440 of JAAYPJ010000057.1, read as the reverse complement.
TAATGATCGTTAAATTCCTGCAGTTCTGCTAATTTTGGCAAGAGAGTCCGTTTTTTCGCCCTGAGATCAGGCTCCCTTAATAGTATTTTAATCTCATCCGTCCTTTTTACCAATTCCTCGTTTTCTTTTATCAAATCCATCAGGAAATTATCATTTTGGGGTTTTTCCCACCTGTAATTCAATAAACTCTTGTAGAAAACGTTGATTGTCTTATCAAGAAATAGCAAGATTTCATCAGGTTTTACCCCTTCTTCTATTAAACTGTGAAAGATTTCAAATGCTTCCTGTGGTGTCACATTCTCTACGTCTTCCCTATATTTATCATATAGTTCCTTCCCATCCAAATTGGATTTAACCCCCTTGACATAATCTATTAACCTGTTGGTCCTTTCAGATTGTTTATCTTTATTCATTGTATATAAAACCCCTTCCTTTTTCTT
>JAAYPJ010000056.1 GCA_012519835.1 Clostridiales bacterium | reverse complement strand
GTTATCCCCCATTTCAATGTCTTTTCGACAATTACATTATAATGGATGATTCATGTATAGGGAAGGGCTCTTTAGGATGCTCTTCCTTTTTATGCATTTTTGCCTACAAATATTATACACTAACTTCCTAATGCGGCAAGGGGACGCCTTGTTTGCCACATTTTTGCGGTAAGTCTATGCGGCAAGGGAATGCGGCAAGGGGACGCTTTGTTTGCCACATAAAAACGCCCCGTCACCGGAAAAGTGTCCTTTTTTGCCACCCCTGCGCCGCTATTTGATGGATGACAACAACTCTTTGGCCAATTCAAACGTCGACTCACCATATGTAACAATGAAAACAGTCATTTCGTTTTCTGAAAGAAAATCCCTTATAGTAGAAATTGCAACCTTTATCGCCTCATCCTTAGGATATCCGAAAATACCGGAAGATATCAAGGGGAAGGCTATGCTTTTCAGCCCATGTTCTTTAGCCAAAATAAGCGAGTTTTTGTAACAGTCTGTAAGCAATTTTTCTTCATTCTGTTTACCGCCATGCCATATAGGCCCGACAGTATGGATTACATATTTGGCAGGCAAATTATATCCTTTTGTTATTTTGGCCTGCCCGACTTTACAACCGCCGAGCGTGCGACATTCCGCAAGCAATTCCGGCCCCGCGGCACGATGGATTGCCCCATCGACCCCTCCACCACCAAGCAAAGATGTATTTGCTGCGTTTACTATCGCGTCAACTTTAACTTTGGTTATATCATCGTTAATTATTTCGAGTGACATAAACACACCCCCTCGTTTCATATTTTATAGAAAATGTGGCAAACAAGGCGTCCCCTTGCCGCAGAAAATGTGGCAAACAAGGCGTCCCCTTGCCGCATTAGCCCCATTGTTCGGCATTTGTTATAGCATTTGTAATCAGAGGGACTACCTGCTTTTTCCTCGAGAGCACTCCCGGTACATAGAATGAATTGTTTGAGAGCTCCTTTTCGAAAGCCCCGGCAATCAGTTCTTTGTTTTGTCCTACCACTACCATTTCCGAAGCTTCGTTGAATATGTCCGTTAACATCAGCATGAATGTGGAATATCCATGCTTATCCGCCTTTTCTTCCATAAGTGATATTAAATCGGATTTCATATCCTTTAAACTATCGGGGTCCATAGTATATACTTGGGCAATTCCTATTTTTTCTCCTTCTATATTAAAGACCTTAAAGTCTTCCTTCAATAACTCCCTAGGCGTTTTACCCGCCAAAGATGTGCCGGCCTTGAACATTTCCATAGCAAATTGTTCTACATCCAGGTCCGCGATCCTTGCTAATCTGTCCAACATGATTTTATCCGTGTTGGTAGATGTGGGTGACCTGAACAATAAGGTGTCGGAGATTATCGCTGCTGCCAATATACCTGCTGTTTTTTTGGAAGGTCTTTGCCCATTTTCAAAGAATATAGAGGCAATTATCGTTGAAGTACTGCCCACCGGTTCATTTCTGAAATATATCGGGCTCCCCGTAAATATATCCCCTATCCTGTGATGGTCAATTATTTCGAGTATTTCACACTCTTCCAAACCGTCTACAGATTGGCTCCGTTCGTTGTGGTCGACCAAGATAACCTTCTTTTTTATACTTGCGATTAAATGGTATCTGGATAACATTCCTGCTACCTTATTATTAATACCTGTTATCGGATAGGATCTGTATCTTGTCTTGGACATTTCCTCCCTTACATTGCTCACCAAATCGTCAGGGGTAAATGTCACTAAATTTTCCCGGGTCATCACATTTTTTATCGGTATAGATTGGGTTATTAACCTGGCCGTTGTAAAGGTATCATAAGGAGTGGATAAAATAATAGTTCCCATTTTTTCAGCGAGTTTTATAGCCTCATCATCCGTTTTTACATTTCCTGTCACTATCATCAAAGAAATACCGCTATTAACAGCAAGTTTTTGTGCGTCCTTTCTATCTCCACAAATAACTATATCGTTCTCTTCTATATGTTTTTTTATGGATTCAGGTTCCATAGCCAATACTAACACCTTCCCCGTAAAGGGTTTTGCCCCATCGGGAGATACAACGATTTCAGCTGAGAGGGTGTCCATAATATTTTCTATGGAAGTCTCGGATTTACCTAAAATGCTGTTGTCCCATATGTCTATGTATGATCTTATTATATCCGATATAGTTACAATTCCTTCCAATTGTTCGTTTTCGTTTATAACAGGAATACTATTCAGTTTGTTTTTTTTCATCAATTCCAGGGCCATGCGTAATGATATTTCTGAATTGACGGGGGCCACCTTATCAAAATTTAAATCTTCTATACTCAGTCTTACAGTTTCTATAAGCACAGGGGCCTCCACCCCGAAATAATCGAGAATAAATTTTGTTTCCCTATTTATTTCCCCCAGTCTTGTGGGAATTGCATTGATATCCCCGCTAATATTTTTATATTCCGCATAGGCTAAAGCCGAACAGATTGAATCTGAATCAGGGCTTTTATGTCCTATAATATAAATTGTTTCCTTCATTTCTATCCCAACCCCCAAGCTCAACTCACTATATTATTTATCTTAGTTTGTTCTTTATTCCAAAATACTCACCTTAGTAATACCCATATCATAAATTTTCTAAACTGTACAGGGCATTATAAAAAAACGGTAAGTTTTTATTCTTACCGTTGAAAACATCAAATTATTAAATTGCTTTTTTGGTGCGGATGGCGGGATTTGAACCCGCACGCCCATTGAGCACTACCCCCTCAAGATAGCGTGTCTGCCGTTCCACCACATCCGCAAACCAAATCACCTTATCTATTATAGTATTTTTTATCCCCGGTGTCAATATGTCGCGTTTTTTATATCATTCAGTATTGACATACCAATTATTGATATTTGAAAAAACATTATAACTCTGAGGTTTCAGATCACCCTTTATTTTTTTGTTTACTATTATTGCACCATTTTTAAAAAATAGGCTGATATATGGCAATTCCCCGGCGATATGTTCTTCCACGTCGCCAAACCTTCGCATTTTCAATGTTGAATTAACGTCACTTAAACAAATATCTAACAGAGCATCCAACTCCTCGTTATCATAAGCAATAAAATTAGCGCCGCCTATCACGGATGAATGAAGTATATCTGCAATATTCGGTACATAGGATAATTCCCAGCTTCCCAAAAACAGGTCATAATTGTTAGTGGCAATTTGTTTTTCAAGATCGTCCCATTCCAAAAATTCAATTTCCAACTGTATACCTATTTTGTTCAAATCTTCTTGAATAAATAGTGCAATCTGGTCCCTTAACGGATTGCCTGTATTGGTAATTAACTTGAGTTTTATAGTTTCCCCTTTTTCATTTGTTCTAAAATTGTTATCGCCATTTGATGTGTAACCTGCCCTGTCCAAAAAAATTATTGCCAAATCAGGGTTATGCCCAAGCCGGATCTTGCTATAATCATAAAGCCAGGAATTAGGCATAACAGGATAATCTGCCACTGTGGCATGGCCCAAACAAATATTATTAACGATTCTTTCCCTATCGATTCCATAAGCTATTGCTTTTCTGATATTTATATCGTTCAAAATATCTTTCCTGAAGTTGACCCCTATGAACTCATAATCGGGTATTATAAATTCTTCATGCCTTTTAGTTTTTTCATCCGCATATTTCCCCCAGTCTACAATATCGGTATACACAAAATCTATGTCCCCATTTTCAAGTAAAGATAACTGGGCCTCTTCATCCGGAACAATAATAACCTCAATTTCTTCTACATACGGTTTATCTCCCCAATAGTCATTATTATAGGTTAACAAAATCCTCCTGGCTTTTTCATATTCCTTTATTTTGTACATTCCTGTTCCAACAATGTCTAAATCTTCTTGTTCTAAAAGTTGTGCCTGGTTGCCTTGAAAAACATGCTTCGGTAAAATGGGGAATGTCATAGTTTCCAGTACGTTGGCCACGTTATTTGACAGATTAACTCTTACAGTGTTTTCATCAATTTTGGCAATACTCGCCATATCCGCCAACAACCGTCTGTATATCGACATCTTGCTAAGGCCCTTGATGTTCCCTTTTATTGCGTTAAATGTAAATACCACATCATCCGCGGTTAGGGGCTGTCCGTCATGCCATTTGACCCCTTTCCTTAATTTGAAATCCACACTCTCTGATCCGTTAAATCTCCAATTTTCAGCCAATAGCGGTTCTGTGCTCATGTCTTCTTTAAAGGTAACCAGTCCTTCATATAGCAAATGATGAATCTGAAATAAATCCTTATTTCTATTAAATAACGGATTAAACGTTTGAAATCTGGTTGTAGATACAGTTATTGTCCCACCATCCATTGGAACGTAAACTTCCAATGCCCCTTCTTCATCATCTTCCTTATCGATGCCGGGACTACAGGCGGTAATTAACAACAATATTATTAAAATGATGCTGATATATTTTAATCCTTTCACCTTAATTCCCCCCAGTGATAAGGCCTGTATGGTTTATCCTGTTTGTAAATTTTAGTATATATTTTATAGTCTCTTAAAACCCTTTTTTGATAAATTCTTGTTTCCCCAAAAGGAATTTTGTGTAATGTTTCGCCATCCTTACTATATTTCGGGTTGCTCAGCCACTTCCTCACGTTTCCATTCCCCGCATTATATCCTGCTACCATTAACCCAACATTATTGCCGAATTCCTGTCTCAACACATCTAAATACCAGATGCCAAAGTGTATATTTAATTCCGGTTGAAAAAGCATATCCTCAGAATAATTTGATATCTCCAGTTCCTCAGAGGCCCATTTTCCCGTAATGGGCGCTATTTGCATCAGGCCTTTTGCACCTTTTCTCGAAACCGCGGTAGGATTAAACCTGCTTTCATTTTTCATAATAGCTACAACCAGGTAGGGATCAATTTCGTATTTCTGTGCGTATTCTTCAACCAAATCATAATAATGAACAGGATAGATTGTCCTTATAATCCATTCTATATTCTGAAGTGCAATAACCACAATAATCAGTAACAGGACAAGTATCAAAAACCTAAGACATCCCTTACCTAAAACCAACATAAACTATAACCACCTCAAAATTTGCACGCGTTATCCATACCACAACAAACAAAAATATCACTTTCAAGTATGGATCCCTCGTGGGTCAGATTTATTCAGCCTGTCTCGGGATGACAAAAGTATGGTACTATCACAGAATGTCATTCAGTCACCCTATCCCAATTTGCTTGTATTTGTGCTCGCAAATAGGCCAAGTCTTTTGAGTTATCTATAATTCTATGGGCATACCTTTTTTTATATTCAAGGGGCATTTGCGCATCTATACGTTTTTTAGCCTTACCTGCGTCGATGCCGTCCCTTTCAATCAAACGGCCAAGCTGAACTTCTTCAGGCGTAACAACGAGCCAAATTTCTTCAACCAGGTACATTAAATTCTGCTCTATCAATAGGGCTGCATCCAATATTATAACACGATCATTATATGTTTTTTTATACCGGTTTATTTCATTAGTAATTTCTTCGATAATATAGGGGTGGGTAATTTCATTCAGCTTTTTTAGGAGTTTGGCATCATTAAAAACAATATTACCCAGCTTTTTACGGTCAAGTTCCCCATTTTCAAATAAGACAGCCCTCCCAAAATATTTTTCAATTTCATCTAATGCAGGTCCGCCTTTTGCTACTAAATTCTTGGCAATTTTATCTGCATCTATGACAATAGCACCTAACCCCTTCAATATATTTGATACGGTGGTTTTGCCGCTGGCTATCCCCCCTGTAAGTCCTATTACACGTGTCATAGAGTCACCCCTTAATTTATATCATACCAGTTGTTAGCATAAGATATGTCAACTTTTAGAGGCACTGACATCTTAACGGCATTTTCCATGGATTCTCGTAAAATTTTGGTCACAGCCTCCATTTCATTTTCAGGGCATTCTATTAACAATTCGTCATGCACCTGAAGAAGCAATTTGGCCTTGAAATTCCCTTCTTTTAATGTTTTATATATCTTGACCATAGCAATTTTTATAATATCCGCAGCACTGCCCTGTATAGGTGTATTCATGGCCATACGTTCCCCAAAGTTGCGAACATTGGAATTAGATGACCTTAATTCCGGCAGATACCTCCTCCTGTGAAGAATTGTAGATACATAACCCCTGTCCTCAGCCTCTTTGACAGTATTTTTCATGTACTGTTTTATAGATGGGTATTTTTCAAAATAACTGTCTATATACTGTTTCGCCTTATGCACAGGTATATCCAAGTTCCGCGACAGGCCAAAGTCGCTTATCCCATAAACAATACCAAAGTTAACCGCCTTTGCACTATTCCTCATGCCGGGTGTTACCTCATCCATGGGAACTCCGAGTATCTCGGAGGCGGTTCTTTTGTGTATATCTTGATCTTTCATAAAAGCATCTATTAAATTTGCATCATTGGCAATATGCGCGAGCACCCTCAACTCAATTTGAGAATAATCCGCATCGATAAACATATTCCCGTTGTCACAAACAAACACTTTACGCAGCCTTCTCCCCATCTCCACTCTTGTGGGTATATTTTGCAGGTTCGGCTCCGCGCTGGATATCCTGCCTGTAATTACAGTTGTTTGGTTAAAATTTGAATGTATACGGTTTGTGACCGGGTTTATAATACCCAATAGTCCGTCTACATACGTAGATTTCAGTTTTGTAATTTGTCTGTATTCTGATATTTTAGGAATAATATAATGTTTATCATATAACTTTTCAAGTACCTCCGCATCGGTAGAATATCCCGTCTTCGTTTTCTTTACAGGTGGCAATCCCAGTTTTTCAAAAAGTACTTCGCCCAATTGTTTTGGTGAATTTATATTAAATTCTACACCTGATAAATTATAAATTTCCTTGGTCAATTGCTCTATTTTTTCTTTAAATTCTATTTCTAAATCCAATAATATATTCTTATCTGCTTTAATTCCCTGAAACTCCATAAATGCCAACACTTCAACTAAAGGCAACTCTACATCATAATAGAGCTCCTCCAGGTCTAGCTTTTTTAGATTCTCTTTAATGGGATGGTATATTTTGTTGATAATCCTAACATGATTACATATAGATTTTTTGGTCTCATCAGATGCTTCCCACAAGGAGATTTGGCCCTTTCTTTTACTTATCAGTTCTTGCTCGTTGATAATTTCTTTTCCCAAATATTGTGATACTAAATCCTTTAAATCATAGTTGGACTTTGCGGGATCGATCAAATATTCACCTATCATGGTATCAAAATGCAGGTTGGATATGTCGATGTTATAGCGATAAAAATGAATAATTTCTTTTTTTAGGTTATGGCCTATTTTTTTAATTCCCCCATCCTTCAAAATCCCCCCTAAAACATTTAAAAGTTCCTGCTTATCATTAAAGTTTTTAAAATTTATATAATATTGTATATCTCCTTTGGCAATCGCGGCCAGATGTATTATATCATCTGTTATGATATTCTTTTCTTCCGTAATTGTTTTCAAAGTGATAGTCCCATATTCCCTTACTTCGTTTATCATGCGCTCCAGCCCATCCATATCCGTAATTTCATATATATTTTCTTTCGGACTGCTTTCTATCGCATCTGTATTTTTGTCTATGCTGTCTGTTTGCCCCGTGCCTTTTTCAATCCTGGGGATGAGACTGTTAAATTCGTATCGCCTGAACAGCTCCATCAATTTGTCATAGTTCGCTTCCCGCCTCTTTAATCGGCCTAAATCGATATCTATCGGTACATTTGTGACTATGGTGGCCAGCCTTTTACTTAAAACTGCCTGTTCTTTGTTAGACTCAACCTTCTCTCTCAGTTTTGCACCTGTAATTTTTTCTGTATTTTGGATTAAATTTTCTATGTTTTCAAACTGCTCCAAAAGTTTTATAGCTGTTTTTTCCCCGACCCCGGGAATTCCGGGTATATTATTGGATTTATCACCCATTAATCCCTTCAGGTCTATAAATTGTTCCGGTGTAATTTTATATTCTTCAATCACCTTTTTGTCGTCATATATTTCAAGATTTGTTATCCCCTTTTTGGTAAACAGCACTTTGGTCTTATCGGTGGTCAATTGGAGCGTATCCCTATCTCCGGTTACAATCAGGGTTTCAATACCCTTATTATCGCAATATTCAGATAAGGTACCTATTAAATCGTCCGCCTCAAAACCTTCCAGTTCCACCCTATATATATTAAATGCATCCAATATTTCTTTCAACGGTTCTATTTGTGCAAATAATTCCGGGGCCATTTTTTTTCTGCCTGCCTTATAATCTGTAAATTCTTTGTGTCTAAAGGTCGGGGCTTTTTTATCGAAAGCTACCCCTATATAATCCGGGTCATAATCCTCCAACACCTTAAGTAACATGGTCAAAAATCCGTAAATGGCATTTGTTTGCATGCCGTCGGTGGTTGTCAGCGGCGGTAAGGCGTAGAAGGCCCTATTTACTAAGCTATTCCCGTCTATAATTATTATGCGTTCTTCCATGGATGATTCTCCTTTCCTCCAGTACCATTGTTGCATCAACAAAGCTGAGCATTATCTTCTAATCGTTTTATATACCGAAATTGCTATCCCTGCAATCAGAATTAATGCAAGAATTAAGCCGGGCACCCTACTTAAATTCTTATCATCGGGCAGATTTTGTATACTTTCATTTATGGCAGATTTTTCATTGCTATCTGATTCTCCTATAAGGCCAGTATCCTCTTCACTATTTACTTCGCCATTTTTCACGGTATTCCCCTGCATTTCCCTCGAAGTATCCTCGCTTATTTCATCTTCAGGTGCCATTCTTAGGGCCATAATAGGCTCTTTATCATCTGCTCCGTCCATAGCCCTCTTTTCAGCATTATCTGAAGCAATATCAACATTTGTGCTTTCTTCTCCCTGTTCCATATCGCTTGTTCCGGAATAAAATTCGACCCCTTTTTTGCAATTTAGGAAATTATTTACTAAAGATAAGGAAAGAACAAGGATCAACAGTGTTGCTGCAATGCCACTGAGCATCTTGCCTTTATTGAACAAAACTGATTTTGATTTGCATTTTTTTGCATCCTGTAATTTTTTATGCAATTCACCGGAAAAATCCGCGGGGGGTTCAACCTTTTCAAGCATGTTGGTGCTTTCCACAACTATCTTCAGATTTTCAAATGCAATATTACAGGACTTACATTCTCTGATATGATTTTTAAATTTTAATTCTTCTTCCTCGGAAAGCATATTATCTATATACGCGGAACTGTATGTTTCACAGTTTTTACAATCCATGTTGTCCCTCCTCCCGGTCTTTTAACTTTTCCCCGATTATAGCTTTCAAGCTATTCCTTGCCCTGCTGATTCTGGATTTTACCGTACCTTCGGGGCAATTCAATATTTGTGCAATCTCTTTATATGAGAAATCCTCTATATCTCTTAGGATAATAACCTTTCTATAATCATAGCCCAATTCGCCGATGGATTCGCGTACTAATCTTTGTACTTCTCTTTTTTCAAACAACTGCTCGGGTGTATCTTCATTGCTATTTAATTGAATTTTATAAACGCCTTCCTCTGTTTCGTATTCCCGATCCAGATATATTATATTGGCTTTTCTGTTTTTTCGGATAAAATCTATACATGTGTTGTTTACAATTGTATATAACCAGGTTGAAAAACTGCTTCTACCCCTGAAATTCTTAATTCCCTTGTATGCCTTTATTAAAGCTTCTTGGGTAACATCATTGGCATCCTCCGGATTTCCTAACATATGATATGCAATATTAAATGCTTTTTTTTGGTATTTAGCAATTAACCGTTCAAAACTTTCAATGTCCCCTGCTTTCGATTGTCTGATTAAGGAGACCTCCTGTGAACCCAAGACTCCCACTCCCCTCCCGGTTCTCCCACTATATTTGACGTCTTTTCTGAAAATCCGTTCCTTTTTTGATTTTGTTCATCTTCTGATATTAACAATATCAAAAAAAGGTTAAATGTCCAATAGCTATTTTTTTATAATTTTTTCTAATTGTCTTACATTACAATAATATAAAATAATGTAACAAAAAGTAAGAAATCCTCCCATAAAGTATCAGTTGACATAGTAAATAAGCTATGTTAATATCTTTTATGACTGGAGTATATCATAATAATAGACTACAATAAAAAAGATAAAATATTCCTGCCGGTGTGTTGGAACTGGCAGACGAGACGGACTCAAAATCCGTTGTCCGCGAGGGCGTGTGGGTTCGAGTCCCACCACCGGCACCAACCAACAAGTAATCCATAATCGCTAAACTGTTAAAAACGCAGCTTTGTAGATTATGGTTTTTTTATAAAAACATTTTATGTTATATAATAAATACAAAGGAGAAAACCATGGATTTCAGACAGTTAGAAGTGTTTCTAGCTATTGTAAAATTTAAAAGTTTTTCTAAAGCGGCAGAACATTTATATCTTACTCAACCGACTGTAAGTAACCATTTGTCTAATTTGGAGAGAGACTTAAACACCATATTGATCAACAGACCTAAATCCAACAAGGATATTTCTTTGACTAAGACAGGTGAGCTGCTTTATGATTATGCTGTCAATATTGTCAAGTTAAGAGAAAACGCAAAATTCAAGTTAGGTGAATTCAGAGGTAAAATTATAGGCAATGTTGAAATAGCTTCCAGTACAGTCCCGGAACAATACATAATTCCCGAAATTATATGTGAATTTAACAAAGTTTATCCTGATGTCACTTTTACCATAAGCCATCATGATTCGGCCCAGGTCGTAAAGGGAATCATAAGCGGCGATATCGACTTTGGTATAGTCGGCGTTAAGATCCCCCACAATCAATTAGGATACGTGCCTCTCACAGAGGATGAACTGGTTGTTGTTATTCCATACAATGCTTCTAATCAAAGTACAGGTGTAAAGAAGGTTTGCCTAAAAGACCTGTTAAAAGAAAAGTTTATTTTGAGGGAAAGGGGTTCGGGCACTAGAAGCATAATCGAGGAAAGTTTTAAGAAGGAAAATATAGATATAAACAAACTGCAGGTTATAGCGCATATTGAAAACACGGAAACAATAAAGCAATGTATCAGGAGGGGGTTAGGTATTTCCATATTATCTAAACGTGCGATTGAAGACGAGGTCAGACACAAATTGCTTGATTATATGAATATCAGCAACATCGGGCTCAAAAGGAATTTTTATTTTGTTTATCACAGTCAGAGATTGCCATCACCCCTTGAACAGACATTTCGAAAATTTGTCTACAACTATTTTGCATAATTGTAATTACATGAAAAAACCCTCTTTTAAGAATAAAAGGGGTTTTTTATTCCCGCACATACGGACTAGAAACAAACTAATAATCCTCCTTGCCCCGCATGTGTTCCGATTACGGGTCCTACGGTTGTTACCAAAACCCGGGCAGGACTAAAATGTTTAATTATTTCTTTCTTTAAGATTAGAGCATCTTCTATACAATTACAATGGGCTATTCCGATCACCTTGTCCTTAAAATCTGTATTTTTTTTCATCATCTCATCTAGCATAAACCTGATAACTCTTTTCTTACCGCGAATAGTTTTTAATATTTTAACATATCCCTGATCCACATGTAACATGGCCTTTAAATTTAACAGGTTAGCGACTATCCCCTTAACTCGTGTTACCCTGCCCCCCTTTATCGCATTTTCCAGGGTTTCCAAATAGACTATAATTTTCATGTTGTCCCTGTATTCTTTTAGCCTTTCAACTATTTTTTCCAAGTTAGCCTCTTGTTTTATCATTTCACATGCCTTTAGCACCTGCATACCCAAGCCGACAGAACCACTTAAACTATCAAAAACCTCTATCTTTTTATTCACCATCTCTTTCACCATAACAGCACAATCTATTGTACCGCTCAATTTCGACGAAAGATGTATACATAATGTTTCACCGGCCTTTTTGGTTGCCTCTTTAAAAGCATCTATAAAACTTTGGGGAGAAGGTTGGGATGTTTTAGGAAGGGTTTTTGCAGTTGACATCTTTTTATAAAATTGTTCATGAGTCAAATCCACACCATCAATATAATTTTCACCATCTATTTCAATATTTAAAGGAACAACTATGATGTTATTTTCATCCAAAATTTCCTTTGGTAGATCACAAGAACTGTCAGTAATTATTTGCACTCGATATGCCCCCTATTAAAATTTTTTCTTACTTGCCATAATAATATATAACTTCTATATATTATATAAATTTCCTCTATTTTTTACACATTGCTACATATAAAATTTCAAAATATATTAAATTAAAAAGGACAGCCGGCTGCCTTTTTTATATATCTATTGTTTATTATTTACTTTATAATCACTCAGTAACCAGTTTCCCCCGCATTTTTTCATCTCGACTGTGTATTTTACCTCTTCGTTATAATTATTTTCATATCCTTCTATGTCCCACAAAATTGAGACTTCCAGGACGGCTTTTTCGAAACCGCTTTTAACCGTATGAAAATTTTGAACTGAAACACCGGAAATACTCTCATAGGATGTTGGAATAGACAACATTTGTTCAAACATCTTCATATCCTCCCTTAATAATGGATCGGTAACAGTTGTTTTTAATTCTTCTTCTAACTCGGACAAAGATGTATATTGTCCCATCAAAAAATTGTTCCATATCCTAGCTCGCTCACAAAACACCCTTTCAACCTGCCCACATAGCTCGTGCCCTGCAGTTTTTCCATCATAGGATGCAAAAATCAAACTATGGCATGTAACAGCAACAATGAATATAAAAATAACGATAACTTTCCTCATGTTTTTCCTCCTTTGTTTATAATACCGCCTGCCTACGTATATGATTATAAACAAGAAGGACCGCAAAATTTAGTTTTTTTTAGTGCAAGGCAATCCTTTTTTCCCAACATATAGTGTCATTTTAGGATAGTGTTCCACAATATGTTGTAGAATTTGGTTCCGGCGTTATTCTACATAGCTATTAAACATCCCTTGTTTGCAACCTTATTTTATCCAATAAAAAATTATCTTTGTTTATCTTCAATAGTGCATTTAATAAAGATAGACAAAGATAATTATAAATTATTTCCCCATTAGATTTTCAGTTTGTTCCCGGTTTTACATTTCTTCGAATTTTATCTTTTATAATTTGTTTTGATACGATAATAACCCTACATTATGTATTAACCGACAGGTGGGGTGTCTGCACCTTTCATCCCATTCATAACCTTGAATGTTTGAACCATGCGCATTAAAGAATCCCCTTGCTCTTTATTGATGAGAGGCTGAATAATTTCCATAATATCCAGCTCGTTTATTTTTCCCTCACCTTTTAAATTATTTATCATTTCCAATATCGATGCCAATTTTTTTAATTCAACTATTTTTTCTTCGGCTTCACCCTCAGATACCAGTTCGGATATTTCATCTTCAAGAAACCTACTTAAATCTGTCAACATGTTACGTTTTTTATCTTCCAAACTCAACACAGAATGTGCTATTTCCGCTGTCCCGGTTTGTGATAGGTCCATCAATGTTTTAATCTTGGCGATAATCTGTAATATAATTTCCGCACTGTGAATAACATATTGCTCTTGGGGGTTCATGTATCCCTTTATTCTATTAAGCAGTTGGGACTTTTTTCCCAAGTTAACCATGTTTACCTCTTGAAAGTTTAATTTGTTGGCATCTTTACAATAAACAAAAAGCAAAAATAGAAAAAAGGGTAACCAATTTGGCTGAGTTTGAGAATTTTGTTCTCGTCTTTCCATTGTCTCCCTCCTTTCTGTTTTGGCCTATTATATATATATGTATATTCAACCAAAAAGGTTTTATTATAAAGGATGGATATTTCTACTATATATTTAACTGTATATCAGTCCGGGACAATCAGATCAATCGCGTCCTTTTTAACCTTAAAATCCATAGGAAGCTTCCCGCCCTGCTCACCATCTAAATCTACATATATATTATCATCGCAATAAACACTGAAGGCATCCACCTGTATATACTGTAAATTTGGGTGGCTCGTATGATTACCCGTCAGCGCCATAAAAAAAATGCTTGCTACATCGATAAATTGGCTTTTCTCGACGATAAGCAGATCAAATTTGCCGTCACTGATGTCGGCCTCCGGGGCGACATATTTAAAACCGCCAACCGAAGGGGTATTTGCCACCAAAAAAAATAAGATTTCCCTTTTTTCCTCCACATCACCTATCTTTAACGTTATTTTTATGGGTTTGAACATCTGTCTCGGTAATTCCCTAAGCCCCCCTAAATAATATGCAAATTTCCCTAAAACAGTCTTTGCTTCGGAGGAAACCCTGTAAGCTACATCTGTAAGCAATCCCGCTGCAGCAACATTCAGAAAATATCTGTCCCCGCCTAACCCGACATCTATCTTAGTTGTTTTTTCTTTGATAATTATTTCGGCAAATTCCTTCATTGTCCGCGGGACCTTCAGATAATTAGCAAAGTCATTCACAGTACCCGCAGGATAAACGGCCAATTTAGGCCTAGTTTTGTTAGGCATAACGCCGTTGACAACTTCATTAACAGTACCATCCCCGCCCACTGCTACGATTATATCGTACTTATCTTTACAGGCCCTCGAGGCGACATACATGGCATCCAGTTGCATTTTTGTCGTATATACATCTATATGATAATTATTTTCCTCCAGTATTTCTACTAAGCCGGGTATATTTTTCTGTACTGCCTGTCTCCCGGAATTAGGGTTACAGATAATCTTAATCTTTTTCACAATAATGCCCCCAGTATGCATTAAATGATTTTCCATAAATGTTATTGCCGTAAAATTATATATCGGGAATCAAAAGTCGGCAGCTGAACATTTAAAATATCTTGATTATATATTATGCCATTTCCTACATTCCAACTTCTGATTTCCGATTTCCGATTATAATATAGGCCTATATACTTCTTCCTTAACTTCACCATCATTTTTTACTTCAATTAAATCCCTAATTATATTACTTATTATGATTATTCCGTGTTCAACTTCGTCACTATCGACAGAAGCAATACTCAATCTAAAATGCCTGTCATCATTTTGATGTACAAAAAACAGGTTACCCGGAGCTATGGCGACGTTCTTTTTGATGGCTGTTTCATATAGATTTTTCGAGGATACGCCCTTCGGTAGTTTAAACCAAAAATTAACCCCACCTTGCGGATAAATAAAATCGACTTGGGACGGCATATATTTTTTGATGTTTTTTAACATAACATCAAAGACATCCTTATATTTTTCTCCCATATATTCGATATGGTCCTTCCAGGTACCCTTTGTGAAATATATTTCCAGCGCCCTCTGCAAAAGCCCCGATGTAGAAATATCCGAGGAATGTTTAGCTAAAAGCAGGTGTTCATAAAATATTGGCGGGGCTATTAAAAATCCCAATCTCAGGCCCGGCATAAATATTTTTGAAAAGCTTTTCACATAAATAACCAACTCATTGTTTATATCTAAACTTTTCAATGTGGCATTATCTTTAGAATAAAAATTTAGATCACTTAAATAATCATCCTCTACTATATATATTTTGTGTTGTTTACATAATTCAATAATTTTTTCTTTTTTATCGCGGCTGTACGAAATTCCGGTTGGATTTTGAAAATTAGGCATTAAATATAGAAATTTGGGTTTAAAAATACGAATCTTTTTGTCCAAATCTTCAATGTCTATACCGTCATCCAATAATTTAACATCTATGATTTTGGCCCCTCTGGATTTAAAGGAAGCTATGGCACCCGTGTAGGAGGGGCTTTCGATAATAACCACATCATCATAATTTAATAATGCTTTTGCGGCAATATCTATACCCTGTTGGGCCCCGGAGATAATCTGTATGCTGTCAATATTTGCAAAAATGTTATATTCTTCTACGTACTCTATCAATGCCTTTCTTAAAGGGAAATACCCCCGGCTTTCCTGATAGTCGAATGCATGCCCCCCGTCCCTATCCAGGACCTCGTTTAAAGCCTGTTTAAAGTCACCCACCGGAAATAGTTCCGACATAGGCGTAGCGCTGGCAAAATTGATCATATTTTTTTGAATTTGAATTTGTCCCTGTTCTATAAAAGAGAGTGAACCTAAATTATTTGATACTCCCCGTTCCTCGTATGCGTATGCAAGTAGATCCGGTGATACATATGTGCCACTTCCTATTTTTTTGTATACCAACCCTTCTTGTTCCAAAATGTGGTATGCATTTACAACTGTAACATTATTAACTTTAAGTTTTTTTGCCAATTTGCGTATAGGAGGTAGTTTTTCGTCATTGTTTAACTCGCCTTTAACGATAAGTTCTTTTATGGCCTTATATAGCTGAACATATAAATGTTCACCCTTATCCTTATACAACTTAATACCATCAAAACTGCCCATTAAATATTACCCCCGTCTAGGTGTTTGCTTATATTATATCAGCTTTATGTGCTATTGCCAAACCGGAAAAAAGCCAC
>JAAYPJ010000002.1 GCA_012519835.1 Clostridiales bacterium | reverse complement strand
CTGTCCCAAACAAAAGTGCAGAAAGCAGCCGAAAATTTAATACAATAATACACAGTGAATGCATTTGGGAATATGACCATAATTCCCAGCGAGTGAAGACGAAAAATGCGTTAAGCAACCTGCATGTTTGAGCAAAGCGAGTTTGCAGGTTGTAGTATTTTTCGTCTGAGAGAGCTGCAGGAATTATTCATATTCACAACTAAATGAGCGTGTATTATTATATTAAATTTTATTAAACAACTGGGTTTGTATTAGTGGCGTATTATTAGACAACGGCGTCCCCATAAAAGTATTGAATAATAAAACCAACAGGGATAGAATAATAATGGTAGCAGGAAAGAAGGTGTTGGTATGAAAAAGATGAACGTGATGGTCATATTCGGCGGGAAATCGGGTGAACATGAAATTTCTCTGATATCAGCTGCGTCGATACTCAGGGCGATGGACAAAAGTAAATACAATATTATTACAATTGGGATTACTAAAGAGGGTATTTGGAAATTATATGAGGGTTCTATCGATGAAATAGAAAATGGAAACTGGGAAAAGATCGCGGGTAGGGTCAGAAAGAAGAAAGGCTTCGGGGGTGATATGTGTTTGCTGCCAATAGGCAAAGGAAACGGTGTTGTAACATTGAGCAATGGAAAAACAGAGAAAATAGATGTTATTTTTCCGGTGCTACATGGACCCTTTGGGGAAGACGGAACAATACAGGGATTATTTGAAATGATGAATGTGCCCTATGTGGGTGCAGGGGTGTTGGCTTCATCTGTGGCGATGGATAAAGCAATTGCTAAAAAGATTTTACAGGCGGATGGGATCCCGCAGGCGGAATATGATGTAATAACATTTAAACAATATAAAAAGGATGAAACAGAAATTATAAATAGAATAGAGGATTGTTTCGAATATCCCATTTTTGTCAAACCCGCTAACATGGGTTCAAGTGTAGGGATAACAAAGGCGCATAATAGAGAAGAACTAAAGGAATCTATAAAATTGGCAGGCAAATATGACAGAAAAATTGTAATAGAAGAAGCTATTAACGGCAGGGAGATAGAATGTGCCGTTCTCGGTAACGATAATCCTATTGCATCCCTGCCTGCAGAAATAATACCCTCGGCGGAATTTTATGATTATCACGATAAATATATTGCAGGTACCACTCGGTTTGTGGTGCCGGCCGATTTGCCGGAAGGCATAACTGAAAAAGTGAGAGATATGGCAATCAGGGTGTATAAACTTCTGGATTGTACGGGGCTTGCGCGAGTAGATTTTTTTGTGGAGAGCGGAACCGATTGTATTTTGCTCAACGAAATTAATACAATGCCAGGCTTTACGAAAATAAGTATGTATCCCAAGATGATGGAAGTAACGGGAATCAAATACGAGGATTTAATAGATAGATTGATAATGCTTGCTATTGAACGGTTTAACGAGAGAAATCCTAACAAGAAAAATTGACATACAAACAAATAGGGAACTGTAAGACTATATGGAAACCGTCACCCAATTGTCACTTTGATATGTTTCCCTGTTTGTTCGGCATATTTTATGCGAAAAACGGCAATTACTATTATTAGTATAAATATTAACAATGAACATATAGACTAAATTATGTTAATATGATAGGATTATACTGAAAACAAAGGATTTAAAATAATATTTACAAGGGGAGGAAAATTTATGTTTGTAGATGAGACCATCAGGGGTTTTATGGATTCATTGGAGAGCAAAGACTCAACATTAGTAGGAGGAAGTGCGGCAGCTTTAGCGGGAAGCTTGGGAGCATCTCTTATGCTTATGGTTGGTAATTTAACATTCGGTAAAAAGGCCTATGAATCTTTAGACGAGGGAACCAGGAAGGCCTTTCAAGATAGCTATGACGGATTTGTCAGGTTAAAAAATGAATTATATGACTCTATTGATAAAGATAAGGCAGCCTTTGATGCATATATGGAAGCGCTCAGAATGCCAAAAGATACGGATGAACAAAAAGAGGAAAGAAAAAAGGCTCTAGCAAAAGCAACAGCGGATGCTTTGGAGGTCCCGTTGCAAACTGCCAAACAGGGCTTGGAAATACTTAGAATCGGAAGGGTATTTGCGGACCATGGAAATGCGATGGCCATTACTGACGTAGGAGTAGGTTCATTGATGGCTTATGCAGGAATAGAAGGAGCCTTGTTTAATGTGTACATAAATTTGAACAGCATAAAGGACGAAGCCTATGCTGCCGAGAAAGAGGCGGAAAGTGACAACATCATAGCCGAGGCTGCAAAGATAAGGGATGAATTACTGAAAATTGTTTACAATAGGATAGGTTACGATAAATAATTGTCGAGGCGTGTCGGAAACGTATTAGAGGGCGTTTTGCTTGCCATGTTTTGCATGTTCTAAATTAAATTAGAAAAAACATCTATACTAACCATAGTATAGATGTTTTTTTGGCGTAATCCGTTTAATGACTTTTACACACTTTTACATTGCAAAATTGCTGCCATTGTGGCAATATTTAATTAGTCTACGCTAAATATATAGGAGTTGGTCGAATGAAAAACAAGGCAGTGATTCTGGGCAGTAATTATTATATAGGTCTGAGTGCTATTAGATGTCTTGGCATCAAGGGGATACACACCGTGGCTATAGACTATTCCAATAGGGAGAGATATGGAGCGAAGTCGAAATATTGTTCTGAAAAACCGATTGCTCCCCATTATAAAAAAGACAAGGAAGGGTTTGTCGAATTTTTAAAAGAGTATGCCGAAAAACAGGACTTGCCCCCGGTTCTTATACCATGCCATGACTCCTATGTGGAAGTTGTAGACGAATATTTGGATGAATTAAAGGAATTATATCTTATCCCGCAGACCGAAGCGGGGCTATATACCAGGTTGATGAATAAAGAAACCTTGCATAAACTTGCCACGGAAAAGGGAGTGGCAGTACCGGAAACGGTGAGGGTGGATGAAGATAATTTTTATGAGAAAATAGAAACTATAATCAAATATCCCTGTATTGTAAAACCTACAGATTCATCGGCTTTTGTGGCAAAGTTTAGAACCAAGATATTTAAGGTTAATAATAAGGAAGAGCTGGAGGGAGCTTTGAAAAAGGCACAGGATGCAGGTTTGGAAGTAATCGTGCAAAGGATCATACCCGGATTCGATGATCATATGTACGCCTTCGACGCATATTTAAATCAGGATTCCAAGGTAACCCATTGGATGACTGCCCAAAAATATCGCCAGTATCCCATAAATTTCGGGGCTTCCGTATACACCGGACAAAAATATGTTCCCGAACTTTATGATATAGGGGCAAAATTTCTAGAAGGTGTTGGATACAAGGGATTTGCTGAAATAGAATTTAAAAAGGATGCACAGACAGGGCAGTTTTATCTGATAGAAGTAAACGCAAGGATCACAAATTTTAATAATTTGATTTACAAAGTGGGGCTCAATATCCCCTATATAACTTATATGGAAATGATAGGACAACCCCTGCAGCCCAAGGCTATCACGAGGGACATAAATCGTGTGTTTTGGTATGCATATGAAGATATTCTGGCTATAAAAGATTATATTAAAACCGGACAGCTATCCTTCGGGGAGGTTGCCAAATCTTTGCTCAGACCGAAGGCATATGCAATATGGAGCCTGGACGATCCCAAGCCCGCATTTGAATTTTTTAAGATGACGGTAAGAAATGTTTTTAATAAGGTGGTCAGTGGGGACAGGTTCCTGTGACCACCATAAAGCCAAACAAAGCCGGGGCAAACCGGTAATTCTGACCAAGGGCA
Source organism: Clostridiales bacterium (assembly GCA_012519835.1). Taxonomy (GTDB): domain Bacteria; phylum Bacillota; class Clostridia; order Peptostreptococcales; family Natronincolaceae; genus JAAZJW01. The sequence goes on along the minus strand of JAAYPJ010000002.1, from coordinate 5,626 downwards.
AACTGGTAACTGGTGGTGGCAGACATAGTGGTCACAGGAACCTGTCCCCGCTGACCATCCCCGCTGACCAGGACCAGTATCCCCGCTGACCAGGACATTACCTGAGCTAGAAATGAGGTTAAACAGTGATTGGATTAAAACAACTGTTAAAAACAATAGAAGTTAAAAATATTTATAATGAAAAAGAAGAAGATCTGACTATTTTGGGGGTGTCATACCATTCACAAAAAGTCAAAACAGGGCATATTTTCGTATGTATTAAAGGATATAAAACTGACGGACATAAATATTTAGGCCAAGCAGTTGCAAGCGGTGCTGTGGCTGCAATAGTTGAAGATTATCAAGGGGATATAGATATACCGCAATATGTCGTAGAAGATAGCAGGCTGGCTTTGGCCGGATTGGGAGCGGCTTTTTATGATAACCCGTCTCAAAAAATGAAAATGATAGGCATCACTGCAACCAACGGGAAAACAACCACCGCGTTTATGACAAATGCAATTCTTGAAAATGCAGGTCTCAAAACGGGCTTGCTGGGGACAGTTTCCATAAAAATAGATGATTGTTTTATTCCTTCGGATCTTACAACACCGGAATCTTTGGACTTGCAGTATTATTTAAACGAAATGGTAAATAAGAACGTTTCGCATGTGACAATGGAGGTTTCGTCTTCCGGCCTTGAATTACATCGTGTGGAAAAGGTTGATTATGACATAGTTACACTTAACAATATCAGCCGTGAGCATATCGATCTCCATGGTTCATTTGAAAGATATTTTGAATTTAAATCCGGGTTTATAAAGGAAGCCGGTGAAAAGAGTGTAGCCGTACTCAATTTGGATTGTCCATATTCCGCATCCCTGGCGGACAAGACAAAAGCACAGGTGGTTACATTCGGATTAAACAATAAATCCGGGCATATCGCCTGCAAGGACCTGGATTTGACTACAGGCAGGGCCAAATTTACCGTTGAAATTTTGAAACAATTTAAAATTAACGGCAAGGAATATATGCCGATGGAATTTGGCATTGAACTGGCGGTTCCCGGACTGCATTCCGTGTATAATTCCATGGTGGCCATCATAATCGGGCTTTTATGTGATGTACAGGTCCCCGCAATACAGGATGCATTGAAAACATTCGAAGGTGTAGAGAGACGTTTTGAATTTATATTTGAGGACGATATCAAAATTATAGACGATCATTTTGCCAACGTCGGAAATATAAATGTTACCTTGGAAACGTTAAAATTTATGGATTATGAAAAACTTCATTTGGTATATGCAATAAGGGGAGAAAGAGGGCCTACTGTAAACAGAGAAAACGCCGAAACGATTGTAAACTGGGCCCCTAAACTCGGATTAAACAGTATAATTGCGACCAGGAGTGTGTCTCATGTGACTTCCAAAGACAGGGTGACGGAAGAAGAGCTCAAAGCATTTGAAAAAGTGATGGATGAGGGCGATATGGAGGTAGATTTGTATGATGAATTGCCGGATGCGATAGTGAAAGCTATCTCCAAGGCAAAACCCGGTGACCTGATACTTTTAGCAGGATGCCAGGGGATGGATTACGGTGCGGAAATTGCCCTGAACCAAATTTTTAAGATCAGAAAAGACTTGCCAAAAGAGGTGATATTCAAATCCTTGGAGAAGAGGGTGGCGGGTATGAGTCCTCTGTCATGATATTTACCGGTGCCTGGCACCGGTGTTTCAAAAACTCAGTTTCATAACGCAAAGGAGACAGAACATTGCAGACAAACGAAAACAAGATGGGTGTTATGCCTATTAAAAAATTGATTATAAACATGTCGTTACCCATCATGGTATCTATGTTGGTAGAAGCACTTTACAATGTTGTAGATAGTATATTTGTAGCTCAAATCAGTGAAAATGCCCTAACAGCGGTTTCCCTGGTTTTCCCTGTGCAAAATCTCATAATTGCCATTGCCGTAGGTACAGGTGTAGGAATTAACGCTTTTCTTTCCAGGTCCCTTGGGGAGGGGAACATTGAAAAAGCCAACAATGTGGCTAACAATGGTATACTGCTGGGATTGATCAGTTATGTTATATTTTTGGCGTTCGGTCTTTTATTTTCCAAATCCTACTTTACATTCCAGATCGATGATACGGAAATTATAGAATACGGTATTTCCTATTTGAGTATTATTTGTGTAGGGTCCATCTGTAGATTTATTCATATTGTGTTTGAACGATTATTATTATCTACGGGGAAGACCCTTTACACCATGATTGCTCAGGGAGCAGGTGCTGTTGTTAACATCATACTTGACCCTATTTTCATATTCGGACATTTCGGAATGCCCGCAATGGGGACAGCGGGAGCGGCCATAGCAACGATTATCGGCCAAATAACGGCAGCCGCCCTTGTTGTTATCTTTAATTTCAAAATAAACAGGGAAATCAACATAAATATGAGGGGCTTCAGGCCAAACTTAAAAATTATCAAAGATATTTATTCCGTGGGCATTCCCTCTATTGCCATGATGTCTATTATCTCCGTTACAACCTACGGAATGAATAATATTTTAAACAGGTTTTCCTACACAGCCATTGCTGTTTTCGGGATATATTTTAAATTGCAGAGTTTTATATTTATGCCGGTCTTCGGTTTAAATAATGGCATGGTTCCCATTATCGCCTTTAACTATGGCGCGGGGAGCAAAGGAAGACTTATAAGAACTATTAGGTTAGGCATTGTTTATGCTTTTTGTATTATGATCTTCGGTTTAGTCCTGATCCAAATATTACCGGGAAGGATACTGGCACTTTTTAAAGCATCGGAGGATATGTTGGCTATAGGAATCCCGGCACTGCGCATTATCAGTCTGAGCTATATTTTTGCAGGCATCAGTGTTGTGGCAAGTGCGATATTTCAGGCCTTCGGCAATGCTTTGCTGAGTTTGCTCACTGCTATTTCGAGACAATTGGTGGTGTTGTTGCCTGCCGCTTATGTATTATCCTTGTTTAAAAACATAAATCTTATATGGTGGTCATTTCCCATAGCCGAGATAGCATCTTTAATGTTGAGTATTGTGTTTCTAAAGCATATTTATGACAAAAAGATTGTGTTGATAGGGGAACGACGCAACTTAAATATATAAAAAGTAGGGGATATTCAGATTGTGTGAAGGGGTATTTCCCTACTTTTTTATCGTTATTATATAGGTTTCACATTTTTGTTATCGGGGATGGACAGAACAGCAGTCGAACATTGCAAATTTGTTTACTCCCCTTGGTCGTGTAAACTTGACAATCATTCTATAAAACATTAATATTTAATGAAGGAATACGGCGAAATCACCGGTGCCGGGCATCAAATTATCAAGTTATTGCCCGGAATTTGGTGATAATTTGGTGCTTGGTACTGGTTACAATAACCTGATAACCTGGCGCCTAGCACCGCTTTTGAGGGAGAGGGACTGTAATATGAGCCCTGTACATGGGAAAATAAAAAAAGAAATCCTAATTGGTGTCCTTGTGATACTAGCCCTGATTTCAATCCTGATCAATTTATTCGATAGCAAGGTAAAAAGGACTGTTACAGTAGAAGCGGGGATAGGGGCCTTGAATGTTTCCGATTTCATAAAGAATAAGAAAAATAGTGGAATGTTTGTTATAGATTTATCTGAAAATGATTTAAGTACACCCGGGATTTATGACGTGGAAATACAAGTGGGCAAAAAGGTATATTCCTCAAAGGTGGAAGTAGAAGACACGATTGCTCCTACAGGGAAGGCAATAAATCATGAAATTTGGGCGGATGAGAGAATGGGAGCAGAGGAATTTGTACAGAATGTTACAGATGCTACGGATGTTAATATATGTTTTGCCGAGGAACCCGATTTCAATAAAATCGGTAGTCAGAAGGTTTTAATCATATTAGAAGATACGAGCGGAAATAAGACGCAGTTAGAGGCGCTTCTTAGTATAAAAAAAGATACGGAATCACCCGTGATAATCGGTGTACAGGATCAGACCGTTTATGTAGGCACAAAGATTTCCTATAGGCAGGGGGTTACCGTTACAGATAACAGGGACGAAAATATAGATTTAAAAATTGACAGCAGCGGTGTAAATCCAAAAAAGATAGGTTCCTATGAAGTTGTATACAGTGCTGTGGATTCCGCAGGAAACACAACAACAGAGACCGCAACAATCAATGTTATAGAAAGACCCGTAAATATTGTAACTGAGGAAGAACTGAATGAACTGGCCGACAGGGTTCTTGCAAATATATTTAAGGAAGATATGACAGATATAGACAGACTGTGGGCAATTTACAGATGGACAAGAACGCATATTGTATATACAGGGGGTTCGGATAAGACCAACTGGATAAAGGAAGCAGCCCGCGGGATACAGAACGGCAGGGGTGATTGTTTTACATACTATGCGACTTCCAGGGCGCTGTTGACAAGGGCAGGTTTTGGGAATATGGTTGTCTTCAGGGACACGGATTCTTCTTTTCATGCTTGGAATTTAGTCAGGGTTGGAGATGATTGGTACCATTTCGATACCACACCTTCCAGGAGGGGTCACTATTATATATGCTTTTTGCGCACAGACGAGGAAGTGTTGGAATATTCTGAATGGTGCAAGGAATATTTTAAATTCGACCAAACCCTGTACCCCGAAACGCCGCTGGAACCGTTAGAACATCCGAGAAATCTATAGAGGTTACAGAAACCGGTGGTCAGTGGGGAGGTCAGTGGGGACAGGTTCCTGTGACCACCATAAGGCCAAACAAAGCTAGGGTAAACTAGTAACTAATGGTGGTCACAGGAACCTGTCCCCACTGACCACACTGACCACACACAAGAAACAAGGAGATTAACTATGCAAAACAATGTATTGGAATATTTAGAACATACCGTAAAGCGACTTCCCAATAAAATTGCTTATGCAAATGAAGAGACAGGTATTACCTTCAGAGAAGTTTATGACCAAGGAAAGGCCATAGGCACGTTTTTAAATAAGCAGGGGCATTATAAACAGCCGATTGTGGTATTTATGGCGAGGCACCCGAAGGCGATTGTGGCGTTCTTCGGTACAGTATATGGGGGCAACTTTTATGTTCCTGTGGATGAGGAAATGCCTCGTTTTCGTATTGGGTTGATATTGAAGAATTTAAATCCAAAGGCCATTATTTGTGATGAAACCACCGAGGAAATTGTAGAAACATTCGATTATAACGGAAAAATATATCTTTATGACGACATTATAAAAACGAGTATCGATGAAGATCTGATACAGAACATCAGGGATGTTGCTATCGATACGGACCCAATCTACGTTGTGTTTACATCCGGTTCAACCGGTATCCCGAAGGGAGTGGTTGCTTGTCACCGCTCGGTTATCAGTTACATCGAATCCCTATCGGAAGTGTTGGGGCTCAATGAGAGCACGGTGTTTGGCAACCAAACTCCATTGTATTTTGACGCATGTCTGAAAGAATTGTGCCCAACCCTGAAATTTGGGGCTACAACCTATATAATTCCAAAAACCTTATTCATGTTTCCGCTTAAATTGGTTGAATTTTTAAATGAACATAAAATTAATACCATATGTTGGGTAGTTTCGGCTTTGACTATTATATCTTCCTT
>JAAYPJ010000055.1 GCA_012519835.1 Clostridiales bacterium | reverse complement strand
CAACAATAAGCGGAATACCGTATATTCAATAAAGATATTAACAAACAGTAAATACCATCTCTGAATGAGCCTGAGTGTCGGATTGGGTTAGGTCATAAAGGTTTTTTATTTGAAGGGAGCTGTTGGAGCCATCAAAATTTCAAACCGCGATGAGGGTGTAATATACAGATATTTTAAATATACGACGCATAATTAGACAAATGCGACAAAGGGCTATCCTTTCTATTATAATATTAATAAAAAAGATATAGAATAAATGATTATATCAAACCATTTATTCTATATCTATTATACTACATTTAATTCAACAGCCCTTTTTGTTTTTCTATTGTTCCGCTAAACGTTTATATGATTCATATCTTTCCTTAGCATCCCCTTCGGCCTTATCAAACAGCATATCCGCTATTTCGGGGAAGGTTTTAGTGAGTGCGGCATAACGCACTTCGCTCAACAAGAAATCCTTAAATGATGCTGTAGGCTCTTTTGAATCCAAGATAAACGGATTTTTGCCTTCCTCTTTTAACGTCGGATTATATCTGTATAGGTGCCAGTATCCCGCTTCGACAGCTTTTTTACCTTGTTCCTGTGTTTTGCCCATTCCTGCCTTAATACCGTGCGCGATACATGGCGAATAAGCTATAATGAGTGAAGGGCCGTTATATGCCTCAGCTTCTTTTAGGGCTCTGACCAACTGGTTTTGGTCGGCGCCCATGGATACCTGTGTTACATAGACATAACCATAGGTCATCGCTATCATACCCAGATCTTTCTTTTTAGTCCTTTTCCCCGCGGATGCAAATTTGGCAACAGCAGCTGTCGGTGATGCTTTGGATGCCTGCCCTCCTGTATTCGAATAAACTTCTGTATCCAATACAAGAATATTCACATCATCCCCGGAAGCGATTACATGATCCAGTCCGCCAAATCCGATATCGTAAGCCCAACCGTCTCCGCCGATTATCCATTGGGATTTCTTAATCAAAAAATCTTTCTTGTCAATTATTTCGTCTATAATAGCATTACCTTTTGCCACATCAAGTAAAGGCAACATTTTATGAGTAGCTTCTTCGGATGCTTTTGCATTATCTTTTCCTTCTAACCAAGCCCTGAAAGCATCCTTTAATTCATCTGCAATATCAAGTTCAAGCGCCTCCGTCATAAGGTCCTTCAATTTATTTCTTATCTGTTTGATACCCAGAAACATGCCATATCCATATTCCGCATTATCTTCAAATAACGAATTGGCCCAGGCAGGTCCCTTTCCTTCGGCATTCGCACAGAATGGAATTGCTGGAGCACTTCCACCAAATATTGAGGTACAACCTGTAGCATTAGCTATTAGCATCCTATCCCCAAACAGCTGAGTAATTAATTTAATATAAGGCGCCTCCCCGCAACCCGCACAGGCACCGGAAAATTCAAACAACGGTTGAGAAAATTGGCTTCCTTTTACTGTAAATTTATTTGTCAGATGGGATTTGTCTGAAACTGTCACAGCATATTCCCAATTTTCTTTTTGCGCTTCTATCTGCGGTGCAGCAGGCATCATTGTGATAGCTTTTTGTTTTGCGGGACAAACCTCAACACAACTTCCGCAGCCTGTACAATCCAATGTACTCACTTGAATTCTGTATTGCAATCCTTCAAAATCCCTACCTATCGCCTTTACTGTTCCAAAGCCTTCGGGCGCATTTTTAACTTCTTTTTCATCCAGTAAAAAGGGTCTGATGGCCGCATGGGGACATACATATGAACATTGGTTGCATTGTATACAGTTTTCGCTATGCCATTCCGGCACATTGATGGCTACCCCGCGTTTTTCAAATTTCGAGCCCCCGAGCGGAAACTCACCGTCAGGTCTATCCAAAAAGGTGCTCACAGGCAAACGGTCACCTTTTTGCGCACTCATAGGTCTCAATACATTTTTAACAAAATCGGGTTCATCCACCGCCACTGTAGCAGCAGCCTCATCTTCCGCGTCACTCCAACCTGTGGGCACATCTATTTTAACCAGCGATTCCAAGCCATGATCCACAGCTTGATAATTCATCTGTACTACTTTTTCCCCTTTTAATCCATAGGAATCCACAATTGCCTGTTTTAAATATTTAATAGCGTCCTCCAGCGGAAGAACCTCTGCCAATTTGAAAAATGCAGATTGCATAACCATATTGATTCTTCCGCCCAAACCGATTTCGGATGCTATTTTGGTTGCGTTGATTGTATAAAAATTGATATCATTATCAGCGATATACTTTTTAAGTGATGCAGGCAGTTTTTCATCCAACTCTTCAGGCGACCAGGTGCAATTCAATAAAAATGTTCCGCCTTTTTTAAGTCCTTCCGTCAGATCATACATATATACATATCCTTGGTTATGACAAGCAATAAAATCTGCCTCATCAATCAAATAGGTAGATTTAATGGGTTGCTTGCCGAAACGCAGATGTGAAACCGTGAGCCCGCCGGATTTTTTGGAATCATAAGCAAAATATGCCTGGGCATACATATCCGTGTTGTCACCGATAATCTGTATAGCACTTTGGTTTGCCCCCACCGTGCCGTCGGAGCCCAAGCCCCAAAACTTGCATCTGATTGTTCCTTCCGGGGCTGTTATAACATTCTTTTCTGTAGGCAAAGATGTATGTGTAACATCATCTATTATACCGATTGTGAACCCGTTTTTGGGTTCTTCCGACTTAAGGTTATCAAACACAGCCTTGATTTGGGCCGGTGTGGTATCCTTAGAACCTAACCCGTATCTTCCCCCCACTATCAATGGGGCATTTTCTTTGTCAAAGAACAGGGTCTTGATATCTTGGTATAACGGTTCTCCCAGTGAACCGGGTTCTTTGGTTCTGTCGAGTGTAGCAATCCTTTTAACTGTCTTCGGTAGAACGTCAAAGAAATATTTTTCTGAAAAAGGTCTGTAGAGATGTACTTTTATCAAACCTACTTTTTCTCCTCTTGCGTTCAGATAGTCTACAACCTCTTCTGTTGCAGATGTCACCGAACCCATCGCAATAATAATGTTTTCCGCGTCCTCTGCACCATAATATACGAACGGAGCATACTTCCTCCCGGTCAGTTTGGTTATTTCCTTCATATAATCATTCACTATATCCGGGATAGGTGTATAATAACTGTTTGCGACTTCCTTAGCCTGAAAATAAATATCCGGATTTTGGGCCGAACCCTTTAAGCATGGACGTTCCGGATTCAGTCCGCTATTTCTGAATTCCTTGACAGCGTCCCAGTCTACAAGATTTGCAAATTCATCATATTCCAATACCTCGATTTTTTGCATCTCGTGTGAAGTTCTAAAACCGTCAAAGAAACTTATGAAAGGAATCTTCCCTTTTATGGCGGCCAAATGGGCCACTCCTGCCAAATCCATAACTTCCTGGACACCCCCGGAAGCAAGCAAGGCAAAACCTGTTTGTCTCGTAGCCATCACATCGGAATGGTCACCGAATATAGAAAGTGCATGGCCTGCAAGTGCACGAGCACTCACGTGAAACACCCCCGGCAATAGTTCGGCTGCAATTTTATACATATTGGGTATCATCAATAGCAGACCCTGTGATGCGGTAAATGTGGTAGTCAAAGCGCCGGTAGCCAAAGACCCGTGAACAGCACCGGCAGCTCCCGCTTCAGATTGCATTTCAGTTACCTGTACTGTTTGCCCAAAAATATTTTTTTGCCCCTTAGCACTCCATTCATCAACATGCTCTGCCATATTCGAAGACGGTGTGATGGGATATATAGCAGCTACATCTGTAAACGCGTAAGCAACATAAGCAGCGGCTGTATTGCCGTCCATTGTTCTCATTTTTCTCGCCAATTTACATTCCCCCTTAATTGTACTCTTTGTGCAATAAACGATCCTTCATCCTGCATACAAATAAGTATATTATTACTATTATATATAAAAAGAGGGAAGTATACAACTACAAAATTTAAAACAATATTTAGTGCAACTATTAGATCTGACTGAAAGTTCAAATTCTGCCTGTAGTTTTTTTCAACAAAACATCTTTTCCCGCCATTTTCCTGGGTATGCGAATACTAAAACTGGTTCCAATACAAGCATCACTTTTTACATGTATTTCACCGTTATATTTTTTCACTGTTTCCTTCACATTATATAACCCAAGTCCTTCTCCTTCACTGTCTTTGGTAGTAAAACCCTTTTCGAATATTTCATCCATTATTTCTTCAGGTATGATAGTACCTTTATTGTTAACACAGAAAATATATTCCTTTTCATCACAGCAAATATCCACGATAATAGAGCCACATCCGATCTCCAATTTCTCGACTTCGTATATGGCATTATCTAGTAAATTTCCCAATATATTAACTATGTCAATCGGATTGAACCCTTCTAATGAAACAGAGGGCTGTATGTAATAATCAATTTCAATTCCCTTATTTTTGCATTTATATGCCTTATTCAACAATAAGGTATACAAATATGTACAGGATATCCTGTTGAGTTTTATCAATTCTTTTTCGTCTATATTGAGCCTATCACTATATTTATTTAAATATTCCTTTGCCTTTTCTACGTCTCCCAAGCTTAACAGGCCCCATAATACCTGTAGATTATTTGAAAAATCATGTTTTTGTATTCTCAACAACTCGTTGGATTCCTGCATCTGCATAATTTGAATTTTTTGTATTTCATGTTCTTTGTCTATTTCTATTAAATATACCATTTCATTAAATAAATAAATAGAACCTACCCCAACCAATCCACTCAGTATAAACAGTATTACTAACATTACATCTATACCGATAGTGTAATACCGCCCATCTATCATCCCCCATTTAGTTAAACATAAATAAAATGTAACCGCCATTATAAGGAATGTTTGTGCTAAAAATATGACCTTTATACTTTCTTTTTTATTCCCTGAACTGAATTTTGGTACCCCGGATTTCATTATCTATTCACCTTCTACATAAAGTTTGTGTGACTGTCAGCAATTGTACAACTACATCTGGACCAAATTTTATCTATTGCTGATTGATCCCGTTATGATACCGCTTAAAACCTCTTTGCCGTATATTTAAATCCCTTATAACAGATATGATATATATCAAAATTAAAAGTAAATTTGATAATACACCTATATACATGTTTAAAACTTTGTCCGTTTCTATTTTATCGACAGTTAAATCAAATAATTTCATAATAGGCAGCACTGCAAACGCTTCGACAATCAGCATAATAATGAAAGCAATTAAAGCTGTATATATGGATTTTTGCCAATTAAACTCCTTAAATATAATCTTGAACAAAACTATACTTAAAATAGCCAACAAAATGGTGTGTGTGCCAAAAGGCACTTTAAAAAAGTTATACATACCCCTTAAAACAATTACCCCCACCCCATATATCATCGTAAGTGAGATTTGCTGCCTGATAGTTGGCCTGTAACATAGGAACCTCAGAGAAGTAATAAATGCCAGCCAAGAATGCAAAAAGTACAATAAATATTTCATGGTGAATCCCCCCTGAATATTATTTATTCCACACTAGTTATGATGTCAATTAAAGTCATACATGTAAGAAATATGTTGGATATGAAGACATATTCGATATATTTTCTACTAATCCTTCATACTCCCGAAACTTACCTGCACAAATTTTATATTCCCCTTTTCAAATTTTTTCTCTTCATACCACTCGTTCATGTTTCTCATTTTCCACTTCCCACTTCTCACATCCAATTTCCCACCTCCCGTCTCCCATCTCCAGTATCCCACCTCCCACTTCTCACATCTCACATCCCACCTCCCACATCCCATCTCCCGCCTCTCGCCTCCCACATCCAATTTCTCACCTCCCACCTCTCACATCCCACCTCTCATTTAATGGACACATCTGATTTTTTCTGTTATGATTGTTAAGAACAAAGACAAATCCAAAAAAGGAGAATTCATTATATGGAGGATAAAAAGATACTGGCTATAGTTGATGGTAAGGAAATAACGGAACAGGACGTCAATCTGGTTCTAGGCAGTTTCGATCCCAACAAAGCGGCACATTTTGACACCGAAGAGGGTAGAAAACAACTATTGAATGATTTGATTGCTCAAGAATTAATCTATCTTGACGCAATCAAAAATGGACTTGATAAAAATGAGGCCTTTGTAAAAGAAGCTAAAAAAATGCATGATGACTTTTTGAAACAGTTTGCGATACTTAGACTGTTAAGAGATATTACAGTGACCGAAAATGAGCTCTCGGATTTCTATAACAAAAACAAACATATATTCACAGAGTCCGAAACTGTAAAAGCAAGCCATATACTCGTTAGCGATGAAAAACAAGCCAAAGAAATTGCAAAAGAAATTGATGACGGATTGTCATTTGAGGAAGCCGCCTCAAAGTATTCACACTGTCCTACCAACGTTGTAGGTGGTGATTTGGGATATTTCGAAAAAGGGAAAATGGTACCTGAATTTGAAGCAGTTGCATTTAATATGGAAATAGGAGAAATTAGCGGTCCTGTTAAAACCGATTTTGGTTATCATATCATCAAATTGGTGGACAAAAAAGAGGGAACCATAAAAACCTTCGATGAAATTAAGGATCAACTGAAGCAACAATTAACCACCACAAAACAACAAAGGGCTTATATCGATAAAACCAACGAATTAAAGAAAGAATATGAAGTTATAATCAATGAGTAGATAAGGATGCACTGGGGACGGTTCCCAATGCATTAAAGAGATGTGGCATGGGGACGTTTTGTTTGCCATAACATGTGGCAGGGGGACGTTTTGTTTGCCATCTCAAACCGTCCCCGGTGTTTCCCTCTCAATCCCTTGTGGCATTTCTGCCCAACGCGTTATTCGCCCAGTGCTTTCCTGAAATCCTCTATTATGTCTCCTGTATCCTCTATACCTACGGAGACCCTTATCATTTCAGGACCTATGCCTGCGGCTCTGAGTTCTTCATCCGTCAACTGTCTATGGGTTGTTGTAGCAGGATGAAGTACTGAAGTCCTTACATCACCTAAATGTACTACCAAACTTACCAGATCGATATTTCTTATAAATTCACCCGCTTCTTTCCTTCCACCTTTGACACCAAAGGTTAATAATCCGCTTGCACCCAAAGATAAATACCGCTTTGCCAATTCGTGATCCTTGTGGCTTTCCAATCCGGGGTATGATACCCAGGCCACTTTAGGATGTGATTCCAAGAATTGCGCAAGGGCAAGTGCGTTTTCGCTGTGCTTTCTCATCCTGAGAGCAAGGGTTTCCATGCCCAGATTCGTTAAAAAAGCATTGAAGGGACTCATGTTATTTCCCATATCCCTCAAAAGCTGCATCCTGGCTTTGACAATATAAGCCTGCTCTTTAAATGTTTCCACATATCTTATGCCATGATAACTTGGATCCGGTTCCGTTAATTCCGGGAACTTTCCATTATCCCAGTTAAAATTACCGCCATCGATTATTATACCGCCCAAACTGATGGCATGTCCGTCTAAGTATTTGCTTGAAGAATGTGTTATTATGTTCGCCCCATGCTCAAAGGGACTGCATAAATAAGGGGTAGCAATAGTGTTGTCTATAATCAACGGAACATCTATTTGCTTTGCCACCTCGGACATCTTCTTAATATCCAATACCTCAGTCCCCGGGTTGCTTATTGTTTCTGCAAAAACAGCCCTGGTGTTCGGTCTGGCATATTTCAGAAGTTCTTCGATTTCCAGGGATTGGTCGACAAAGCTTACTTCAATCCCCAACTTTTTAAATGTTGTCGACAGCAAAGTCACGGTTCCACCGTATAAACTTGACGCCGTTATTATATGTTGGCCGCTGGAACATATATTCAGCAGAGACAACAGAGTGGCCGACTGTCCTGAGGATACGGCCAAAGCCCCGACCCCTCCCTCCAGTAAGCTGACTTTCTCTTCTAAAGCCTCTGTTGTAGGATTGCTGATTCTGGTATACATATGTCCCGTCGCCTTTAAATCAAATATATCGGCCAAATAATCAGGATCCCCATATTGATAGGTTGTGCTTTGAACTATGGGCAAAACCCTGGGTTCTCCCGATTTCGGACTGTAACCCCCGTGAATACAAATTGTTTCTTTTTTCATCCTATGTTCATTCCTTCCTTATATATTGCGCTCCAAATTGTCCGCCTTATCTCTTAAATCCCTCAATTCCCTATTCAGTTCCTCCAACTTTGTTTGCAATGCATCCTTTATTCTATTTATTTTATCATAAGTATCCCTTAATTTATTCAGAGAATCCTTTATTTTGCCCTGTACGAATAAATCCGCAAACAGCCCATCGAAAAAATAATCCGCAAATGTAGCAAACCCTCCTATTTCGATATCCATATCAGATGGCAAATTAATATAAGACAGATTGGTATTGAGGGCCCTAATTTCCCTTTCCACACCTTTTATTTCCTGCCTCATATTATCTATCCTGGAATGTTTCACGGCAGTAGACAGGAAACCACCCCCCATTATATCCCATATGCCCCAACTCCTGGCGCTTTCCATGTTTCCTATAGCTCTTGCCAAAGACGGAAGGGCCCTATTACAAGCTGAAATACCTTCCCTAATACTCCTAGCGCTCGATTCCTTTTCAGATATCTCGTCTAAATAACCCCTTAATTCACGGGCTGTACTGTCATTTTTGCTTAATATTAAATCCTGCCTTTCTCTAATCAGATCATCATAATCCGAATCCAATGAATGATAATTTTCTATCTGTTCCTTATAAAAATTAATATCTTTTTCAATATCGGTAATAGAGTCCGCACAATTTTCGTACTCAGATTTTATAATGTCGTATTGTCGCAATTCTTCCTGAAGGTCTATGTCCTCTCTCCTAAAAATTAAACCTATAACACTTGGCGATTGTAATCTCTTTATTTGTCTCTCTTTTTTGTTCAGGGCTTTGCTGAGTTCCCTTCTTCCGGTTTGCGCCTTGCTCAATTCTTGTTGTTTTTGTTCTAATATATCGGAAAATTCCCGCCTTTTCCTCAGGTTTTCTTCTATCTCGGTTATCTTTTTGTTGATGTTCTCCAGCATAGTTGCACCCCCTCAATTAATAACTATTATACACCATAAATGGAGTCAGGCTTGAATAATTTATTTATTATCATGATTATCCTGTCATAATAAGTAAATTATTCAAGCCTGACCCTATTACTTCTTTACACATCATTCATCCGCAAACCTGTACCCGATACCAACCTCGGTAAATATAAATCGCGGGCGGGATTTGTCTTTTTCTATTTTCCTTCTCAAACTCGCCATAAAAACCCTGATTGTTCTTGAATCACCGGTTTCGCCGTACCCCCAGACCTCTTTGAGTATATAATTATGAGTAAGAACCTTGCCCTTATTTGCTATTAACAGCAACAACAGTTTATATTCTATGGGTGTCAAATGTATTTCTTTATTATCAATCAATACCTGCCGTTTTTCGTAATCGACGGTTAGGTAATCAAGATTAAAAATGCGGACATTATCCCCATGTATTTCCCTCTTTAATTTACGCTGCGCAACCCTTATTCTGGCCATTAACTCGCCCATATTGAACGGCTTTGATATATAATCGTCGGCACCTGCGTCCAGAGCGGCAATTTTTTCGCTTTCCTGCCCCCTTGCGGAGACTACCAGTATAGGTATTTCAGAATTTTCCCTGATCAGTTTTATAACTTCTATCCCGTCTATATCAGGTAATCCTAAATCAAGCAATATAATGTCCGGATGATTATTGTTAAATAAAGATATACCCTCAATTCCGGTACTTGCCCTATCAAAAACATACCCGTTCGTTTTCAGGGACAATGATATAAAACTCTGTATATACTTATCATCCTCGATAATCAGTATTCTGGGGCTGTCATACATTGTCGATCCTCCTCAAAAGGTATTGAAAATTTAAATAAAGCACCGCCTGTTATAATATTTTCCGCAAAAATACAGCCGCCATGGGCCTCTACTATGGCCTTACAAATTGATAATCCGAGACCCATACTCCTTCTCCCGTCAATAACCTTACTCGATTGTGTTACAAACCCCTCGAACAACAAATCCTTTATGCTGTTATCTATTCCCGTACCATCATCCTCAACCTCAAATATGATGTTATTATCCTCGGGATACACCCTTATACATATATTGCCATCGTCCTCGGTATATTTTATCGCATTTTCTAAAAGATTTATTAAAACTTGGACAATAAGCTTTCCGTCAATCAAAACAGTTATAACCTCATCGGGAACAGTTATGTTAAAACTTCTTTTTTGGGAAAGTTTTGATACATGGCTTATGGCTTCATAAACCACATCGTCGACAACCTCATGATTTTTATTTATAACAAGCTTGCCTTCCTCAATCTTGGTCATATTTAATATGTTTTCGACTAAATTATTTAACCAGTTCGCTTCATCGTTAATGGTTAATACCAATTTCTCGATAATACCCGTTTCTAATTGGTCAATGTTTTCCAGTATAACCCCGCTGGCACCTATGATGCCGGTTAATGGGGTCCTTAAATCGTGGGATATTGACCTGAGTAAGTTGCTTCTCATCTTTTCCCTTTCCATGGCCATGCATATATTTTCCCGTTCATTACGTATATATTCTCTGTCAAGAAAAAGCCCCATTTGATTTGTTACGGCCTTTATTAAAAGCTCATGCTCCCAAATTTCGCCTTCTCTGTCACATATGACCTGCATTATCCCGATTTGTTTTGAAAGGCCTTTGATTGGGAATTCAATAATCTCCTTATTGTCCGTGTTAAATTCCCTGCTATTATCTATAAATACCTCATTTGAATCGGACAAAATAACCCTGCTTATATGATTGGTGTTTTGATATATATAGTTAATACCGTTCAACAGAATGTTTTTCTGGCCTTCAACATTTATAAAACTTTCCGTGACCTTGTACAATAATTTAGCGGTATTCTCATTTTGTTTAGATATCAACAATTGTCTCTGGAACCTTTTTGTCATTGTCCCCGATATGATCGATGCTCCTAAAAAAACCAGCATTAAAACAACGTCATTACTGTTATGAATTATAAAAGTATGAACCGGCACGGTAAAATGATAATTAAAAACCAGGACACTGACCACTGAGGCCGTAATTCCATAAAAATATCCGCTGGTAACTACAGTGATAATCAATACACCGATCAGAAACACCATAATTATACTTTCCTTACTGAAACCAAAATTCCCAAGGAATAACGACAAAACAGCTGATATGGATATAATTATGGCCAATCTGAATATATAAACCAAATGT
>JAAYPJ010000054.1 GCA_012519835.1 Clostridiales bacterium | reverse complement strand
TATTATGTATCAATTTGACTATCAATCATATTCCTTACTTCCTGCGGTGTTAAACCGTCTGCATCTATTATCGATGCATTGGCCTTTACATTGTCATATCCAAACATATTTGTGTTAAGCCCCGATATAACAATGGCGTCAAAATTTCTAAGCGACGATAAGTTTTCATCCATCGAACCGCTTAATTGTTTCACAGAATAACCCTCATCCGTTAGAAAATCAGCTATATTTGTTAAACCTTCTTCTATTCCGATTTTTTTCATAATTTTATCACCTCGGGGTTATTTTGTGCAAGCAAACGTCGGTCTATGCAATAAACATAAACAAAATTCTGATTGTTTGTTGCCTATTCATGTGTTACAATTGTATTACATCAGTAAACAGTAAGGAGTGATAGTTATGGCGCATGTGTCCTTGAGGGTTACCGACGAAGAGAAAAAAATAATGGAAAACTATGCTAATTGGCTTGGTGTGAGCCTGTCGGATGCCATTAAAACTGCCTTTTTTGAAAAGATAGAAGATGAATATGATTTACGTGTTATAGCTGAATATGAAGCAGACGAAAAGGCAGGTGGGATTGAATATAAAACCTTTGATGAGGTTGTGAATGATTTGGGGCTCAAAGATGAAATATAAAGTAGTGTTTACAAATAAAGCGGATAAGGCCTTAAAGCGGATTGACCATTCACAAAGGAAAATAATTTTATCATGGTTAAAAACCAATTTGGTAAACTGCGAGGAACCGCGAAAACAGGGTAAGGCGTTATCAGGCGAAAAAAAAGGTTACTGGCGATATCGTGTAGGAGTATATAGAATTATTGCAAAAATAGATGACACGAGGCTTATAATAATTATGATCAACATAAGCCGTAGAAAAGATGTTTATGAATTTTAAAACAGCCCAAAAACAGCCTAAAATAATTGACAAGTGCCCCGAAAACGAATATAATATTTAAAAGATTTATAAAAACAAATACAATGATTGAGGAAAGTAGCCACTAGGAAAATTTGCAGAGAATCGGAACAGGTGGAAACCGATAATTGGAGTTTTTGGTGAAGTTCCCTCATAAGTAATCGGCTGAAATATACAGTAGGCTTGATCGTTATTCTTACGTTAGTAGAAAGGAATATAAAAACAATAGGTTATGTATTCTTAATTGAGTGGACCGTACAAATGTCGGTCAATCAAGGTGGTACCGCGGGTTAGCCCCTCGTCCTTTAATGGATAGGGGCTTTTTATATTCCCAATTTTAATCAATTGAGAATACGCCGGACAATAAAATTGATGGATTTATTGATCGAAAATAGGAGGAATTGTTATGGTTTTAAAAATCAAGCAAAAAATGTATTGGAATAAAACCAAGGAATGTATGAACAGGGAAGAACTCAAGGAACTTCAACTGGAAAACCTGAAACAATTAGTTTCGAGGCTTTACCATGATGTGCCTTTCTACAGGAATGAATTCCAAAAAATCGGGATAATGCCGGAAGACATAAAATCATTGGATGACTTGGCAAACCTCCCTTTTACAACAAAACAGGATTTAAGGGATAACTACCCTTATGGATTGTTTGCAAGGCCCTTGTCACAAATAGTGAGGATCCATGCTTCCAGCGGGACAACAGGAAAACCGACGGTGGTAGGCTATTCAAGAAATGATATAGCAATCTGGTCCGAAATTGTAGCGCGTTCAATGGTATGTGCAGGAGCCGACAGCAATTCCATTGTCCAGGTGTCTTATGGTTATGGACTTTTTACCGGGGGGCTGGGGCTCCATTACGGTTCAGAGAGATTGGGAGCTTCGGTAATCCCCATGTCGGGCGGAAACACTGAAAAACAAATAATGCTCATGAAAGATTTTGGGGCAACAATATTATGTTGTACACCTTCTTATGCTATTTACCTGGCAGAAGCGATTGAAGAAATGGGGATAGATCTTTCCGACATATCTTTAAAAGCCGGTATATTTGGAGCAGAGCCCTGGTCTGAAGGTATGAGAGCAACAATAGAAAAAAAATTAAATATCAAGGCTTACGACATATACGGCCTATCGGAGATAATGGGACCGGGAGTTGCTATAGAATGCGAATGTCAAAACGGTCTGCATATATGGGAAGAACATTTCATACCTGAAATAATTGATCCTGTTACCCTAAAACCTCTCCCCTACGGTGAAGAAGGGGAACTCGTATTTACCACAATAACAAAAGAGGGGTTACCCCTTTTGAGGTACAGAACAAAGGATATTACAAGACTGACTGAAGAAAAATGCGAGTGCGGGAGAACCCATGTCCGCATGGAAAAGATTTCGGGCAGAACAGACGATATGCTCATAATAAGGGGAGTCAATGTATTTCCATCCCAAGTGGAAAGTGTACTCTTAGAAATCGGAGAAGTGGAACCCCATTATCAACTGATTGTTACACGGGACGGAAGTTTGGATGTATTAGAAATATTGGTAGAGTTATCGGAAAGGTCATTTTCTGATAAAATAAGTATATTAGAAGCATTAGAAAGAAGAATCAAGAATAGAATACATTCGGTTTTGGGTGTATCCGCTAAAATCAGGTTTGTTGAGCCAAAAGTAATCCCAAGGAGCGAAGGTAAAGCGATAAGGGTTATAGACAAGCGAAAACTATAAAATACAGATCCTTCGAGGGTCAAACTTTATACTGTCCATCTCAGATGACAAAAATGTAGGACTTCCATAGTAATGATATAGGTATCAAAATAAGGGTGAGGGGTGATCTTATCAAAAAGCAAGTATCGATTTTTTTAGAGAATAAACAGGGCCGTTTGAGAGATGTCCTAAAATTATTGGCAGATAACAATATAGACATAAGAGCGTTGACTATAGCGGAAACCGCTGATTATGGAGTTTTAAGATTGATTGTTGATGATACGGATAAAACTGTTGAAGCCTTCAGGGAGAGCAATTTCAGAGTAAACATAACAGATGTAATAGCCATAGAAATCCAAGATATCAGCGGTTCCATGTACGGTTTTATAGATATGCTTTATCAATACGGCATAAATGTGGAATATGCCTATACATGTATGCCAGTCAATTTTGGCAGGTATGCTTTCGTGATAAGGGTAAACGATGATAAAATGGAAAAGGCACTGGAAATAATCAAAAATTGTGATGATGTGGAAATACTGGGATAGTCCGGTAAGATGTTGCAGGTTTGTCTAATTATGCGTCACATCGTATATTTAAAATATCTGTATATTACACTCTCATCGCGGTTTGAAATTTTGATGGTTCCAACAGCTCCCTTCAAATAAAAAACCTTTATGACCTAACCCAATCC
>JAAYPJ010000053.1 GCA_012519835.1 Clostridiales bacterium | reverse complement strand
GGATCTGTATAAGATTCAATACCTCTCTCACGGCATTTTCGTTAGGTATGGTCTCTCCGTCCAAATTTATCTGTTCAGAACTGTTTTGTTTAAATAAATTATAAATATCTACCTCATCCATAGTATGAGTTATATAATTCAGCTTATGATAAACTGTAGTTACTATCCTTTCTAAACCCTCGGTCAAATTGTATTTAAAATCCTTACTGTTTAATTCTAATAAATCACCGTTGATATAAAATGAAGCTGCTTTTAATGATTGTTGCAAGAATAATTTTGCCCTATCTTGATGTTCATTCATCTCCCTACGTTTTGTTGCTTTTATTTCTTCAAATTTGGGAAATTTACTTGAAGACGGTGAAATTAAGAACTTTTCTATTTTCATTGATAGCCTGAGTTCATTTATAAATTCCGCGTCATTAGGTAAATCTATATAAACATCCGGGGTTTTGCTACTCAACATCCGCAAGGTGCTATCCTGGCCGTTGTATTCGGAATTAGGTGTGATAACTTTAACCCCAAAATCAAATTTTTGAGTACTCTTATAGGGTAAATTATCCACTTCCCTATTGAATCCAAAAGCATAGCGATTTTTAAAGCCTTGTACCTTTACTTTTTCTTCAAAATAAATATCAGCGAAAATTATTTCCGATACTTTTCCGATCACATCCGTGATTTCTACATCCTGTTTTTCTATCAGGCGATTTATTTCCTGTTCTTCATCTGTCAAAAATATATAAATATCCCCACTTTTTTGCACCAACATTTGGCCAACCAAAATATCCAAGGCTTCCTGTACTTTCTCTTTCAATACCCTTCTGTCATCGTCTATATTAGAGACCATCAAGGTGGTTATATTATCTATGTTGGCCTCAATTTCATTAACATATTTAATCAGAAATAGAGTTTTTAAGATATTTACATTGAAATTATCCTTTTCTTTATCCGGGTTTATACAATTATTCTCCAGGGCTCTGGAAACGACTACCGAATGACTGTGATCGAGAAACCTGTCCAAAGCATCATAGAATATATTAAAGGGTATGATTGTCCCATCTTCATAGCCCATAAATTTTTCTGCGCTTTCTTTGAATAATGCCAGCATGGTACGTTCGCCCTCTGACAAATGTTTACCGCTGGAGCTGTGTTGTCTGACAGAAGTTAATACACTGGACAGAAGATTGAATTGGTACGGTATAAATGGGTATACCCTGCAAAAATCCTTTTTATCTGCGTACAGTTTCTTTTCTGCTATATCACTGAAAGTTATCAGATTTCTGATAATTGTTTCTTTGTTTTCGTAAAGTACCGATAATGTTTTGTTTGCAGTCTCGGTTTTATCCAATATTCTGAGTTTGATTACCTCGTCTACATTGGCGGACGTCAGGCTTATTCTGGTATCAAATCTACCTTGTATTTTTGAAAAATCCCCGCCTATAACTTCTGTTACGGAGTCTATATCCTGTTGTGACGTTGCGATAACCCATGCTTTGCCCCGGCTCAAAGTGCCTAAATCCTCTGTTATAGTTTGAAGATTTAACATTAAATCGGAGTTGCTGCCTATATATTGCCCCATTTCATCAATCAAAAAAACAATATGATGGTTGTTCTCCCTAGATTTCAGATACTCATGTACCATTTGGGCAAAGCTAATCACACTTATTTCATAAGGTTTTATTGTACTTCTTGCCCAATCATTTGCTGTTTCTAAAACCATATATTCCATCTCTACCAGAGTTTTAACTACTCTATCCTTAAAGAAATTAAATTTGTGCCGAGATGTTACCCAATCATCACCCGTAATTTCCTTATACTTTTGTTTAAAGGTTTCATATAATCCTTCTTTGTCCAGATGCCTTTCTAAATCGGCTACGTAGGGGTTTGTGCTATACCCCATCTTCTCATTAAATACTTTTAAAAAAACATTGAGTATGGTGTCTTTATCTTTTTTCCCGGATGTTTCACTTTTTGAATCGATGTTAAATAATATTACATCCGTCGGGACCGATGATGCTAATGTCATATCAGCTACAACTGCGGGGTTTTTAATTTTATTTTCATCTAAAAAATAATCTAATGCTCTCTTACCATCCACCATACAATTTTCCAACAAATACGATAAAATTTTTAGGAAATGGGATTTACCACTTCCGAAAAAACCTGAAATCCAGACACCCATTTTATCGGTATCCCCGTGAATTCCTTTCCTGTAACTTTCAAAAAAATCCCTAAAATGCCTCTGTAACTCATTGGTCACCACATACTCTTCCAATTCCCCTTTTATAACTGAGGTATCATCTTGTCCAACCTTAACCACGCCCTGAATATCCCTGTCAATCGGTTTAGCAAACATATCTTTAATCAACATAAGTATCCCCCCATTATTTAACCAACGGAAATGCTCGATAATAGTGATCGTCTTTAAATTCTGAAAATAACATTAACGTCTGCCCATC
>JAAYPJ010000052.1 GCA_012519835.1 Clostridiales bacterium | reverse complement strand
GCTTCAATGCGGCAAGGGGACGTTTTGTTTGCCACATTTTTCGTGTGGCAAGGGGACGCTTTGTTTGCCACATTGCGTGCGGCAAGGGGACGCTTTGTTTGCCGCATTGTGTGGTGTTGCAGAGGGACACTTTATTTGCCATTGCAGCGGAAAATTCATTTTCCGTTACAAGCTTAACAGCAGAACGGCGTAGCGGGGAATTCATTCCCCGCTCACGGTTCTAATAGATAATGAAGGTATTAAGGGGAACTTTTACTATGGATTATTTCAAAAAGCTAGAAAAGGTTATAACATATAATCTGGATAGAAGAGGAATGGAAGGCGTCAATTTAATCGGGGAGCTCGAAAAAGCGGCTACATCATTAAAAAAGGCGGATACTGTCTTAATTGTTACCGGATTCGTGATTAAGGATAAATTATTCGGTGAAACCGACGGGCCTATAGGCACTGTTTCGGTTGCTAAGGCTTTAAAGATGTTAGGGAAAAGTGCAATTATTATTACAGATATATATTCCGAAAAAATACTCGAAACTGCCTTGGAATTAGCAGGTTTGGAAACAACCCTGGAGATAGTCGATAAATATGACAAAACCGATTTTTACGAAATCATATTAGATAAATATAAACCTGATTGTTTAATATCTATAGAAAGGCCGGGCGAAGCGGCCGATGGCTTGATGTATTCCATGACAGGTGAATGTATTAGCGGTCTCGTTCCCAGCATGGACGGTTTATTTAAAGAAGCTAAAAAACGGGGTTTGTGTACAATCGGTATCGGTGATGGCGGAAATGAAATCGGGATGGGGAAGATAAGACGTTACGTGGTTGATAATGTTCCATATGGGGATATTATAGCTGCTTCATTTGCCACAGACTATTTGATATTGGCCGGGGTGTCTAATTGGGGGGCCCACGCTCTAGTTGCGGCCATGTCTATACTTTTTAACAAAGATTTGCTTTATAGTGCCGAGACAGGGGAAAAACTTCTGAAGGCCATAGTTAACGTTGGTGCCGTAAACGGTATGACCAAACAAAACACCCTAACCGTCGACGGATTGGGTTTGGATGAAAACATCAAGGTCTTTAATGGCATAAGAGCGGTGGTAGAAGAATATATGGTATCGAGGGGACATCAGACGGTGACAAAAGGGTGACAAAAGGGGACGCGTGACAAAAGGGGACGTACCCAATTTGTCACACTTAGGATTTTGTCACACTCTTGATACCCGGGTTGACAAAAAAGTAGTAGGGGCGAGCTTTGCTCGCCCGTTACAACCTACTTTAATTTTTTGCAAAAATTTTTGAGTTTCTCATATTTTTTAATTAAATTGATAAACTCTTCCGTATTATTATATTTAGCAAACAACTCAAAACTGACAAGACCTGATGTATAACATAGGGCAGTAAAAAATCTACAGGGAAGCTTGATTAAAATCCACTCTGAAAATCCGTATATAATAATAGATATAAAAAATGCGGAGAGCAATATTTTAACTATTAATATATTTGAAGTTTTATTTAAAAAGGCATCCAGCAGATCCTTAGAAAATGCACCCAGAAAACAAAAGGAATAAATGAAGAAAAACAGGAAAACATTTTTTATAAAAATGTTCATAAACACGCTCCTTTGTTTTCATTATCAAAGAGCCGGGAAGTTACCCCCGGGCTCTTTACTTTTTATTCTATATCCAGGTCTAGTTCAGTTATGTCGGTTTCAACAATATATGCCCTGTCGATAGCTACCAAGTCCCCGGCAGCTGCATGTATAACATTGTTTTCAATGATAGTGTCCATTACATCTTTAACCTCCGCAGCATCCAAATCTTCTCTGGGAACAGTAACTTTGATATTCACCTTTTTGTCCTGATCTGTTTTAAATACCATCTGCAAATATTTGTCCATTGATTTTCACCCCTTTATTTAAAATTTTGAACAGTTGTTTGGTCGGAAGGAGGTTTTTAAGCTTCTTCCAATTCCGAACGTTCGGTCAATGTTACTATTTTGATGTTATAAGGATAAAGAGAAGCGACAGCGAGTACTGTTTCGTTGATATCCTCCAGATCGGCATCTGTCTTAAAGTTGGCAATAGTTCTGCTCATATATTTTTCTTTTCCCTTGTCATCGATGCCGGTAATAAACCTGCAAGATACGCTTCTGACCTCATTTAATCGTGCAATCGCCATAATTAACACCTTCTTTCAATTATTTTTTATCACCTCGAGGTAAATTCAGCATATTATACACCCCGAAAGGATGACATTCAGTGAATTTGCGGGAAAATTATTAAAACATAAATATATTTTTTAATAATATCCAAAATATTGCATTACGGTATATATATATGGTATAATGTTATAATATTAATTGCTAGTACCAGATACTAGTATCAGTTAACAGGCAAGGGGGTATACAAATGGATATAGAGGATATTAAAGAACTTATGACCACAATGGACAAAACGAGTATAGAAAAGATAGAAATAGAGAAAAAGGATCTTAAAATAATGATATCGAAAAAAATGGCCGGTGAAAATAATGTAATAAAATCAATTGCGGATGATTTGAGTGGCAGGGATATGCTGTCAGAGGCAACAGGTGCGGGCATTGAGGAATTTAAAAATGAAATCCGCGAAATAGAATATGGCAAAAGTTTAACTGTTGATGAGGATACCCATATTGTAAAATCACCTATGGTGGGAGTATTTTATAAGGCATCCGGTCCGGATGACCTTCCCTTTGTAAATATAGGGGATATAGTGCGAAGGGGTCAAACCCTGTGTATTATAGAAGCCATGAAGATAATGAACGAAATTGAATGCGAATGCGAGGGGCAAGTCATAGAAATATTTGCAGAAGATGAAGGTATAGTGGAATTTGGGCAACCCTTGATGCTGATCAGGAGGTAAACTATGTTTAAAAGGATACTTATCGCTAACAGGGGTGAAATAGCATTCAGGATAATCAGGGCGTGTAAAGAGATGGGCATAGAGACTGTAGCCGTATATTCGGAAATAGATAGGGATTCAATTCATGTACATATAGCGGATGAAGCAATCTGTATAGGGCCTGCCCCGGCAAAAAAGAGTTACCTGAATATGGACAATATAATCAGCACAGCCCTGGTCACAAAATGTGATGCAATACATCCGGGTTACGGGTTTCTTGCCGAGGATTCAAAATTTGTGAATGCATGCACAGAAAACGGTATAAAATTTATCGGCCCTAAAAAAGAACATATGGAAAAGATGGGAGACAAATCCGAAGCGAGAAAAATAATGGCGGGAGCAGGAGTGCCTATTATACCGGGTTCCGAAAATTCCACAGGCGATGCCCGGGAAGCATTCGACATAGCCAAAAAAATCGGATTTCCGGTTATAATCAAGGCCTCCGGCGGCGGAGGGGGCAAAGGCATGAGGGTTGTCAATAACGAAGGGGAATTCATCGACAGGTTTAATGTGGCTAAAATGGAGGCCAATGCGGCCTTTGATGACGATTCCATATATATTGAAAGGTTTATAGAAAGGCCCAGGCATATTGAATTCCAAATACTGGCGGATAATTATGGGAACGTAATCCATCTAGGAGAGAGGGATTGTTCTTTACAAAGAGGGAATCAAAAAGTCCTGGAAGAGGCACCGTGCGTAATTATGGGTGAAAATTTAAGAGCTGAAATGGGTGAGGTTGCACTTAAGGCAGCCAAGGCTATAGATTATATAAATGCGGGGACTGTAGAATTTCTGCTGGATAAATATAATAATTTTTATTTTATTGAAATGAACACGAGAATACAGGTAGAACATACAATAACGGAGATGATAACAGGGATAGACTTGGTAAAGGAGCAAATAAAAATAGCATATGGGGAGAAGCTGGATATTTCCCAAGACGAAATAAAAATAAACGGCCATTCCATTGAATGCAGGATAAATGCCGAGGATCCCAAAAACGGATTCAGATCCTGCCCGGGGACGATAGAAGATTACTTTGCTCCCGGGGGTTATGGTGTCAGAGTGGATAGTCATATTTATAGTGGGTATGTCGTCCCGCCCACTTATGATTCCATGATCGGCAAACTCATAGTATGGGGAAAAGACAGAATCGAAGCCATAAGTCGGATGAAAAGAGCCTTGGATGAGATGGTTATTACAGGTATAGATACAAATATCGATTTTCAGAAACAGATATTGAACAATAAAAATTTTTTGGCAAACAAGATAGACACCTTATTTATAGAAAGAATTATCCAGTGATAGGGTACAGATGGAAGGAGATGCAAAATGCTCAAAGATCTTTTTGGTAAAAAGAAGTACGCAACAGTGATGTTATATAAAGACGTTGACAATAAAATAAGGACTGTAGCTATAGATAGTTTTGAAAAAACTCCCGGGAAGACTCCCGGTAACGATATAAAAAATCCCGCCGAAATAAGCCATCCCAGAATGGCAGCCAGAGATAGAATTGATTCCACAATAGACAAGGGAACATTTATAGAATACGATACGGATTTAAAAACAATTGATGCATTGAATTTTCCCGGCTACATGGAAAAGATTGAAACCGCAATGCAAAATAGCGGTGAAAAGGAGGCTGTAATAACAGGCGAAGGGAAAATAATGGGTGAAAATTGTGTCATATGCGTAATGGATTCCAATTTTATGATGGGGAGCATGGGTTCCGTTGTAGGTGAAAAAATAACGAGAGCAATAGAAAAGGCAATCGAAAAGAGATTTCCCGTAATCATATTCACAGCGTCCGGAGGGGCAAGAATGCAGGAAGGAATTTTGTCGTTGATGCAGATGGCTAAAACATCCGCTGCCCTGGGTAGATTGAGCAAGGAAGGGTTATTATATATTTCTGTTTTAACGGACCCCACGACAGGCGGTGTGACTGCCAGTTTTGCAATGCTTGGAGATATAATCATTGCGGAGCCGGGAGCATTGATCGGTTTTGCGGGCCCCAGGGTTATTGAACAGACAATCAAACAAAAATTATCCGAAGGTTTTCAGAGGGCCGAGTTTCTACAGGAAAAAGGCTTTATCGATAGGATTGTACATAGGAAAAACATGAGAACTGTTTTGTCTAAAATACTTAAAATCCATACATTGGGCGGTGGAAATGATGCATGATATTCTAAATTCCGAAAGGCCCATCATTGAACTTGAAAACAAAATTGCAGAGCTAAAAAAAATAGCGAAAGAAAATGCCGTGGACCTGACTGATGAAATAGACACACTATCGAAAAAGGTCGAAAAAATGAAACAAAATGCTTATGAAAATCTTACACCATGGCAGAAGGTTAGACTTGTGCGATTACAGGAAAGACCGACGTCGCTGGATTATATAAAGAAACTGGTGAAGGATTTTATCGAATTTCATGGAGATAGATTTTATGGGGATGACAGTTCCATAGTGGGGGGTATCGGAATATTCGAGGGCATACCTATCACGGTGATAGGACATCAAAAAGGTAAGGATACGAAGGAGAACATCAAAAGAAATTTCGGGATGCCTCACCCTGAGGGGTACAGAAAAGCACTGAGATTGATGAAACAGGCGGAAAAATTCAAAAGACCCGTATTGACCTTTATAGATACACCGGGGGCCTATTGCGGACCGGATGCGGAGGAAAGAGGACAAGGGGAAGCTATAGCTTTAAATCTCATCGAAATGAGTAGACTCAAAACGCCTATTATTTCTATAGTCATAGGTGAAGGCGGAAGCGGCGGGGCATTGGGTCTTGGTGTTGCCGACAGGATATGTATGCTGGAGAATTCTATATATTCGGTAATATCGCCGGAAGGACTCGCAAGTATACTCTGGAAAGATGCCGCCCTTGCACAAAAAGCGGCGGGTGTCATGAAACTGACGGCACAGGATTTGTTATCTTTAGGTATTATAGATAATATTATAAAAGAACCGCCGGGCGGGGCACATAAAGATATAAATTTTACGACAGATAACATAAAAAGCTATGTATTGGATGAATTAAAGGAACTCGTGAAACCGGATACGGAACAGCTACTCAACAGGAGATACAACAAAATCAGGGAAATAGGAATATGGGCATAAGGGATAATTGGGGATGGTTCCCGGGGCATTCTCCCGAAGTTATGGCGGCGTACGGGAACCATTTCTGCTGAACAGATAATTAATTTGTTTTTTAAAGAAGGGAATTTGATTCCTTTGTCGAATTATTAAATTATACAATATTCACACAGTATTTATAACCTGTTATGGGTTTTCGTTTCATTTCATTATGTACAGAACTTGCATGATCGGGGAAATGGGCGAATTCATAGTATCCGGCCATATATTTTGCAAAAAATCAAACAGGTTTTTTAGTCATGCCACAAACCGAGAGGGGGAAAGGGTATGCAGTGGTATGAGGGACTAATCCTGGCTATATTGCAAGTGCTGTCAATATTTTTAGTATTAGTCAAACTGAGCAAGGGGATCAACTTAATCAGTATGAAAAGTGTGTATGCTGCATTAATTTCATTGGCTCTGATAATGGTATTTTTTAAGTATGAAATAGATATCGGTTTTTTGGTCAATTTTATTGTATTATACATTGTGCTCATACTGTTGTTTAAATTACCAATTAGGGAAACAATTGTACAATTTCTTATAACGGTTATTATAGTCGCAACCATTGAGCTTATGTTTGCATATGTTTTATTTTTAATCACGGGTTTCAAAGATGTTTCATTTAATGGCTTATTTGCAGTTGATTTGGCTGTTGTCATGACGTGTTTGCTTATAAACAGATTTGTGGAATTTGATAAGGTTCGTCAGCGTATTTTACAATATAAAAATTATATAGCAACAGCGGTAGTTAGCATTACAGGGGTAATTTTATTGTTTATGTATATATGGAGAACCAAGGAAGACTTTACGCGGGAATATACATTGAATATATTGATGATCATTGTTATTTTGGAAGTATTAAACGCAGTTTTTTTGTATCAATCCATACGAATCAAACAACAAGAAAAAGTTATTAATGTTCATAAAAGGGATATTCCTTTCCTAAAGAATATGATGCATGAGATAAGGCAAAAACAGCACGATTTTAAAAATCACTTAAATGTACTTTACATAATAGTGCAGACCGAAAATGACGGACAAGCAAGGGAAAGAATTAAAGAATATATAGAAAAATTGACCGACAGTATAAAACCCGCCGACGAATTATTGGATATTGGAGACCAGGTATTAGGTGCAATTATATACAGTAAGAAGGTCCTGGCGGAGGAAAAAAACATTTGTTTTGAAGTCGAGTTTGAAGGAGAAATACCCGAATACCCCATTGAAAGATATGAACTTGTGGAATTGTTGGGTAATCTACTTGACAATGCTATCGAAGCCGCCGAAGGCGGTAGTGATGATAATTCTAAAGTTATTCTGACACTTGGAACGGAAGGGGGGCATAGGATAATAGAGGTTAAAAATACAGGAAAGGCTATTCGGCAGGGTGACATCGATAAAGTTTTCAGGAGAGGTTTTTCAACTAAAAAGGGAAAGTGTAGGGGTTATGGCTTATACAATATCAAAAAAATAGTGAACGACCATAACGGGACCATAGGACTTTCTTCCGACAATTGTCACACAGTATTTAGAATATCATTTTAACAGCATGGGTGTGCACCCACTGAAATTTGCGAAAGATGTTATTGATTTTTGTTTGCGTTATGCTATACTGTATTATTAGTTAAGGAAAAAATATTATCAATATTGGGGGTTCGATTATGTTATTCGTCATGACCTATCTTGTGGAGCTGGGTGTCATTCTTTCTTTGATATTTGCGTATTATAATTTTCGCAAAGGAACCAAGATGGAACACGGCACTCCGACAATGCAGGATATTGCAAAGTCAATAAGAGAAGGTGCAATCGCATTCTTTAAAAGGCAATTTTCTATTAGTGTCCCGATTATAATCGGGATATCGGTGTTATTCGGCATCCTTTTTACACCCTGGGCAGGGGTGGCATTTTTGATTGGTGCGGCAATGAGCTCATTTGCCGGTTTAGTCGGTATGAAGGCAGCGGTCATATATAATGAACGTGTTACCAACGAAGCCCGCCTCGGTGTAGAGAAAAAGGACCCGTCGGTTTTGGGGAAAGCCCTAAACGTTGCTTTTCGCGGCGGTTCCGTAATGGGTTTATCGGTTGGCGGATTCGCCATGCTTGGACTATTAATGGTATATTTGATTGTGGGTATGATGCTCCAATTTGCCAACCCGGAAAACTTGGTTGAAATGACCAGTATAGTCGGCTTGAAATTTGTGCTGTTCCCCCAGGTGTTGGCATGCTATTCTTTGGGCTGTTCCACAGTTGCGGTATTTAACCGGCTCGGTGGCGGGATTTTCACCAAAGGAGCGGACATGGGGGCTGACCTTGTAGGTAAGACTGAGTTAGGGCTTCCGGAGGACGATCCGCGTAACCCGGCAGTTATTGCAGACTGTGTAGGTGATAATGTAGGTGATGTTGCGGGTATGGGTTCTGACCTTCTGGAAAGTACCATTAACGCCATAGTAGCATCTGCGGTTCTACCGACCACAATTT
Organism: Clostridiales bacterium; assembly: GCA_012519835.1. GTDB lineage: Bacteria > Bacillota > Clostridia > Peptostreptococcales > Natronincolaceae > JAAZJW01. Next base: position 1,255 of record JAAYPJ010000052.1, on the reverse strand, counting down.
ATACTGTGGCTATCAATTCTGCCATACCTATTAACACGGAACTCATAGTCCGCATGATGCAATATCCTCTTGCATTCGTTGGCGTAGGCCTTATTGCTTGTGTTTTGGGAATTGCTTATGTGCTCTTCAGAAAACCGAGCGATAATATAGGCAGAGAACTGAACATTTCTCTATGGAGTTCTGCAGCAATCATTGCCGGTGCGACCTTGGTACTGAGTTATTTCTTCTTCGGTAACATGGAGCTGGATTATGCCGGTATTGATTTTCGATTTGGTTGGATTTCACCGTGGCTGAGCGCTTTAACCGGAATTATCGCGGGTATTGTGCTGGGCATATTGGCTGAACGTTATACGAGTGAGCAATACAAGGAAACAAAGCTGGTTGCCCATTTAGCTGAAGAAGGCCCGGCGCTGGTTATTATTGGCGGGACAAGCAATGGTTGGCGTAGCTGTCTGCCAGCTTGTATTACCTTGGGTGGCGCTATCATTATTTCAAGTTTCTTTGCGGGGCTATACGGCTCAGCTATTTCGGCGGTAGGTATGCTCTCCTTTGTTGTAGCGACAGTTACGGTAGATACCTATGGCCCGATTTCCGACAATGCCGGAGGTATTGCGGAAATGGCACAACTGGATAAAAAGGTACGTGATATCACTGACAGTCTTGACTCACTTGGAAACACTACGGCAGCCGTGGGAAAAGGTTTCGCAATCGGCTCCGGTGTGCTTGCGGCATTAGCTATGATGGTATCTTTCGCGAACATCGGGGAGAGCAAGGGTGTGCTGGATATATTGGATTTTCTGGCCCTTGGTGGGGCTTTTACAGGCATGGGTATCATGCATTGGCTTTCGGGTGAAATGCTCAATGCGGTGTGCCGTAATGCCGAGCAGATGGTAGATGAAGTACGCAGACAGGTACATGAAGAACCTCGGATTTTGACAGGAGAAGTAAAGCCGGACTCTAATCGCTGTATTGATATCTGCACGAGAAGCGCTATTGCGGAAATGAAAAAGCCCGCATTTGTTTCTCTGTTATCTCCCATCATTGGCGGCTTTATCTTTGGCCCCATGTTTGTAGGCGGTTTCCTACTCGGAACGATTTTGGACGCTACCGTAATGGCAACTTCAACAGCAAACAGTGGCGGTACATGGGACAATGCGAAAAAATATGTTAAGTCCAGGGAAGAAGAATTAGTAAAGAAATACGGTAAGGAACGCTTTGATGAAATTCATAACGCCAGCATTATCGGCGATACTGT
>JAAYPJ010000051.1 GCA_012519835.1 Clostridiales bacterium | reverse complement strand
GAAAAACTTCATACGACCGATTCAGGCGTGAAGCGAATCAGGCGCAACCTTGATTTGCAAAATGCTGAAACACCCGAACTTGCCATCTCGGTATTTCCGGAATTCCGGGGATATGGCATTGGAACAAAGTTGATGAAAAAGCTGTTTGAGATTTTGCAGGATAATGGTTATGCGCAAACATCGCTTTCAGTTCAAAGGGATAATCCGGCGGTTCGGTTCTATGAGCGATTGGGATATCAAATCGTCGAGGAAAAACTCGATCATACTAGGAGCGAAGATTTCATTATGGTAAGGAACTTAAAGGGGTAATGACAACGATAGGACCGTGCATATTCGTGTTTGGGCAACAAATGTATATGTGCCGGGGATAGTTCCCAGCGCACTGATACTAATGATGCATTAGGAACCGTCCCCAGTGCATTACAGATGGTGTACATCTATCTGTATATTATTTGGCAGGGACTTTTATTTTGGAAAACCAAATAATATTGGCCGGGGGATTATAGTACAATAGTACTGTCCCCATATGTTTTTAACTATGGACATTATAATCTGTCATTGACACAATTGAGCTTGCAGGATACCTATGATATAATTTTGTAAGGAATAATTTTCATAAGGTGGGGATGTGGAATGGATATAAAAGGCGACGAATTAGTTAGGTATTATAAACAAAAATATCCCTTAACTTTCATAGAAAACGCTTTATGGGGGGATTCATCCTTAGATAAACGTTACGAAGCTGCATGGGAAATTGCAAAAAAAGCTGCAGGGGTTTTAAAAAGTGATTATGATGCTCAGAAAGTAGCAGTTTTTGGTTCCCTGACTAATCGTTCTCTTTTCACACGGTGGTCTGATATTGATTTAGCGGTATGGGGAATACCTGATAAAAAATTTTATGCGGCAGTGGGGGCCGTGACTAGTCTGACCACGAAATTTAAAATCGATTTGGTCGATGCTATGGAATGCCGTGCATCCCTATATAAAGCAATTAAAAATGGGGGGATGGAGATATGAGAAAAGGGCTTCTTACATTAGCTAGCAGAATACGTGAAGAAATATCCGAAATCAAGTTAATTATTAATCGTGTACAAGGTGGCTGGGAACGTGCAGGGTGACAAAGGGGGACGGGGTGACAAAGGGGGACGGGTGACAAAGGGGGACGTACCCAATTTGTCACCCTATCATATTTCACTGAGGGAAGGTAACTCTTCCGAGACTGAAAAACACAATGCACGGTGGTACCCGTCCTTGATGTGCATTCTTAATAAGACCTTATTCAAGACTATGTTGTTTCATATTTAGCATGACTGCCTTTTTGGGGGGCTTTTTGGAAACCTGTTTTCTCCAGGGCCTTAATAATTTTATCAGGTGGCAATATGGGGTATTTGGAACCCATTATAATGGCACCTCTATCGTTGTTATAAAAGTAGGAACATTGAGGTGTTCCGGTGTTGTATCCTCATAAAACAGTTCAAGTGCCTCCCTCAGATTATCTAATGATTCTTCAATGGTGCTTCCTTGTGAGGCAATACTATTTTCAAGACATTTTGCAACATACCAATTGTCTTCTTTTTGGACAATGACAGTTACTCTGATATTTATAGTAAGCACCTCATTTCGAAATCATATTTGTTTATAATTATATCATGATTTGCATGAGAATAAACAAATTTTAATTATGCTCCCCCATACCGGCATTTATGTGTTTGGGTCCAAAAACTATAGCGGTTGTATCTTCGGTGATGAAAAAAACAAGAATTGAACCCGGACAATCGAAAATAAACAGATTTTTTAAAGCCATGGTACCTGTCCCCATGGCTTTTCTCCCCATGGCTTTATAAAGTGAAGGTTTGAAAAAGGACTCAAACAGGAGAACCGTCCCCGTGTTTGCGTGTTTGTTCTAATAAAAACTCCGACGAATGGTTTTGTAGCCAGGGTAACAAAACCATAAGAAAAAGGTATGTAAAGAGAAAAGATGGAAGAGAATTATATATGTATTATTTTGAAAAGGCAAAATGTAAAAATTGTCCCAACAGGGAAGGTTGTATAGCCGAAAAAACAAAGGCCAAGGTATTGGGTATTGGAATTAACACTACTGAATTCTATAAATACAGCCAGGAACAAAAAGAACCCGAATTCAAAGAAAAATACAAAAATCGTTCTTGTCAGGAATGGAAAAATGGGGAAATGAAAAATTTCCATGGACTGGACCGCGCCCGGGGGTACGGTCTGAGAGGCATGTCTACACAGGCAAAACTAACAGCAATTGCGGTAAATTTAAAGAGGATAGCAGGCATACTATCCTCAAAATTGGACTCATTTTTGTTCTTTTTTAGATTTAAGTTAGTATTTTGAAAAAACATTATTCTGGGGGGCACCAGGAATTTTTAAAGGCCACTTTTTCAGTGGTCTCGAACTGTCCCCGTGTTTGACCCGTGTTTGAAAAATAGATGAACACCGGGTGCAGGTACCACCCCGGAATCCAAAAGCCTAGAAAGTCTGCAAAATAGATAATTAAAAAACCCGGCAGCCAAAATGACTGCCGTTCTTTTTATGTCAGTTACGGTTTTCTAAATACAAACAAATATTCGTGGGCTATAAGTAAAAAATTATATTCAATGCTCCGTGTATACCAAAATCCTGTAGCACGACAGTTATGTTGCTCCTTAATTATATTTTCCCTTAATATAAATCCTGCCTTTAAAAACTGTTCCATAACCCTGAAACCAAGGGGAACAACATGTTTGTTCTTTCTGGTGTCTCCTATTAAAACAGCACAATGCCTATTGGGTTTTAATACTCTGAACAGTTCCTTTGCAACCTCATATATTTCTGTTAGGAAATCTTCTATTTCAAGCAATGAGAGGTCGCCCCGGATATCTTCGCTATATTTTATTATATTAGCGTAGGGCGGGTGTGCACAAATTAAATCAATACTTTCATTTTCTAACATATGTAGGTTTCTTGAATCTGAATTATAGATTTTAGGATGGTAACCTTGATTTTTGTTGAATCTGAGGTTTTTATTGGCTATATTGATAGCTTCCGGATTAATATCTATCCCTATACCATTTCTTTTTAATAACTTTGTTTCAACTAAGGTTGTACCACTTCCCAAGAAAGGATCTAATACAGTATCATTTTCTTTAGAATATCTTAATATTAAATTTCTGGGTATATATGGAGACCAATTACCACGATATTTTCCATTATGAGTTGCCCAATCCCCCCTCT
>JAAYPJ010000050.1 GCA_012519835.1 Clostridiales bacterium | reverse complement strand
ACCTACCATCAATCCGACACTCAGACTTTCTAAGAATAATATCTGCTATTTGTTTATATCTTTGTTAAATCAGAAGTATTCTACCCATTATTAACTGAGTGTCGGATTGGGTTAGGTCATAAAAAAAACTTAAGTTATTCAACCTAAGTTCCTAGAATTCGATTAAACCTAAACTTATTCGTAGAGCGTCATCTACTTTTTCGATTATATCCTCCTTTACATGACCTATCTTTTCCCCCAAACGCCTTTTATCTATCGTCCGAATCTGTTCTAACAGCAGGACCGAATCCTTGGGTAGTCCGTAATCCTCGCCCTTAATTTCAACATGAGTCGGTAGCTTAGCCTTGTTAATTTGCGAGGTAATAGCTGCTATTATAATTGTCGGACTGTAACGATTGCCGATATCATTTTGTACTACCAGTACAGGCCTAACGCCCCCTTGTTCAGATCCTATGACGGGACTCAGATCCGCATAATATATGTCTCCTTTTTTAATAATCACACTATTCACACTCCGCCATCTGAGCCTCGTATGTCTCCAGTGAGGACATGTCCAAACTTAGTCCCAACTCAGCCAACGCCAGATTAATTTCACCCATCTCTTTATAACCATTTTTCATCTGCTCGTTTAGTTCCATTCTACCTCTCTTCCTGATGTACAGCCTCATTGCCCTGCAAACAAACTGACTTCGGTCTATTTTTTCGATAGAAACAATATGATCCACTTCCCTTAAAAGATTATCGGGAAGATATATTACAATCCGTTTTGAATCAGACATACCGCACCCCCTAAATATATTGAAGGAAAATTATATGTATGATAATATAAGTTTTTCATAATTACTACAAAACTATACTGATTCATAGAAATCCATACTTCTATATTAACAAATTGTCCTTAATATGTAAAAGGTTATTATTTTCCAAGTAAACCCTAGGAACCCTCTTACCCAACATACATATAATTTCATAATTGATAGTTCCAATTTTATTAGCAATATCATCTATGGTGATACCACTCTCCTTACGACTGCTGTATAATATCACCTCATCTCCAATTTTAATATCCAGGTTAGTGGCACTTGCCATACATTGATCCATACAAATGTCACCTATGACGGGTATTTTGCTCCCGCCTACAATCACTTCCGCTTTCCCGGATAATGCCCTTGTATATCCGTCTGCATAACCTATAGGAATTGTAATTATCTTTTCATCGTCGAATGTAGTATATTTCGACCCATAACTAACACCATAACCCCTTGGTAAAATCTTTACATGAGAAACCCTGGCTTTTAACTCCATTGCCTGTTTTAGTTTGAGCCGTTCCTTATCTACATGATCCGACGGATATAATCCGTAAAGTATTATTCCTGTCCTTACCATATCCAAATTCATTTCAGGTAAATCAATAACCGCGGCACTGTTAGAAATATGTTTTATAGGTATTGAATACCCTTCATTTTCCAGTCGGTCGACAAAGTCCATGAACATATCAAATTGTTTATAAGTGTAGTCCTTGTTTTTTTCACCGGCTGTGGCTAAATGAGTAAAAATACCTTCAATCATTAAATTGGGCAATTCAAATATCTTCTTTATTTCGTTCAAGGATTGGATACTTGGCAAAAACCCCAGTCTCGACATTCCGGTATCCAGCTTTAAATGTATTGTTACATCCTTATGTTTTCTTTTTGCAAGGTTTGAAAAATATAATGCCTGATCGTAAGTATAGACGGTTTGAATGATATCATTGTCTACCACTGCTTCTCCATGTCCTTTCGGAGTATGTCCCAAGATCATAATAGATGTTGTTATATAACCGTTATTCCTTAACTGTATTGCCTCCTCCAGGGTAGATACGGCAAAACGGTCCACACCGTTTTTCAATAATACATCCCCGATTTCTATTGCCCCATGGCCATAGGCATCAGCTTTTACAACAGCACAAATTATAGTGCCCTTCTTAACTATATTTTTTACTTCTTTGACATTATGTTTTATTTT
>JAAYPJ010000049.1 GCA_012519835.1 Clostridiales bacterium | reverse complement strand
TTTGTCGGCATGCTTTTCTATGCATATCAGTTATATGCGGATTTTACGGGAGGCATCGATATAACCATCGGGATTGCCCAGGTGTTGGGTATCAAGGTGCAAGAAAACTTTGAAAGGCCCTATTTTTCAAAATCCATAACGGAATACTGGAGAAGATGGCATATTTCAATGGGGGCTTGGTTCAGGGATTATCTGTTTTATCCTATTTCAGTGAGCAGACCGATGTTGAATTTGTCCAAATATTCAAGGCAGCGTTTCGGCAATGCCGTGGGAAGGCGTATTCCGGTTTATATTGCGACGATAATCGTCTGGTTTACCACAGGTGTTTGGCACGGAGCCAGTTGGAACTTTATTGTATGGGGTTTGATGAACGGCATCGTCATAATTATATCTTTGGAATTTGAACCCTTTTACGAATGGTTTCACAGCAGGTTTGACGTAAAGCGTACTTTTTTGTTCCGTTTGTTTCAGGTTGTCCGCACGGTATTGTTGATGAGCTGTTTGAGGTTGTTCGATTGTTATAGGGATGTGCCCATGACATTCAGAATGTTCGGCACGATGTTCACAAAATTCAATATCAATGAACTGTTCAGTGGAGAGTTAATGAATCTGGGTTTAGAAATGGCTGACTACGTTGTTCTTCTGATCGGTCTTGTTATTTTAGTTACTGTGAGTTTAATTCAAAGGAGCGGAAGCGTGAGGCACAAGATTGCAGAAAGGCCTCATGCAGTGCGTTATGCCATAAATTCCTTGGCGTATTATGCCTTAATTATTGTAATCCTGGTATTTGGGGCTTATGGAGTAGGCTATGATTCGAGCCAATTTATTTATAATCAGTTTTAAGGTGATATCATGAAGCAAAAAAGGTTTTTAATTATTTTTATAGTGATATGTATTATGTTGGGAAGTCTTCATTTTCTGCAGAGGCTATTGATGCCGAAATACGTGTCTGCAATAGCTGAGGGCTCCTTAATTGAGGAATATTATGGAGAAAAAGGAAACCATGATGTGATATTTGTCGGGGATTGTGAGGTATACGAGAGTTTTTCCCCCATTACACTTTGGGAGAGATACGGCATTACAAGTTATATTCGCGGTAGTGCGCAACAATTGATTTGGCAATCATATTATTTATTAGAAGAAACCTTAAAATATGAAAAACCCGAGGTAGTGGTTTTTAATGTTTTGGCAATGAAATATGACAAGCCGCAAAAAGAGGCCTATAATCGGTTGGCACTGGATGGTATGAAAATGTCTTTTTCAAAACTGAAATCCATAAGGGCATCCATGCTTGAGGATGAAAGTATAATGGATTATCTGTTCCCATTGTTGCGGTATCATTCCAGGTGGAGTGAACTGACGAAAGAGGATTTTCAATATGTGTACAAAGAAAAGGGCAAAATGTTTCATAACGGGTATTATATGAGGGCCGACGTTAAACCGGTGGGGTCTGTTCCTGTCGGGAAAAAGCTGCCGGATTATCGGTTCGGGGAAAAGGCCTATCATTATCTCAATCGTATCGTGAAGTTATGCAAGAAAAATGATATCGAATTGATATTGATCAAAGCGCCCAGTCTATATCCGTACTGGTATGACGAATGGGAAGTTCAAATGGAGCAATATGCGGAAAACCATGGTCTAAAATATATCAATTTTCTGAAACTGATTGATGAGGTGGGTATCGATTTTAATGAAGACACCTATGATGCCGGATTGCATTTAAATGTATCCGGGGCGGAAAAGATGTCCGATTACTTTGGAAGGATTTTAAGTGAGACTTACCAATTAAAAGATAGGAGAAATGATGAAGCCCTCAGCAAGTTGTGGCGGGGTAAGGTTGATTTTTATTATCAAATGAAGGAAAATCAGTATATGCAGATTGAAGAATATGGGCATTTAAAAAATCTTGGGATATGATATGGTGTTCTGAATGTTGGCGAAGAATTGCCTTTTTGTCATTGCTGTAAAGCCCTATGTTTCTGTCATCCTGAGACGGACAGCATAGGTTTGACCCGCGAAGGATCTGTATTTAAGAATAGTGCTTTTGTTTATTGTGATGTGGATAACCCGTGCAAATTTTGAGCGCCAGCAAAGAATTTTGTCTTTATTATATTTTTATAATGTGGAGGAAGAAAATGAAAAAAACATGTTTGTTATTGGTATTAATTTTATTATTAACCGGTTGCGGTGGTAAGGAAAATACATCGGGAGATTTGGACAATAACAAAAATAACGGTATGCAGGTGGATTTACCTAAAAAACCGGAAAAAAAAGAGGAACCCAAGGGCTATGTATTTGAATACAACGACACTGTAATTGCCATGAACGAGAAAGCAGCCCCTATTTTAGAAAAATTAGGGGAGCCCATGGAGTATTTTGAGGCGGAAAGCTGTGCGTTTGAAGGTTTGGATAAAATTTATACATACAGCGGTTTTGAACTCCATACCTATGAAATGAAAGGAACAGACTATGTGGCATCTGTCATGTTTTTGGACGACAGTGTTTCTACAAAAAAAGGTATATATCTGTATTGCAATTTGGACGACGTTTTATCAATGTATGGTGATGATTATGCCAAAGATTTAGGCCTGTACACATATGAACTGGACAAATCCAAGATTTCATTTTTGATTGAAAATGATAAGGTGGTTTCTATTGAATATATTGCA
>JAAYPJ010000048.1 GCA_012519835.1 Clostridiales bacterium | reverse complement strand
ATCATATACAGCCTACCGCTCTCCGAACCTGTCAGCTACCGGCGACAACTATTTCTGTTTCCATTTTATCTATAACCTCATCAATAAGATTTTTTACATTTAACTTCTCTTCAGATTTAAGAATTTTATCGAGCCTGGGCTGGATAACCGGATGTTTTGGAAGAAATACGGTGCAGCAATCCTCAAAAGGTAATATTGATGTTTCATAAGTTCCAATTTTCTTTGCCAAATCGACAATATCTACCTTGTCCATAGCTATCAATGGCCTGAATATCGGCATTTCAACAGATTCATTAATAACACTCAGGCTCTTTACTGTCTGGCTTGCTACCTGGCCGATACTTTCCCCTGTTACTAAAGCATCGCAACTATTGTCCTTGCCCACTCTCTGGGCTATCTTCATCATAAACCTTCGAGAAAGAACTGTCATTTCACCTTCGGGACATTTTTCATTTATCTCTTTTTGAATAGGTAACAAATTTATAGAATACAGTTTAATTTCTCCGCAATAAATCGAAAGAATTCTAAGCAAGTCGATTACTTTTTCCTTCGCCCTTTCACTCGTGAAGGGATAACTGTGAAAATGCATGGCCTCAATTTCTACGCCTCTCTTCGCAACAAGCCAACCCGCCACCGGGCTGTCAATCCCCCCCGAGAGAAGCAATAGTGCCCTCCCGTTGGTTCCTAAGGGCAAACCGCCAAACCCGTCAATTTTATCGCTAAAAATAAATGCTTTATCTCTTACCTCCACATAAACAACAACATCCGGATTATGCACATCAACAGAAATATCATCGATGTTTTGAAGTAGATATGCGCCCACATCTCTGCTGATTTCCGGGGATTGTAACGGGAATTTTTTATCACCCCTTCTGGTCTCCACCTTAAAAGTCCTGATACTGCTATCTTTATCAATTCTATCTTTTAATTCTTGCAGTGCCACCTCCTCGATTCTTCCCATATCCGCTTCAAACTTTTTTGCTACGCTGAGTGAAACAACCCCAAACACCTTCTTCACCCTATCAGTGATATCCCTTGTATTATAATCCGCAACATCTATATAGACTCTGCTATGGGCCTTATATACCCTGATTTTCCCCATATCCAATAGAGCGTTGCGAATTTGACTCACCAATTTATCTTCAAAAAATTTCTTATTAAGCCCTTTGAGCGCTATTTCGCCGTAACGGACTATTATCACATTCTCCATAATGTTATCACCTTCCAATGATGTCTTTTAAATTAATATAATGTTCCTTTGTTTTTTCCACTGCATAGTCTATCTCATCCTTTGTATTTATATAGGATAAACTGAATCGAATTGAGCTATCAACTAAATTCCCGCCAATATTTAATGCTTTTAACACATGGCTGTATTCTTTCCTTCTGGACGAACATGCCGAGCCGGAAGATACATAAATTCCATCCTGTTCCAAACTATGGAGCATGATTTCGCTTTTAACCCCCGGGAAAGAAATATTGATTATATGCGGAGCAAACTTGTCACTGTCCCCCGATATCATATATATGCCGTCAATTTTATTTTTAAATGCATCTATTGCATAATTTCTTAATTCATTCAAATACTCTATATTTTTATCTTGTTCCTCCATGGTTAGTCTGACTGCTTCGCCCAGTCCATATATTCCCGGTACGTTTTCAGTACCCGACCTGATGTCCATCTCCTGGCTTCCACCAATTAACAATGGGCTGACCCTAATTCCATTTTTGATATACAGTGCGCCAACCCCCTTGGGCCCATGAATTTTATGTCCACTTATCGAAAAACTGT
>JAAYPJ010000047.1 GCA_012519835.1 Clostridiales bacterium | reverse complement strand
ATCATATACAGCCTACCGCTCTCCGAACCTGTCAGCTACCGGCGACAACTATTTCTGTTTCCATTTTATCTATAACCTCATCAATAAGATTTTTTACATTTAACTTCTCTTCAGATTTAAGAATTTTGTCGAGCCTGGGCTGGATAACCGGATGTTTTGGGAGAAATACGGTGCAGCAATCTTCGAAAGGTAATATTGACGTTTCATAAGTCCCAATTTCCTTTGCTAAATTGACAATATCCACCTTATCCATAGCTATTAATGGCCTGAATACCGGCATTTCAACAGATTCATTAATAACACTCAGGCTCTTTACTGTCTGGCTTGCTACCTGGCCGATACTTTCCCCTGTTACTAAAGCATCGCAACTATTGTCCTTGCCCACTCTCTGGGCTATTTTCATCATAAATCTTCGGGAAAGAATTGTCATCTCACCTTCCGGACATTTTTTATTTATCTCCTTTTGAATAGGTAACAAATTTATAGAATACAGTTTAATCTCGCCACAATAAATCGAAAGAATTCTAAGCAGGTCGATTATTTTTTCCTTTGCCCTTTCACTCGTGAAGGGATAACTGTGAAAATGCATAGCTTCTATTTCCACGCCCCTCTTCGCAACAAGCCAACCCGCCACCGGGCTGTCAATCCCCCCGGAGAGAAGTAATAATGCTCTCCCGTTGGTTCCTAAAGGCAACCCGCCAAACCCGTCAATTTTATCGCTAAAAACAAATGCTCTATCTCTTACTTCTATATAAATAACAACATCCGGATTATGCACATCAACAGAAATATCATCAATGTTTTGAAGTAGATATGCACCCACATCCCTACTGATTTCCGGGGATTGTAGCGGGAATTTTTTATCACCCCTTCTGGTCTCCACCTTAAAAGTCCTGATACTGCTATCTTTATCAATTCTATCTTTTAATTCTTGTAGTGCTACCTCTGCAATGATCTCCATATCCGTCTCAAATTTTTTTGCTACGCTAAGTGAAACAACGCCAAACACTTTTTTTACCCTATCGGTAATATCTCTTATATTATGATCCGCAACGTCTATATAAATCCTGCTATGGGCCTTGTATATTCTGATTTTCCCCAGATCTGACAGGGCATTGCGAATTTGATCCACCAGTTTATCTTCAAAAAATCTCTTATTGAGCCCTTTGAGTGCTATTTCACCATAACGGACTATTATCACATTTTCCATAGTATTATCACCTTCCAATGATGTCTCTTAGATTAATAAAATGTTCCTTTGTCTTTTCCACTGCATAGTCTATTTCATCCTTTGTGTTTATATAGGATAGACTAAATCGAATTGAGCTGTCAATTAAATTTCCACCGATATTTAACGCTTTCAACACATGACTGTATTCCTTTCTTCTGGACGAACATGCGGAACCGGAAGAAACATAAATTCCATCCTGTTCTAAGCTATGGAGCATGATTTCACTTTTAACCCCCGGAAAAGAAATGTTGATTATATGCGGGGCAAACCTGTCACTGTCCCCCGATATTATATATATGCCATCAATTTTATTTTTAAATGCATCTATTGCATAATTTCTTAGTTCGTTCAGATACTCTATGTTTTTGTCTTGTTCCTCCATGGTTAGTCTTACCGCTTCGCCCAGTCCATATATTCCCGGCACGTTTTCAGTTCCCGACCTGATGTCCATCTCCTGGCTTCCACCAATTAACAATGGGCTGACCCTAATTCCATTTTTGATATACAGTGCGCCAACCCCCTTGGGCCCATGAATTTTATGTCCACTTATCGAAAAACTGT
>JAAYPJ010000046.1 GCA_012519835.1 Clostridiales bacterium | reverse complement strand
TATACTCTGCTCCAGGACCTGACATATCGATGATACCCTCTTGGAAACCAACGATTCTTCCTGCTGTTACTACTGCCACATTTTTCAAAGCATGTGTGCGACCACTACCTACAGTGGTAACCTTGTTTACCGTTCCTGGGAATATTGCTCCTGAACCTTCAACCTTTACCCTTGGTTCAATAACGTCTTTAACAGGAGTAATCCTAACTTCATCTCCCGGACGAGTTATGTCGATGTCAATACTCTTAATGTGTTCATCCCCACCAATTTCTTTGATCATTTCATCCTTGTTAATGTATAGTACCCCGCCTTCTACCTTTGTAGAATCACCGAACTGTACATCTTTGATGAAAATATTACCTAATTCTAAGCGCACAAGCTTCACCTCCCTTTATTTATAAAGGCCTATAATTGAATATTGCATTCACGTTGCCATTATAGGCCCATTTGTTCATAATGTATAAAACTATAACCCTTAGTAATATGTGTCTATTATTATAAATATATACCTATTATTGTCGCATACTTTCTATTCCACTGCTTATCAAATCCAGATCAATTACCATAAAATCCTCTAATATTTTGTCTTTCCATTCAGTAGGCTGTTTTATATTCATAAATTTTTGGACGGTTTCTACATTTGACGATATCATCAACAGCGAATCCAAATCCAAATCTTGTTTATCATGAGAAATAAGTACACTCTTATAAGGAGTCTCGTTAGGTTTAACACTTCCCATCAAAGGATGGGTCAACAATTTATGCCCTTCGTGTATTTTGTCCCGTACCGCTATTAGCACGTCCAACAATCCCCCGTCGACAAACTCTACATCGTACTCCGCATCATATTTTTGTTTAACTTTGGAATTATTTGTAACAATTATTGCTTCCACCTGACCCCACCTCTTAAAACAGGATTGTCCGTTATCAATACTACGCCAAGAGGAATAATATTGTTAAAATATTCTAATTGTTATGCCAAATCCTATTATAGTACACATTTCAATTATTATCAACCGATTCTACTATGTAACGCGACTAACTATGTAATATGCCTTCCATTAAAATACCCCGGTGCTGAATCCTATTATATTATAGTATATATATCAATTAGTATCAACTAGTTTTTAATATTTTTGTGTATAAACCCTCCGCCAAATTTTTATGCAAGTAATCCTTGTTGTCCTAGACACTATTATAGTACATATATAGATTGGTATCAACCACTTTTGAAAAGTTTTTTATATATTTTTTTTGAAATCTTCAACTTATATACCTGCAACACGTAAAACTGAAATTTTATACGTCTAATTTTATATGGTATAAAACATGGCCAATGTACCCGGACCTGCATGTGTGCCTATTGTACATCCTATCTCCGTAATCATTATCTCTTTCGGTTTAAGATCCTCTATTACCTGTTCCTTCAAGAGATTCAGCATATCCTCACTGCCGGCATGTGAGATTCCTACTACCTTATCCTCAAACGTTTTCCCGCGTTCCTTTGCCAGCTCTATCATTTTGCCTATTACCTTTTTACCGCCCCTGACCTTATCCAGCGGTTCCACCAGTCCGTCCACAACAGTCAAGATTGGTTTTATATTCAACATCATCGCTATAGTCGCCTTCATCGGATCCAGACGGCCGCCCTTTTTTAAATATTCCAATGTGTCTACGGTGAAAATATGGTCTACTTGTCCCTTCATTGCATTGAGACGCTCTACAATTTCTTTTAAATCCTTCCCCTCAGCCGCCATTTTCGCCGCCTCATATACAAATATTCCGGCACCGGAGGACAATGCCATGGTATCAAAAACTTCTATTTTATCACTTTCCAGAGAATCCTTTGCCACCACCGCCGATTGAAATGTACCACTGGCCTTAGATGACCCGTTGATACATAAAATCTCTTTCCCTTCGCCCAAGACCTTTTCAAATATCTCTATAAATGCGCTGGGAGTTATCTGCGCTGTCTTGGGCAGTTCCTTTGATTGTGACAGTTTTTCGTAGAACTGTGCGTTTGTTAAATCGACCCCGTCTCTATATTCCTCATCCCCAAATATAATAGTTAAAGGCATAACTATTATATCATATTTGTCCAAAATATCCTTAGGCATGTCAACCATGCTGTCTGTTATGATTTGAATGTTACTCATCCCTATCCCTCCCACTGTTTTAATATATACTATACATTTCGTTGATTATTACTTTAATTTTATTCTATACTCTCTTTGAATAATTAGCAACGTTTTCTAATAATTCCGGAAATCTACACAATGACAAAATCTATAAATTCGAAATTTTATTTCATATTCGGATAATTATACTGCCTCAATACCTCGTATACTACAATAGAAACGGAATTAGACAAATTCAAGGACCTTGCCCTTTCGGAATTCAGCATAGGGATCCTTATACAATTATCCTTATTTTGATCCAATATCTCCGCCGGAATTCCGGCGGTTTCCTTGCCGAACATTATAAAACAGTCACCCTTTGGATATTTTATATCGCTATGTCTTTTGTTCGCTTTGGTAGTCAAATAATATATCTCCGCATCGGGATTCCTTTCCAAAAATTCATCATAGCTGTCATAATACCTCAAATCCAGTATATCCCAATAATCGAGCCCGGCTCGTTTTACGTGTTTTTCATCTATAGAAAACCCCAAAGGGCCTATCAAATGAAGTATGCTCCCTGTAACGGCACAGGTTCTGGAGATGTTACCCGTGTTCTGCGGGATTTCCGGTTCTAATAATATAACATGAAGTGGCACATTATTTTCCCCCAACTATATGTTTTGTCTCTCCATATTCAGAAGATATTCCTTGATATGCAGCCCGCCACCATAGCCTACTAACCTACCATTCGCTCCTATAACGCGATGACAGGGAATGATAATAGCAATAGGATTCCTATTATTTGCCATGCCCACAGCTCTGGCAGCCTTGGGTGAACCCACTTTTTCCGCAACCTGCTTATAACTCAATGTCGCCCCATAGGGTATGGTTTGCAAAACCTTCCAAACATTTTTCTGAAATTCCGTACCGACAGGCAACAATGGCAAATCAAAGTCCTTTCTATTGCCCTCAAGGTACTGCTGCAGTTGTTTCCCCGCCTCTTTTAAAAGGGGGGTTTCATTTACTTCGATATCCTCGATTTGTGCATTGTCCATATTGTCATCAACAAAACTTACATTTGTAATGTTATTGTTGGTTTCCGCAATACCGATTTTACCTATTACCGTGTCATAAAAAAATATGTTCCCCATTTTTCTCCCCTCTAAATCAGTTATTAATTTATATTTCCCTATATTCCCACTAACAATTCCTTCATAAAGCATTAGGAATACCAAACTGTGCGAAAATTATCTCTCTGCCATCCCCAATACTTCAGACACCCATACAATATTATAGCATACCGGCGCCCCATGGGATTATTTCGCACAAATTTTTTCATATATTTTGCCCCGTATTTCTTGTCTCTCAGGCCCTACCCCCTATCTCCCTCCTCTCATTTCTCATCTCCCACCTCCCATCTCCCACCTCCCGCCTCTCATTTCCCACTTCCCATTTCCCATCTCCCATTTCCCACCTCCCATTCCCCATTTATGTAACCATTTGATAGGCAATTGAATATCATATACTATCTACATCCCCCATAACCCAAAATAATTTGAAATAAAAATCCACTCCCACTATAAATATGGCAAATGAATTTGCATTAAGGGGCCTCCCAACATATTGGGCAATCTTTAGAAAGAAGGTGGTGCTGTGGCAGAAACCTTGTTACTGGTGTTTACACTGTCTCTAGACGCATTTGTAGCCAGTATTGCCTATGGGACAAACGAAATAGAGGTACCGTTTGTGTCTATAGCTATTATCAACGTTACTTGTTCTTCTCTTCTTGCTCTTTCTTTATTTTTGGGATCCATAATAAAGAGGTTAATACCTGAAGGCATAACCCTGCTGGTCAGTTTTTTGATATTGATGCTTTTGGGTATATTCTATTTATTCCAAGGTCTAATCAAAAGCCATATCGCAAAAATTTCCGCACCGAACAAAGAAGTAAAATTGAAAATATCCGATTTGATAATAAGTATATACGTCGACGAGACTAATGCAGATTTCAATAACTCCAAGACCCTTAGCCCCAAAGAATCCTTATATCTGGCTGTTGCCCTCTCTTTAGATTCGCTGGCCATCGGGTTCAGTAGCAGCCTGGCAGGCATCAACTATATACAGGTAATACTCTTTTCCCTGGTTTATGGTGTTACTGCCATTTGGTCAGGATTATTGATAGGCAGAAAACTTGTTGAAAAATCAGATTTCAATATTTCCTGGTTGTCCGGG
>JAAYPJ010000001.1 GCA_012519835.1 Clostridiales bacterium | reverse complement strand
CTTGCAAATTCCGCTACCACTTTCGTCAACCTTCATTGACCGGGACCTTTCGGATGCCGCAAGAGCTTCACGATTAGCAGCCTCACACACTACAATTTGATTCAATATTTCTTTCTCGAACTCAGCAGGTGAAATTTCAATACTCTCAGGAACAAAACCGTTCTCTTGAAGTTCCTCCTCCGTGGCGAAACGAATTTTGGTACCGTATAAGGCATTTAGCTTGTCGAGGACCGCCTGATAATCCGCTTTGCTATAGGAAGTTTCAGCTGCAAATGCAATCGTTGACACTGCTCCCATAAGCAAGACAACTGCCAGTAATACGGCAAACAGTTTTTTCATAATTAATAAACCCCCCTCGTATAATATGTTTACATTCGAGACACCTAAAATTAGAATTGTCTCAGTTTCCTTGCATTGTCCGGCAATTTTGGCTGATGAACAAACAGCATACAGGTAGTATTAACATTTAAAGCCGTAACCATCAATGCCAGGCTCGCAAAGACAGAACCCAGTTTCAAAAGCATGTGCTTCATTTCAAACATCCCCCCATCATCATTTTCTATATCTTATCAAAAATATTTACATTGTGCCAAGTGTTGTAGTGAATGGTAGCTTTTGATGTAGTGAATAGTCCTGCCCATGCTTTTCACTACATTAAAATAGGCCTTTCATTACATAGTCTGGAAAATATATCGATTATACAATATAATAAAAGAGGTAAAGCCCGATTGGAAGGGAGGTATCTTGGATCACACAGAGCAGGAATGCCCCCCTCGATGTTCTGTATCCCGATATAAAAATGAATCAAATAAAGGGATTGGGATCGGGAAGCGGCTGTGGCATTTTATTCTTTGGGGCAGGGGTATTATGGTTATTAGTAGAAGTAGAAATAAGGGGGGATGTATTGTGAAAAAAGCAATCCTCAGCGGACTAGGTGCTTCAATCATATTTTACATAGTTTGTGGTATTTTGAGTGGAACACTAGCGGTCATTATATTTTTTACCGGCGATCCGTTTATAATGTCATTTCATAGATATACATACATGGGTCTGGTGATATTATGTGGTATAATTGTTACTTGCACAGTATTTTTGAATGCAAAATTAGATAACCTTAAAAATGAGCTTTTGAATAATGAAAACAGGAAATAAATAAAGACCCCATAATGCTGATTATTTTGAACATTTTAAACGTACAGCTATTTTGGACAGGATTATTCACAGGTGTGAGATAATCCATCTGTCCGGTGACAGCTACAGATTAAAATAATTGTATTTTAAGTTGATGTTATTCCTTTGTGGTTTGTATCAGGGAAGAGGGTGTTTGTTATGGCTTGTTAAAAAGGAACTCCTAAATTGTATTTTATGTTAAAAAGAGTTAGTATAAGATTTTTTGAAACAAATACATTAAGGCTTATTTATCAACCTTAATTGCCGGTCGTGATGCTAAAACGTGCTGATGCTGATGCGTTTTCATATGTGCTTACCCTTATGGCCATCTCGTAATTATTATAGTTACCGGGGTCAATCATAACTACCTCATTTGCACCCACATTAGGTATCCAGTCATCACCCATACCATTAGTGAATCTTGCGCCAATGTTAACTGTCGGCATTATACTGGGCAATGAGCCTACAAATACAAATGCATACCTGTCCGGTGCTATGATAAAGTTGCTACCCAGTTGCCTGCCGTTAGTTCCCGCACTGTTTGCTATGGGAACATTTACATTGCCGGACCATGAATAGGAAAATGGTGTGATAATTCCATCTTTAGCATTCTCCCAAAGCTGCAAGGCCGCCTTTTCCGCTTCTGTCATATCCCTTACACCATAGCGCATTCCATTGCTCAGCTTTCCCACCTTTTTCCACACACCTGATTGTATGTCAAACAAATCTGATCCTTCAGAAACCTTGACAGCATTTTCGGTGGCCTCACTAAGCTGAAAAACCGCCTTTTCTGCTTCCGTCATGGACCTTACGCCATAACGTATGCCGTTATTCAGTACTCCTGTTTCCCGCCACACACCTGTTTCAAATATGTCGGATGCATAGACACTGCTAGCCATCAGGAGTATCAGAAATATTGACAAAATAACAGTAAATCTCCTCATTTAAATTCCCCTCCCCTTATAAATCATTAAAAATAATATGTGCAACCACCAAGATAGGGTTCCTTCCACAGCAAACACCCTCTTCCCTGATATAAACCACATCGAAAACTTTTTATCACCAAACTCCCGAATTGGGATTTTTGCCAAAAGCGTATTCACTCCAACCCAATATACCTATAAAACAACACGTTTTGATTGTATAAATGCTATGGCCGTTTATTGGCATCATTGAGATTAGGGGCCTAATTGTAATATATGAGTATTCGAATCCTCGGAACCGTCTAAGACCTTTTCAAACCAATCAGGGCGATAATTCAGGGCTTCCTTAGTCTCTGATTTGCTCATTTCTTTTAACCTTTCTATCGCGTTGGTTTTAGGATTTCTGATGATTTTAAGATCAATGGGGTCACCTGAATAACTGCCCGGTATACTGCTCAGCTCCCAAAACTGTTCCCCGTTCCAGATAAAGTAGTCATATACGGTGCGTACCCATTTCCCATTAAAACGGTGAACTTGTTCAGCCTCATCGTATTCCAGAAATCCGAAACCGGCGAGAGCCCCTGTCACTGTATTTCCTTCCCCATATTCAAAATAAGGAGGGATTTTTGTCCCACCGCCCGGCATTCCTATATCTTCCGATTTCTCTGAGGAATCAAAGGCAAATATTGATCCCATGCCTATTATTGCTATAAGAATAATACAAACAACAATAATCCCAACCCTTTTTTTACTTGTGTCCGTGATTGAAGAAATACGGGCCTCTATACTTTTTTTGCCGCCATAAAAACTGGTTGACAATGTGGGCCGATATCTTAATCTGTCCCTGACGGTGTTAGCAATAGTGTCGATGATAATTTTACCGTATTGTTGTCGTTGTTGGGGGGTTGCCCCTTTTAACAGCTGTTCATCACAAGAAATTTCACATTGTACGGCAACTGCTTTAGCCATAAGATAAACTATGGGATTAAACCAATGGATGACGGTTGCCAGTAAGATCAATGTCTTATACCACAGGTCTTTCCTCTTGAAATGAACAAGCTCGTGT
>JAAYPJ010000006.1 GCA_012519835.1 Clostridiales bacterium | reverse complement strand
TCGGATTGGGTTAGGTCATAAAGGTTTTTTATTTGAAGGGAGCTGTTGGAACCATCAAAATTTCAAACCGCGATGAGAGTGTAATATACAGATATTTTAAATATACGATGTGACGCATAATTAGACAATTGTTTATTAATTCCTTAGCGTGGCCTTCATTCTGTCATTGCTCAGTATGAGATCCACGGCATCCTGTATGGAATTAACCGCTATATCCGTGTTTACCAGGAGTTTGCCACTGCACCCTTCCCCTTCAACAGTGGCTATAGATATTCTACATATTTTAAACATTTCCACATCGTTGACTCCATTCCCGACACAGATAGTACTATTGGCGCCAAGCTCTTCCACTATTTTCTTTTTAAAAAGGCCTGCATTTTCCTTTGGGAAGGTTTTTACATCGATTCCCAGGTCATTACACTGCGTCTTTACAGTTCCATAAGTATCGGCAGTCAATATGTATATATTTGCATGACTTTTAAGTTTGATTAAGGATTCCTTCACACCCTCGATTAATTTTCCGTCGATAGCCACCGTTCCATTATAATCAAAAACAATATTTTCTATCTTGATTTCACCTGTACCCGGTATATCGTAAATTAACATAATTTCCCCCCTGTTTTTACACCTTATTCTGAAACCGCATTTGATACTATTATAATAGCAAAATCTGATATAAAAACAATACAATATTTATTCCTCAATAGTAATTTGATACTATCATAAAGCTATATGCCTTGCAATTAAAAGAGTTAGGCCATATAATATGCATTAAAAGAAAGAAAGGATAGATATAATGATTGAGGTAAAGGGTAAATATAACAGCGCAATTATTTATATCGACAATGTAGAAGACAAGGTCATAAATCAGATCAAGACGTTATTGGACCAGGAATTTGTGAAGGGAAGCAAAATAAGAATAATGCCGGATGTGCATGTAGGTATGGGCTGTACCATAGGAACAACCATGACCATTGAGGATAAAATTGTGCCCAACCTTGTTGGTGTCGACATAGGCTGCGGTCTGGAAGTTATAAAAATTAAAGATAAAAATATTGAACTACAAAAATTGGATAAGTTAATTTATAATAAAATACCCGGTGGATTTAAAATAAGGGATAAAGAACATAAATTTAACGAAGAAATCGATTTGAATGAGCTTAGATGTAGAAGGGAAGTTAACTTAAAAAGGGCAAGGTTGAGCATAGGTACATTAGGCGGGGGCAACCATTTTATCGAAGCAAATAAGGATAGCCGAGGGAACAAATATATAGTTATACATTCGGGGAGCCGTCATCTAGGGCATCAGGTTGCGAGTCTCTATCAAAAAAAGGCCTATGAGTCACTTAACAAGGACACAAAAAAAGACATAGATGAGTTTGTAGCAGAGTTGAGGTCGCAGGGACGGGAAAAAGATATAAAGAGAGAATTAAAAAAGAGAAGGGCCCGGGTTGCTACGAATATACCGAGGGACCTAGCGTATGTGTCGGGGCAATTGTTTGAAGATTATATTCATGATATGAAAATTGTTCAGTATTTTGCCGAATTAAACAGAAGGGCTATGGCTGAGGTGATAATAAGGGGCATGAAATTTGATGTGGTAGAGCAGTTTACAACCATCCATAACTATGTAGATACAGAGAACATGATACTGCGCAAGGGCGCGGTTTCGGCTAATCAAGGCGAAAAACTTATAATACCGATAAATATGCGTGATGGCAGTCTTATCTGTATTGGAAAAGGCAATGAGGATTGGAATTATTCTGCTCCCCATGGTGCAGGGAGGGTTATGAGTAGAACCCAAGCCAAGAAAGTGCTTACTTTAAACGAATTTAAGGAGACGATGGAAGGAATTTATACAACTTCCGTAAATAGAAAAACAATTGATGAATGTGCCTTTGCATATAAAACTATGGATGAAATAATAGAAAATGTTGGGGACACGGTAGATATAATGGATAGGATAATACCTATATATAACTTTAAGGCTGCGGACTAGAGGATTATCGCATTCTTTATTCTATTATTTTGAAAAAATGCAGTAGGAACGGTTTGTGGCTATCCGTTTATGATATGGATAGCCACAGGTCGTCCGTGCTATTGTTATTTTATTACAATGTGGAGATAGGTCCTGCTTGCCTGTGTTTGGCATTATAACGCCTAAAATAGCTATAGACAAACAAGACTTTTAGTAATATATTTAAGTTATTATAATATTTTGCAAATGCAGGAGTGAAAGTATATGAAAGTTATAATAGTGGGGGCGGGAAAACTAGGTCAAAAATTAGCGGAATCGTTGGTCACTGAAAATATAAATGTAATACTCATAGATAATAACACAAGTCTGATAGATAAAATAAATGAAAATCTGGATGTGTTGACTGTCGCTGCCAGCGGTGTAAATATAGATACATTAAAGGAAATAGGTGTTAAAAATTGTGATTTGTTGGTGGCATGTACCAAGGAAGATGAAACTAACACTGTCATATGCCTATTAGCCAAAAAACTCGGATGTAAAAAAACAGTAGCCAGAATAAGAAATCCTGAGTATATGCAGCAGTTGGACTTTGTAAAAACTGAATTGGGCATTGATTATATTATTAATCCCGAATTGGAAACAGCTAAAGTTATAGAAAAGTATTTGTCGAAAAACTTTAGTTTTTATATAGGTGATTTTGCCAGGGGCAGAGTGACAATGTTAGATTTTAATATTGGGCATAACGAGAATTTTGTTGGAAAGAAAATTAAACATCTTAGGGATTTTGATGACTTCCTAATAACTGCCGTATCCAGGGATGGGGAAATTATAATCCCTAACGGTTCAACACAACTCGTAAAAAATGATATCATACATGTTATCGGCAAAAGCGCCAAGATAGCAAAGTTGGATGCTAAATTTCAAGAAGAGGTAGGCATAACAAGGAAACAAATAGAAAGGGTTATGATATTAGGGGGAGGAAAAGTAAGTTTTTATTTAGCGAAACAGCTGGCACAATCTAACATTTCGGTAACCATCCTGGAAGAAGACAAAGAACGTTGTGAAGTTCTGGATGAAAAATTGGATAATGTATTAATAATTCATGGTGACGGCACAGATATACATCTGTTGGAAGAGGAAAACCTGAAGTCTATGGACGCTTTCGTCGGACTGACCGGATATGACGAGCAAAATCTGTTGATGGCATTGATGGCAAAACAGGCAGGCGTATCGAGGGCTGTAGCTAAAATCAGTAAAGAAAGTTATATCAAGATTATAGATAAGTTGGATATAGATGCGGCGTTCAATACCGTATATATCACAGCCTCCAATATATTAAAGTATATCAGAGGAGGAAAAGTGATATCGGTCTCATTATTGTTGGGCGGAGATGGGGAGGTAACGGAAATTATTGTGGGGGAAGATTTGCCGTTTACAGGGAAACCTTTAGCAGAACTTAATTTGCCAAAGGGTATTATAATAGGGTCAATAGTTCGTAATGGAGAAGTTATCATACCTAAAGGTAGCTCTATTATATATCCCGGAGACAGAATAATTGTATTCAGTTTGACTAAGGATTTACCTACTTTAAAAATGTTTATGAAACCGGGCAAAGGAGGTATTTTCGGTGAATTACGGGATCGTGTTAAAGGTGCTAGGTAACATTCTTATGGTGGAATCTACGTTGATGTTACCCGCGCTATCTATAGCCTTTTATGCTAATGAACACGATAGAATGGCATTTCTTATTACAGTGATAATAACAGGCGTTATAGGGTTTATAATGTCTAAGAAAACTGTAATCAAAAATAACGTCAACGTTAGAGAAGGTTTGGCTATAGTGGCCCTGGGTTGGATCTTTGCTTCCTTGTTTGGTGCACTTCCTTTTTATCTGTCCGGTAGTATACCTTTGTATGTGGATGCACTTTTTGAAACCGTTTCTGGTTTTACAACTACAGGGGCGTCAATATTGAGCAATGTTGAAGGCCTCCCCCATGGTGTTTTGTTTTGGCGTTCGTTTACACATTGGATAGGCGGGATGGGGATACTGGTTTTTACCATAGCTTTGCTTCCCGCACTGGGAATAGGCGGTTTTCAAATATTTAAGGCGGAGAGCCCGGGCCCTACCAAAGATAAAATAATGCCCAGAATAAAAGATACGGCCAAAATTTTATATACAATATATTTCTCTATAACTATATTACAAATTATACTTTTGAAGCTGGGCGGGATGAGTTTTTTCGAATCGATGTTGCATACCTTCGGCACCGTAGGAACCGGAGGATTTGGCATAAAAAACAACAGTGTTGCTTTTTACAACAGCACATATATCCACATTATAATAGGGGTTTTTATGTTATTATCGGGTGTAAATTTTTCGTTATATTACTCACTATTTAAGGGTGGATGGAAAGATGTGTTTAAAAATGAAGAATTGAGACTTTATTTAGCCATAGTCCTTATGGCTATTATAGCTATTGCGGTCAATCTTTCTGTGACGTCTTATGCAGGTGTTTTCCGTTCATTAAGGGACTCATTTTTTCAGGTGAGTTCAATAATAACTACTACGGGGTATACTACCGCAAATTTTGATATCTGGCCTACCTTTAGTAAAATGATTTTGTTTACACTTATGTTCATAGGAGGTTGTGCAGGCTCCACCGCAGGTGGAATAAAGGTTGTCAGAATATTAATTCTGATGAAACTTATTAAAAGGGATGTAACAAAATTGTTTCACCCCAGAGCTTTTATTTCGATAAAAAATAGCGGGAAAAAGGTTACAGATGAAACCATAGTGAGCATAAGCGGGTTTTTTACCCTGTATATTATGATTTTTGTTATATCAACCATAATAATATCCCTGGAAGGCCTGGATATTGTGAGCACGTCCAGTGCTGTGGCTGCTACCTTGGGTAACATCGGGCCCGGGTTGGGTGTTGTCGGACCTGCAAGTAATTTCGGAGGGTTCAGTTCCGCAAGCAAGGTGTTGTTTTCATTTTTGATGTTATCCGGCAGATTGGAAATATTCACCTTGATTACATTGATACTGCCTAAAAATTGGACTATGGAAATTTAGGAGACGCACTTTGCATAGTTTTTGTTGTGTCCCGATTACTTTGAAAGTAGAGTGGTATTCATATGAAATTAAACAGAGAATTGTTTACTGAAGATATTAAAAAAATACCGGGTCTGATTTTAGCTTTTGCAATCTGCGGCTATGGAATGATACAAATTAAAGTAGTCAATCTGGGAATGGCACCATGGGATACACTTGATTTGGGTATAAGTAACAAAACCGGCATGGATTTCGGAAAAGTTACCCAAATTGTGGGACTTGTCATAATATTTTTTTCTATAGCTGTTAAGATTTATCCGGGAATAGCGACTATTCTTAATATGTTTTTTATCGGATTTTTTGCGGACATAATTTCTAAATTTAATATTGTGTTAGTGCCACAACATTACTTTTTAAAGATAATAGTGTTGTTTTATGGTAATATTATATTAAATTACGGGTTATACAGCTATCTGAGGTTCGAGTCAGGAGCGGGCCCCAGAGATGGGCTTATGGTTGGCCTGGTGAAAACAACAGGCCTGGATGTTAAATATATAAAAACCGGTATGGAGTCGATAACCTTAATAATCGGATATTTACTCGGTGGAACTGTTGGAATCGGAACAATAATTTCAACCTTTAGCGGCGGCTATATGTTGGACAGGATTTTTAGATGGAAAAGTTTCGATCCCAAAACAGTCCGCCAAAGGAGGCTAACTGATTATTTGGTGTCGGATAAAGAAAAGATGATTGCTAAAGATGGTGAATAAACGGTGTATATCGGATTTTTAGAAATATAAGGAGGCATTTTACATGAGAAAAAGCAGAAAAAGAAACGGTAGGGCAGGAAGATTACTTTTTACTGTAGTATTGTTGTTTGTTGTTTTGTGTGCAGGTTTTTTATTGAAAGGCAGAATATCTCCCTTTTTTGATAAATTAATTGCGGGAACCATAACAGGAGACGGAAATGATGCTACAAATGGGGGTGTTTCCGTTGAAAAAAACAATACAGAGAAAAACAATGCAGATAGCGATACAGATCATATAAATAATAATATAAACAACAATAAAGATAATAAAAATGACAGCAACAATCATGATGACCCTCAAAACAATCAAAATAATGAGCATCAGGGTAATAGCAACGATAGGCAGCCTGCGGAAAATGTTGATGATATTTTGGTTCTTGTAAATAAAAAAAGATATTTGGATTCGAGCTATAAACCCAATGATTTAGTAGTGCCGAATGTAAAATTTTCATTTGATGAAGAACGTGAGAAAAAATACATGAGAAAAGAAGCTGCTGAGGCATTAGAAGAACTTTTTGAACGAGCTTATAAAGAGGGTGTATATATATTTGCACTTTCCGGGTATAGATCTTATAGTACACAAAAATGGCTCTTTGAAAATAAAGCAAGTGAAATAGGGGAAGAGAAAGCTAACAAGATTATTGCGAGACCCGGTGAGAGCGAACACCAGACAGGACTGGCCATGGATATAACAAGCCAAAGCGTTCAGTTTGACCTAAAAACAAAATTTGGTGAAACGGAAGAAGGTAAATGGGTAAAAGACAACGCTCATAAATTCGGTTTTATTATAAGGTACGCAAAAGATAAGGAAGGCATTACGGGTTATAATTATGAGCCTTGGCATTTAAGATATGTAGGTAAAAAGGTGGCGGAAGAAATATACAATAAAGGCATTGCACTTGAAGAATATTTATCTTAACATTGCTATTTCCTATGGTTTTAGTTTGGAAGTAATCTCAAGACCAATGTTTGGCTGATAAATTTAAAGGTGGGAAGAAAATTGGTTAATAGAAGAAAAACTATAAGTATAGTATGTGTGATATGTGTTGCTTTAATATTTATCTTAAAGGCTTATTATCCCCGGTTGAAGTTATTGATAAATAAACCTACCGAAGTACGGGCGGCAGATGAGGATTCGGATATCGAGGAACCCGATAAAGGTTATAATCCGGATGACAGTATGGAAGATACCGAAGGAGATAAATTGAAACCCGATAATACCGAAGATGAAACTGTTGACGAACAAAGCGGTGATTCCTCGGGAGCAAAAGAAGAAAATAAAGATGAACACAGTGAGGATAAAGGTGAGGAAGGGACTGAGGATAAAACAGAAAACCCGACCAAAGAGTTTAGAGCGGCTTGGATATCCACCATATATAATCTGGATTGGCCGTCAAAAAAGGGATTGAGTCAGGCGCAGCAGAAACAAGAATTTATACACCTATTAGACGGACTAAAAAAGGCGGGATTAAATTCGGTGATAGTACAGATAAAGCCCAGTGCAGACAGCTTTTATCCTTCCGAATATGCTCCATGGTCCGAATATTTAACCGGAGTACAGGGACAAGATCCCGGATATAATCCGCTAGCTTTCATGATAGACGAAACTCATAAGAGAGGTATGGAATTTCATGCATGGTTTAATCCATACAGGGTAAGTGTAAAGGATAATATGGAAGAACTGGCAAGAGATCATCCTGCCAGAAAAAATCCGGATTGGGTAGTGAGTTACGGAAATAAATTATACTATAACCCGGGGGTTTCGGAAGTCAGACAGTTTGTAATAGATAGCATATTAGAGGTTGTGAGGAATTATAAAATAGACGGAGTTCATTTGGACGACTACTTTTACCCGTATCCGGAAAAGGGTGTAGACTTTCCGGATGACGAATTATATAAAACAGGCAAGAGATTTAACGGGGAAACAAAGGGGCAGTGGAGAAGGAACAATATCAACGATTTTATAGAAAATTTATATAAATCTGTTAAGAGAGAAAAGGCAAGTATTAAGTTTGGTGTAAGCCCGTTTGGTATATGGCGCAATAGGGATGATGACCCCGGGGGCTCGGATACCAAAGGCGGGATTACGAGTTATGACAGTCTGTATGCCGATACTAAGTACTGGGTGGAAAACGGATGGTTAGATTATATAGCACCTCAAATATATTGGTATTTTGGCTATGACAGGGCTGATTATGGGGGACTTGTTGATTGGTGGGCAAATGTGGTAAAAAACCATAAGGTTCACTTGTATATCGGACATGCGGCATATAAAGTGGCAGAGGGCAATACACCCTGGGGTAACCCCATGGAAATTATAAATCAGATACGATATAATAGGGGTATTCCGCAGGTAAAGGGAAGTATATTTTTCAGGGCAAAATCCATCATTGATAATCCCCTGGGTTTAACGGACAAGCTTAAAAATGACATTTACAGGGAAAGGGCCGGAACCCCATAGGTTAGGGTCTTTCGCCTTGTTGAAAATGGTGCGATTTGTCATCTCGAGACGGACAGTACAGGTCTGATCCGCGAGGGATCTGTGTTTAGGAACAGTGTTTTTGTTTACTGTGATGTGGCGGGATAGCACTGGCGGGAAAAGGTTGGAGGAATCGAATGAATATAGATATACCGATTATTTTCGAGGATAATCATCTGTTGGTTGTTGAAAAACCCCCAAATGTTTTATCACAGGGAGATAAGACAGGGGATTTGGATATGTTGACCTTATTAAAGAGAGATATAAAACTTCGATATAACAAACCCGGCAATGTTTATCTCGGATTGGTGCATCGTTTGGACAGGCCGGTAGGCGGGGTCATGGTTTTTGCCAAGACATCGAAGGCCGCATCAAGGTTGTCCGATCAGATAAGAAGGCGAAAATTTGAAAGACGATATATGGCGGTCATACATGGTAGACCCCGCAGGGAAAAAGCCACCCTAGTACATTATCTACTAAAAGATAATGAAACAAACACCGTATCTGTCGTAAAAGAGGGTGCCGAAGGG
The DNA here is from genome assembly GCA_012519835.1 of Clostridiales bacterium. Classification (GTDB taxonomy): domain Bacteria; phylum Bacillota; class Clostridia; order Peptostreptococcales; family Natronincolaceae; genus JAAZJW01. Next base: position 41,510 of record JAAYPJ010000006.1, on the reverse strand, counting down.
GCCAAAAAAGCGATACTGAGTTATGAAATAATTGATACCATAAGGGGTTTCAGTTTGGTGAAAACAGATCTGCACACAGGTAGATCCCACCAAATCCGCGTACAGTTTTCCGCAATAGGACATCCGCTATACGGGGACCAACTATATAATCCCAAGAAAAGTAAAATAGGGGATCAGATTGCGCTCCGGTCCCATGAAATTGTTTGTATCCATCCTACGTTGAAGAAAGAAATGACATTTACCTGTTTGCCTGTTAGAAAGGAACCGTGGGATTGGTTTTAAAAAATGGGGTCAGGCTTGAATTATTTACTTATTAATAGGTAAATAATTCGGGTCTGACCCTACACTCTAGAAAGCCGAGCCTTTATTTGATAAACAATTCGGAAAATATCCGCTTTAAATTAGATAATTGGAAACAATAATAACCGCAATTGACATATACTAGACAGTAGGGGTGAATTCAATGGATAAAATAAAAATATATAATAAATTGACTGAAATAATCTCAAAAGATGCGGTTTTACTCGATGAACCCATGAAAAACCACACTTCCATTAGGGTTGGCGGAACGGCAGATATTATGGCAACGCCACGGACAATAGCGGAAATTCAATCGACTATCAAAATTTGCAAGGAAAATAATACACCGTATTTTATTATGGGAAACGGAAGCAATCTTATTGTAAGGGACAAGGGTATGAGATGTGTAGTCATCAAACTTGGGGATAGATTTGCAAATGTTGATATTGATGGAAATACGGTGGTTGCACAAGCAGGCGTTTTACTTTCTACACTGTCCGAAAAAATAATGGCGGAAAATTTAACAGGCTTTGAATTCGCCAATGGAATACCGGGAACCTTAGGCGGAGCCGTAGCTATGAATGCAGGTGCTTACGGGGGTGAAATGCAGGACGTGGTTAGGAGTGTCAAGGTACTGAGCCCGGAAGGCAAAACAAAAAATCTTTTATCGGAAGAGTTGGAATTCGGGTATCGCACAAGTGCAATTCAAACGAGGAATTATATAGTATTAGAGGTTGAAATGGAATTTGAAAAGGGAGATTATGATAAAATAGTAGCGACAACAAAGGAACTGATAGAAAAGAGAACTATGAAACAGCCTTTAAATTTGCCTAGTTGCGGGAGTGTATTTAAAAGGCCTGTGGGACATTTTGCAGGGAAATTGATAGAGGATAGTGGTTTAAAAGGGGAAAAAATAGGTGGGGCACAAGTGTCGGAACTTCATTGCGGATTTATTGTAAATATAGACAATGCTACCGCCAATGATGTTCTTGATCTGATTAAATTGGTGCAAGAGACAGTTAAATACAAATTTGGGATACAATTGGAGACAGAGGTTAAAATCATAGGTGAAGAATAAAACGATGTTATATTCATACAGGGGAGGGGTAAAAGTGAGGTTTATAATAATTACGGGGTTATCCGGGGCCGGAAAAAGTCAGGCTGTTAAATATATGGAGGACTTCGGTTTTTATTGTATAGATAATCTGCCGCCTACCCTAATTCCCAAATTTGCGGAGCTGTGCCATCAACCACAGGGGACATTAAATAAGGTAGCACTGGTTATCGATATTCGTGGAGGAATGTTTTTTGATGATCTGTCCAGCAGTTTGGAAAGTCTGGAAAAACTGGGCTATAAATATGAAATTTTATTCCTGGATGCCAGTGATGCAACTTTGATCAAACGTTTTAAGGAAACCAGGAGAACACATCCATTATTGGCGGATGGTTCCATCAATGAAGGGATTGCCCTTGAAAGGGAAAAACTTAAATATTTAAAGCAGAGGGCAACTAATATTATAGATACTACTAACCTCATACCCTCCCAACTCAAAGATGAGCTCAAAAACATTTACGTAGAGGGTAACAAATCCGATAATCTTATTATTTCAATTATTTCCTTTGGATTTAAACATGGCATACCGTTGGATGCGGATTTAGTTTTTGATGTCAGATTTTTACCGAATCCATTTTATGTAGATGAGTTGAGAGATTCTACGGGTGATGATATCAGGGTCAGGGATTATGTTATGAACTCCCCTGCCAGTGTAGAATTTTCGAACAAGTTAAACGATATGATAAGTTTTTTAATCCCTCATTATATCAAAGAAGGAAAAAATCGACTGGTCATTGCTATCGGCTGCACGGGAGGGAGGCATAGGTCTATTACTATTGCTCATATACTCTATGACTATCTTAAGAAAAAGGGGTACAGGGTACTCATAGATAATCGGGATGTTAATCTGTATAAAGGGGGGAAAAGATAGGGGCAATGAGACTTATTTATTGGTTAAGACCCGGACTAAAAATTAAGAGATGGCTGGTAGCCGGGTTAATGGGAATATTTTTAGTATCTGTCTCTATATCTTATCATTTGCTTAAGTTTAACATAGTTAATAGTAATTGGACTAGTATTTTAGTAGGATTAGCAGGACTTGGCATATTATTTTTCTCTTTGAGACAGGGAATCATTTCAATTTTAGACTTTGTATATTATCCTGCTACATTGACAGGTAGGAATGGCAATAATAAATTAAATAAAAAAATATATGATAAGAAATTTTTATCGCGTGGACCTAAGATAGTGGTGATCGGAGGAGGCACGGGTTTATCTGTATTACTCAGGGGGTTAAAACTCTTTACCTCTAACATTACAGCTATCGTAACCGTTACAGATGATGGCGGCGGTTCCGGAAAGTTAAGGGAAGACTTGGGAATGTTGCCGCCCGGGGATATAAGAAACTGCATACTCGCTCTGGCGGATATGGAACCGACTATGGAACAACTTTTACAACATAGGTTCAAAGAAGGCGATCTGAAGGGGCAGAGTTTTGGAAATTTGTTGATTGCTTCTATGAACGATATAAGTGATAATTTTGAAGAGGCCATAAAGAAAATAAGTGATGTATTGGCTGTTACGGGTAAGGTCTTACCCGTAACGCTCAAGGATGTAACTTTGTATGCTAAACTTAAAAACGGGTCGGTTATCAAAGGAGAATCCAACATACCTATAAAATGTTTGGAACTGAATAGTCCTATAGAAAATATATTTATCAGACCAAAGGATGCCAGGGCTATTAATGAGGCGGTGGATGCCATAGATAATGCGGATCTGGTGTTATTGGGGCCGGGCAGTTTATATACCAGTATAATTCCTAATCTGCTCGTAAAAAACATAAAAGAAAGTTTAAACAGGACAGAAGCACTCAAGATCTATGTCTCCAACGTAATGACACAGCCGGGCGAAACGGATAATTATACGGTCTATGAGCATGTAGATGCTTTATTACGGCACTGGCTGGATGCCTCAATCGATTATGTTGTGGCAAATACCGGTAAAATCAGTGATGTGATAGGTAAAAAATATGGAACAGAGGGTGCGGAGGTTATAAGGCTAACCCAGGAGGATAAGGAAAAATTAAGGGCTAAGGGTATAAAGTTGGTAGCAGAGGATTTAATAGACATAAAAGAAGATTATGTAAGACATGATGCAGTCAAACTATCAAAGATAATCATCGATTTAGTATTACAATGGAAGGTTGCAAATGATAGAAATCGTATAATCGATTATTTTTATATAAGAGAAACTATGAAACGATAGTTTAGCAATGGTTTTTATGACCTAACCCGCGGTTTGTGTGACCAGGGGTAACGGCAAACCGATGGTAGGTCAAACGCAACGAGAACCAAATTTATGCGACCAGAGGGAGCAAATAAATTTGTATTTCGAGACTGCAAACAATGGTTTAACAATGGTTTAACAATGGTTAAACAATCGTTCAACAATTGTTCGACAATTGTTCGACAATTGTTCGACTATCGTTAGCAGAGGGGGTGATTCTATGTCATTTTCATCTAGAACAAAAGGGGAGCTCGCTCGAATTTATTCGGAGGATCGTTGCTGTCAACTAGCAGAATTAGCGGCTCTGGTCAGAATGAGCGGTACTTTGCAATTAATAGGTGGGAAACAAAAATTAAATATAAAATTGATTACGGAAAATCCGGCGGTTGCAAGAAAATTATTCAGATTGTTTAAAACATTATTCAATATAAATATCGAGGTTATGGTGAAAAGGGGCCCCAGATTGAGAAAAAGGAACTATTATTTGATGATTGTAACTGATGATATGGGAAGTAACAGTATCTTGAAAGAGATTGAGATATTAAAACAGAGAGATAACCTTTTCGATATTTCTTATGAAACTCCTGCCGGATTGTTGGAAAAGAGATGTTGTAAAAGAGCATATTTGAGGGGTGCTTTTTTGGGAGGAGGCTCTGTCAGTGATCCGGGGAAAACCTATCATTTAGAATTTGTCAGCCATAGCTTGGTTCATGGTGAATCTCTGAGGGATTTGGTCAACAGTTTTGGATTAAAATCAAAGATAGCGGAACGTAAAGGACATTATGTTGTATATCTAAAAGAGGGGGACCAGGTAGCTGATTTATTAAATATTATAGGTGCACACAGTGCGCTATTGAGTTTGGAGAATACAAGAATTTATAAACAGATGAGGAACGATGTTAATCGCATTGTTAATTGTGAAACCGCAAACCTTGGCAAGGTTGTAAATGCGGCTGTCAGACAAATTGAAAATATAATGTATATTAAGGACACGGTGGGGTTAGGATATTTGCCTGCAAATTTACAGGAAGTTGCACAGCTCAGATTGAAATGTCGAGATGCCAGTCTGAAGGAGCTCGGACAGATGCTGAATCCTCCCATAGGTAAATCAGGGGTAAATCACAGGCTCAGGAGGATAGACGAAATAGCGGATCGTCTACAAAAAAATAAGAGATAAAAACAGAAATTATTATTGCGGTAACTTCTGTTTTTATTTTGTAACTTGTTATGGAATATTCTATAATGTAGATACAGACATATATACGAATTCATGGTTTTATAAAAAATATAGTTTTTGGGAAAAAGAGGGGAACAAAAAATGGGAAACGGTTTTGTTCATTTGCATGTTCATACAGAATACAGTCTTCTTGACGGATTTACAGTTATAGACAAAATGATGGACAAGGTAAAGGAACTGGGCATGGATGCTATAGCTATCACGGACCATGGTGCTATGTTTGGTGTGGTGGATTTTTATAAAGCTGCAAAGGAAAAGGGAATTAAGCCTGTAATAGGCTGTGAAGTATATACTGCGGCAAGGACAATGAAAGACAGGGACCCACAAAAAGACAAGGATCAGGGGCACCTGGTATTGTTGGCCAGAAATCAGGAAGGGTACCAAAATTTAATAGAATTAGTGTCTAACGGATTTTTAAAAGGTTTTTACTATAAACCGAGGATAGACTATGACGAACTTTCAAAATTTAGTAAGGGATTGATCGGTTTAAGCGGTTGTCTGGCGGGAGATATAAATCGGCTTTTACTTCAGAATCAATATGAAATGGCCAAGGACTTGGCATTGAAACTCAAGGGTATATTTGAAGAGGACAGTTTTTATTTGGAGTTGCAGGACCATAACATGGAGGAGCAAAAGAAAGTAAATCTGCAGTTAATTAAACTGGGCAAAGAACTGGATATACCTTTGGTAGCTACTAATGATGTTCATTATATGAACAGGGAGGATGCTGAGGTACATGATATTTTGCTCTGTATACAGACAGGGAAAATAAAAGAAGATACAGATCGCATGAAATTTCCCAATGATGAATTTTATCTGAAATCTTCGGAGGAGATGGAACAAATTTTTGCATTTGCTCCTGAGGCCATATCGAATACGGTGAAAATTGCAGAGCAGTGTAATGTGGATTTTGATTTCGATACAATACATTTACCGGAATATGAAGTGCCTCATGATACATCAAAATTGGATTATCTGAAAAGGATCTGTTTTGAGGGTCTAAACAGGCGATATAATCCTGTAACGGAAAATTTAAAAGACAGGCTGAATATGGAGCTTTCTGTAATTGAAAGCATGGGCTATATAGGGTACTTTCTTATAGTTTGGGATTTTATTAAATATGCAAAAGACAACAAAATACCGGTAGGGCCGGGCAGAGGCAGTGCTGCCGGGAGTATTGTTGCTTATGTTTTGGGTATAACGGATATAGATCCCATCAAATACAATCTTATTTTTGAACGTTTTTTAAACCCGGAAAGAATATCTCTTCCCGATATAGACATAGATTTTTGTTATGAAAGGCGGGAAGAAGTTATAGATTATGTAAAACGAAAATACGGCGAGGATAAGGTGGCACAAATAATTACATTTGGAACCATGGCGGCGAGGGCAGCTATCAGGGATGTGGGCAGGGTTATTGATATGCCATACAACGAGGTGGACAAGATAGCCAAACAAATTCCTTTTTCTATGGGGATGACAATAGATAAAGCACTCAACATGAGCCCGGAATTCGGAAAAACATACAAGGAAAACACGGAAGCAAAATATCTGATAGACATGGCGAAAAGGCTGGAAGGATTACCGAGACATGCATCCACCCATGCGGCGGGAGTAGTGATATCTAAAAAATCTCTGAAGGAACATGTGCCTCTGTATGTGCATGATAATAATATTACAACCCAATTTGCTATGGGTACTCTGGAAGAACTCGGGTTACTGAAAATGGACTTTCTGGGGCTGAGAACTTTAACTGTAATTGAAGATACTCTGGAACTTGTTGAAAAGAATCACGATGTAAAAATAGATTTTTCTAACTGTAATTATGAAGATAAAAATGTTTATGAATTGGTTGGTAGGGGTGAAACATTGGGCGTATTCCAACTCGAAGGTACCGGGATGACCCAATTTTTGAAAGAACTAAAACCCGATTGCTTCGAAGATATTATTGCAGGCATTTCTTTATATCGTCCGGGTCCAATGGATTCAATACCCAGATACATTGAAAATAAAAACAACCCCCAAAACATAGAATATATGCATGAAAGTCTGAGACCCATATTAAATGTAACCTATGGATGTCTGGTATATCAGGAGCAGGTTATGCAGATAGTGAGGGATTTGGCAGGGTACAGCTATGGCAGATCGGATCTTGTAAGACGTGCGATGGGCAAAAAACAGATGGATATAATGGAACAGGAAAGGAAAAACTTTATATATGGAATAATCGATGACAAAGGTGAGATAGAAATCCCCGGATGTATAAGAAATGGTGTGCCTGAACATATTGGGGATAAATTATATGACGAAATGCTGGAATTTGCTAAATATGCATTTAACAAATCACACGGTGCCGCATATGCGGTGTTGGCATACCAGACGGCATATTTAAAATGCTATTATAAAGTAGAATTTATGGCAGCCCTTATGACCAGTGTTATGGAAAGCACGTCAAAAATAGTGCAATATATCCAAGATTGTAAGAGACAGGGAATAGAAATATTGCCGCCAAATGTTAACAAAAGTTTTAGCAAGTTTGCCGTTGAAAACGGGAGCATAAGATTTGCCCTGGGTGCAGTTAAAAATGTAGGCATAGGCATGATAGATAATCTGGTGAAGAACAGGGAAAGTAGGGGGGAATTCACAAGTTTTTTGGATTTTTGTCAAAGGATGGAATCTAAGGATATAAATAAAAGAGCTGTGGAAGGTTTAATTAAATGTGGGGCACTGGACTGTTTAGGTGCAAACCGTGCCCAATTACTGTCAAGTTACGAGATAATTATTGACGGTATACAGCAGGAAAGGCGAAAAAAAATAGAAGGACAGATGGATTTTTTTCAGACAAATGATGAAATCGATGTTTCGGTAAATTACTTCAATTTTCCTGATATACAAGAATTTAATGAAAGAATAAAGTTAGATATGGAAAAAGATGCTGTAGGATTTTATATCAGCGGGCATCCCCTATCGGAATTTGAGAAGGAATTGAAACATATTGTTACTGTTAATAGCAATGAACTTTCAGAGGCAGATGATAATGAATCCGCGTTAAGGGATGGACAATCTATAATAGTGGGTGGAATGATCACAAAAGTAAATATTAAAATTACAAGAAACAACCAAATGATGGCTTTTATAACCCTGGAAGATTTGTTTGGAAGCATGGAGTGTATTATATTCCCAAAAACCTACAAATATTATAATAGCCTTATACATGAGGACAATTTTGTAGTTTTGGAGGGGGTATTAAATATCAAGGAGGAAGAACAACCCAAAATTTTAGTCAATGTAATAAGTCCTCTATTAAAGATTCCGGGAAATGAATTAAAAGACTCAGATGCAAAGAAAAACAAAAAGCTATATATCAAGATTAAAACTAAAAGGGATTGGCATTTAATTGAAAGGACGAAACCGATTTTTAAGCAACATGGCGGTAATACGCCTATAATAATATATATAGAGGAAAGCGAAGAAAAGCTCAAGGCTGATAAAGAATTATGGGTCAAGCTGGATGATGAATTGATAAATAAATTGTTTAAATTTTTTGGAGCCGAAAACATAAAGGTAGTTTAATTTTGGGATATTACTATATAACAAAGGAATTAGTATATGTTATAATTATGAAGTAAAACAAAACTATTTTTATACTATATTGAAACTGTTGGGGAGGCCTAAAAATGTGGATAGTCGTATACATTTCTAATACACGTCAACATGCGAACGATATAAAGGAGGTATTAGCAGCAGAAGGCTTCTTGGTAAAAATTAAACCGATCAGTAAAAACAATAAAGAAGGGACTTGTGAGATACTGGTACCCAGGGAGGAAGCAGAAGAATGTCACGCGACCCTGCTCAATCTTGGGTTTTAACATAAATGTGGGAGAGGGGGTCAGATTTTGAAAAAGATTGCCGTGTTAACCAGCGGCGGGGATGCACCCGGGATGAACGCAGCCATACGTGCGGTCGTAAGGAGCGGTATTTATAATCATGCCGAGGTTTTATCAGTAGAGGACGGTTTTACCGGTTTAATCAACGCGCAGATTGAGGAGATGAACCTGTCTTCCGTAGCGGACATTATTCATAGAGGTGGAACCATTTTAAAAACAACCAGATGTGAAGAATTCAAGACTGAAAAGGGACAAAAAAGGGCTATGAACGTAATTGAGGTTTTAGGTATAAATGGAATAGTGGTGATCGGTGGAGGCGGTTCTCTGCGGGCCGCAAGGACCTTAAATTCCTTAGGAGTGCCTACGATTGGCGTTCCCGGAACCATAGATAATGATTTAGGGTATACCGACTATACAATCGGTTTTGATACATCGGTAAATACAGTGGTGGATGCTATCAGTAATATAAGAGAGACCTCAATATCTCATGGGAGAGCTAACATAATCGAGGTTATGGGGCGTGATTGTGGAAATATAGCCCTATATGCCGGGCTTGCCAGCGGAGCGGAAAGTATTATTTTACCGGAAATGGATTTTGATATTGATGAGGTATGCAGAAAACTTCTGAGGGGAAGAAATAGAGGTAAATTGCATAGTATAATCATTTTAACCGAGGGTGTCGCGGATCCTATCAGAATAAGCAATGAAATTACGGAAAAAACAGGTATTGAAACAAGAGCCACTATATTAGGTCATATTCAAAGGGGTGGCAGCCCAACAGCTTTTGATAGAATTCTGGCCAGTAAGATGGGGGCGAGGGCTGTGGAGTTATTAATACAGGGGGCTGCAAACAAGGCAGTAGGGATAAAAGGTAAAGATATCATTGATATGGATTTGGACAAGGCATTAAGTGTGGGATGTACCTTTGATATTGACAGTTATGAATTGGCAAATGTATTATCAATTTGATTGATATATTGCCTGATCGGGGGGTATTTGGATGAAAAAGACAAAAATTGTATGTACCATCGGTCCTGCAAGTGAGTCAAAAGATGTATTTGAACAGCTTGTAATAAACGGACTGGATGTTGCCAGACTCAATTTTTCACATGGAAATCATGAGGAACACGAACAAAGAATAAATACAATAAAAGAAGTAAGGTGGGGACTGGATAAATCTGTGGCCATCTTATTAGATACCAAAGGTTCGGAGATCAGGACCGGAAAATTTAAGGATGGTGAAGTGGAGCTTGTAGAGGGACAGAGCTTTACGATTACTACAAGAGATGTTTTGGGGGACAATACAATATGTAATATAAGCTATGATGGGCTTCCTGAAGATGTGGATGAGGGGGACACTATCTTAATAGATGACGGATTGGTAGGGCTTCGGATTAGAAAAATCGTCAGTGATACGGACATTGAATGTATAGTCGAAAATGGCGGGGTCATATCAAATAATAAAGGTGTTAATGTGCCCGGGGTAAAGCTCAATCTGCCTGCCGTTACCGAAAAGGATAGACTTGATATCAAATTCGGTATAGAAAAGGACGTGGATTTTATTGCTGCTTCCTTTATCAGGAAAGCCTCCGATGTTCTGGCTATCAGAGAAATTTTGGAAGATAATGATGTGCATCATATTCAAATTATTTCTAAAATCGAAAACCAAGAAGGTTTGGATAATATAGATGAAATTATCAAAATGTCTGATGGAATAATGATAGCGAGGGGAGATTTGGGTGTAGAAATTCCTACAGAAGAAATTCCGTTGGCACAGAAGGAAATAATTAAAAAATGCAATAAGGCCGGCAAACCTGTCATTACTGCAACCCAGATGTTGGATTCTATGATAAGAAATCCCAGGCCGACCCGTGCGGAGGTAACAGACGTTGCAAATGCCATATTTGACGGCACAGATGCTATTATGTTGTCCGGAGAGACGGCTGCAGGCAAATATCCTGTGGAAGCGGTAAAAATTATGAGCGATATTGCCAAACGTGCAGAGATGGCTATCGATTATGAGGGTTTGTTAAGAGTTAAAGCCGTTGAAAAGGAAACACTGGTAACCGATGCCATCAGTTATGCAACATGCAGGATAGCCGCAGACCTGGGCGCATCAGCTATTCTGACGGCTACAGCCACCGGGTTTACCGCCAGGATGGTATCCAAATTCAGGCCTGCAGTAATAATTATTGCAGTTGTAACCAGTGAACATGTCAGAAGAAGACTGTCCTTAAGTTGGGGTGTGCATACCGTGCTGACCAAACAGCTTCATTCTACTGATGAAATAATAGCAGTATCTGTGGATAAAGCCTTAAAAGCCGGGCTTATCAATAGCGGGGATCTTGTAGTAATCACGGCCGGGGTGCCTGTAGGGGCATCAGGTACCACGAACCTAATTAAGGTTCATACTGTGGGGGAAGTGGTCTTATTCGGAACAGCAATAGGAAATGAATCCATTACGGGAAAAGTGGTTATTATAAAAGACAGTGATGATTATAATAAGGTAAAAGACGGGGACATCTTAGTGACAAAACATACCGACAAGGAACTGGTTCCGCTTATGGAAAAAGCATCTGCTATAATTACGGAGGAAAGTGGCCTGACAAGCCACGGAGCTATTGTAGGCTTAAATCTACGCAAAACAACATTAGTCGGCGCATATATGGCAACTAAAAAACTGAGTGACGGAGAGATAATCACAATAGATGCCAAAGGGGGCTTGGTTTACAGAGGCAGGGCCAGAGTATTTTAGAATGAACCATTTTGTTATCCCAAGATGGATAGTATAGCCTTGGCCCGCGAAAGATCCATACTCCAGGATTTTTGTCATCCCGAGACGGGCAGCATAGTTTTGACCTGCGAGGGATCTATATTTTAGGGGTGAAGAAATGTTACTTAGATTAATTTTACTATTTACCTTGCTACCTTTCATAGATTTTGCCATATTATTAAAAATAGGCGGCCATATAGGTTTTAAATACACCCTGGCCATTGTGATTGTAACAGGTTTTGCAGGGGCCTACCTTGCTAAGAGGGAAGGCAGGCATATTATTTCAAGGATAAAATTTGATATAAGCCAAGGAAGGATGCCGGCAGATGAGCTTTTGGGGGGATTATGTGTTATTCTGGGGGGTGCTTTTTTGTTAGCTCCCGGACTGATAACCGATGCCCTCGGATTTTTTTTGGTTTTACCAATTACCAGAACTTCATTTATCAACGTTATAAAAAACAGGTTCAGAAGGATATTAGTTGAAGGAAATATGTGGTTTTATTTCAGAAAATAAATGCAGATCCGGTTCAAACAGTTATTTTTTCTCCGGATTGATGTAAATTGGCATGGTAAAATCATAATCCAACAATTGCCCGTTTTCGGAATTCGCAGAATCGGGTTTTATTTTTATATCAACAGAATTTACATTTTCTAGGGACATAAAGGTAAATACAATCCCGTCAACCATCATTTTATGACGATTCGGATTACGTTCATAGGCTTTTATAAAATCTTTATTTAAAATTAGAGTGAGTGTTCCATTGCTAATATTATAATCCAACAGTTTAACATTAGCAGGCACGACAGGATGCCTTTTGGCATTATAAATTTCAGGCGCTGCCTTAAATTTCATCGCGTCGAACATTGTTTCAATATTGTTATCATGTCGATTATTGAACATATCAAGGGGAATTGGTTCCAACAAAAATCTATCGGTATCTGTTATATAAGCCGTATAGATTTCGGGACTGTTTGTTCGGGAAAACGGTTTATCCATATCTATACCGTGAAAAGGATCGTTCGGGTGTTGACCTGTTAGATAGAATTGTACCTTAGAAACCCCTCCGGATGAGAGAAGGGATCTCACAAGACTGTTTATCGCAGTAGTAGCCCTTGCAGAACCGTGATCGAATTCGCTGATGTTTTTTGGTAACCTGACATGAGCGGTATCGCCAATTTTCCCGGCGGAGCCCCCTATCGGAATGGGGGAAACTGTCGGTAGCCCCAGATCCTCACTTGGGCCCTGTTCAATATTTCTGATGGTTGTGGTGAGGGGATATGCATTAGACCTCACAATTCGGGTAACAGGTATTAGGTGGTTGAATTCGTTATCCGGAAAAAAAAGGGTCAGAGCCATTTCTCTATTTTTAACAGACGGGACAGCTTCAACGTAGCTCGCCTTCGTGTTAAAATCAATACGAAATTCACAATTCGTAATATCTGTCTTTTTATCCTTAATATTAGGTACAATTTTTAAGTTGTAGGATCCGTCGGGTAAATTCAGTTCCTTCTGTTTAAATTCAAATGTAACATATTTAATATCATTATTATAAAATTCCATCGCTTTATAATTACCTGAAGATATTAATTTATCTAAGGACAGACCTGAAATTTTTTCATTATTAGATGACAATTCGACGGTGAACGGATTAAATTCGTCAAAGAAAAAGACAGAATGATTTGTTTTGGATTTTGGGGAAAATCCGAATTTAATTTGTACATGATTAGGAGTAATTATTTTTTGTTCAGTTGTAACGGTGATAATATCTCCGGTAGAAACGATATCGGGTGCAAAAACATTTATACTGATGTTGCCTGCATAAATCGGTATTCCGGATGCAAGTATACCTATTAACAGAATTATAAAGATATTTTTTATTCCACGAAACATTCAACCAGCTCCAATCCAACCTGTCTTGAATTATCCTATAATTAATAATATCGGATTTTGTTTTAGGCTAACCTTGGTCACACCTTCATTATAGGACATATGGTTAACTCCGTAAACACAAATCACACAACAAATGTTGTCAGAATAAAAGTAAACTAGTGTAGAACCAGGGATAAACAATTCCATTCGACTCAATTTGCCAATATAAAATACAGGAAATTGGAAACTGTATTATGGCTCAGTTAAAGATGATGTCATAATAATGAATATGTTTTTAAAAGAAATCAGTAATATATGGGATCAGGCTTGCCGCACATGGATAAGTTTGAAAAATTCAAGCCTATCTGTTTTATTCTTTATCTATATCCGGTATAAAATTTCGAAAAGATTTAATAATATAGATATTGACATATGTCATTAATTGAGTATAATAAGAATTATAGATGACATATGTCACAAATTAAACATAATAAGAAACTGTATATGATATATGTTGCAAGTCCATAGGGAGGTGAAACTTATGCCGGGTGGAGATGGAACAGGTCCAATGGGTGCCGGATCAATGACAGGAAGAGGTCAAGGATATTGCACAGGTACAAGCACAGCAGGTTATGGTACCGGTTTTGGAAGGAGACTAGGATTTGCTTGCAGACGTGGCTTTGGATTCGGTTTTGGACGCGGTTTCGGGCGTGGTCTCGGTAGGTTTTTTGTCGCAGGTCAAGATTCCCCCGAAACACAAAAAGAATTGCTCCGTGAGCGAAAAGATTTTCTTAAAAAGCAGCTTGAAGCCATTGATAAGCAATTAGAAGATTGATACAATTAATCGGTTGGTCAGGTGGTCGGGTTTGATAGTTGGACAGTTGGCCGATTGGTCAGTTGATCAGGTAGGGGCGATTTTAATCGCCCCTTAGCTGTTTAGTGGAGAATATGGGGCATTTTTGTATCCCTGTTATTTTCCTTGCCCGGTGTATAAAACAAATGATAAAAATAGATACTAAATATAGTACGAAAAAATACAAAAGGGAGATATATAATGACGGAATTAAAAGGAAAAGCAGAATCAGGATGGAGACTGGAGAATAGTTACGCCCGTTTGCCCGAATTATTTTTTTCAAGCCTGGACTTAAGCCCGGTACGCCGGCCGGAACTGATAATTCTCAATCATTCGTTGGCAGAATCCCTGGGACTGAATGTTCATGATTTACAGAGCAAAAAAGGTGTTGCAATACTTGCCGGCAATCAAATCCCGGATGGCTCCCTTCCTATTGCACAGGCTTATGCAGGGCACCAATTCGGATACTTTACCGTGTTGGGGGACGGCAGGGCCATGCTGATCGGAGAACAGATCACTCCCGAGGGTGAAAGAGTTGACATTCAACTGAAGGGATCGGGCAGGACTCCCTATTCCCGCCATGCAGATGGACGGGCGGCACTGGGGCCAATGTTGAGGGAATATATAATCAGTGAAGCCATGCATGCTCTGGGTATTGCGACTACTCGCAGTTTGGCGGTAGTAACAACCGGTGAGTTGATAGTTCGGGAAACTGAATTACCCGGAGCAATTTTAACACGGGTAGCCGGCAGTCATCTGCGTGTCGGTACATTCCAATATGCCACAAACCTGGGTACTGTTGAGGATCTTAGGGCTCTAGCTGATTATACACTGCAAAGACATTTTTCGGATAATAATATTGGTGAGAATCCCTATCTTTTCCTGCTTGAAGAAACGATTAGGCGCCAAGCCGATCTGATTGCTAAATGGCAGTTGGTAGGTTTTATTCATGGTGTGATGAATACGGATAATATGACAATCAGTGGGGAAACCATTGATTACGGGCCTTGTGCTTTTATGGATACCTATGATCCGAAAACAGTGTTCAGTTCTATTGATGTTTATGGGAGATATGCCTATAATAATCAACCATATATCGGGTTGTGGAACCTTGCCAGATTTGCTGAGACCTTGTTGCCTTTGTTGCATGATGACAAGGAACAGGCCATAAAGCTTTCTCAGGACGCTATCAAAGAATTCATCAAGCTGTATAACCACAATTGGCTGTCAGGAATGAGGGCAAAATTGGGAATATTTGATGAGGAACCGGAAGACAGAGCCTTTATGGAGGAACTTCTCGGAATTATGCATAAATATAGCGCCGATTATACCAATACCTTTTTGGCGTTAACTTTCGATGAATTTGAAGATACAGCCTTGTTTGAGTCTGTAGAGTTTTCAGGATGGTATGACTCGTGGCAAAATAGACTCGGCAGACAGGAAGAATCAAAAGATTTGTCCCATGAACTTATGAAAGACTCAAATCCTGCATTGATTCCCCGTAATCATAGGGTAGAAGCCGCATTGGAGGCTGCAGAGGAACAGGAGGATTACAGTGTTATGGAACGATTTCTCGATGCTCTTTCAAATCCATATGCCCATTCCCCCGAGCAGGCCGAATATTCCGAACTGCCTGAACCGACTTCCCGTCCTTATCGAACTTTTTGTGGCACCTAGTATGACAGGCCACTATCTTCATTGTACATTATTCAAACATTTTCAAATATTCCCCGTAACCTTCCTTTTCCAGATCTTCTTTTTTGATAAACTTGAGTGAAGCGCCGTTTATACAATATCTTAGCCCGCCCATATCCCTCGGCCCGTCGTCAAATACATGACCCAAATGTGAATCCCCATGTTTACTTCGGACTTCGGTTCTTTTCATACCGAGACTGATGTCTTTTTTTTCAATAATATTGTCATCTTCTATAGGTTCTGAAAAACTGGGCCATCCGCAACCCGCATTAAATTTATGCTTTGAACTGAACAGAGGCTCGCCCGAAACTATATCTACATATATTCCCTCTTCATTATTATCGTTATATTCACTGGAAAAAGGCCTTTCCGTAGCATCATTTTGTGTAACCTTGTATTGTATAGATGTTAGTTTTTCTTTTAAAGTTTTATCATCCGGTTTAAAATATTTTTTACTCATTTTTATTCTCCTGTCCAATTTATTTTTTTATTCAGTTCAAATTGCTTGGTTTTTGCTCCTTAAACCATTGTTTTCTATATTAGTATTAGCCCTAATTTACAAAATATTATGAAAAATTACCCAAAATAGTGTAAAATAGTTACAAGAAGAATAAAAAAGGCAAAAATGTTGGGGGTGTTTGGGTGCCTTATTTGTTAAATAATGAAAACATAAAAGAAAAAAACATAAACATCAGGGGTATACCATGTATCAGACTTGTTCCTAAAATAAAAGGCAAATCATTTTCTACAATAATATTTTATCATGGCTGGAGTTCAACTAAAGAAAATCAAAGATTCAGGGGTTTTATATTATCGAATCTGGGATACCAGGTAATAATCCCGGATGCGATATACCATGGCGAAAGAAATCCCATAGATTATAATAGTGATAATGCGGCCAAGCATTTTTGGAGAGTTATTTTAAACAATATAGAAGAGTCTGATACCTTAGTAGAAGAATTGATAAACAAATACGATGCAAATCCTGATAACATAGCTGTGGTGGGTCATTCCATGGGGGGATTTACTTCTGCCGGGGTGTTCACTCATAACAAAAATATAAAGACCTCGGTGATATTAAACGGCTCTCTCAATTGGAAAATGTCTAATACGATATTTCTAAAAAAACTGACCCCCGATACAGTTGAAGAAAAAAATTTAATTGAAGAGGTAGAGCTATCGGATCCGATAAGTAATTTACATAAGTTGGCCGGCAGGCCTTTGCTCATATTACACGGTGGTGGGGATAATGTGGTGTCTAAAGTACCGCAACAAGTTTTTTATGAAAAGATAAAACCCCTGTACAAAGACAAAACAAAAATAAAAATGATAGAATATCCGGATTTAGGTCATTTTGTTACCACAAATATGTTGGAGGACGGGGCAAAGTGGCTGTTAAAATGGTGCAGCAGGGATGGTTCCTAGTGCACATGGCCGGGTGATAAAAAAGAAAGGAGAAATAAGGTGGAATATCTATTGAGCAGTAGTGAGATGAAAAGATGTGATGCCTCCATAATTAACAAAATGGGTGTACCCTCGATGGTACTTATGGAAAAGGCAGCCCTTGGTGCGGAGGAGGAATTATATGACGGGACGTTTGATTTAAAAAAAATCGTTGTCGTCTGTGGAAACGGCAATAATGGTGGTGATGGTTTTGTAGTAGCCAGGCTTCTATATTTGAAGAATATGGATGTGGCCATTTTGTTTGTCGGGGATGAAAAAAAATGTACACCGGAAACCAAACAGCAGATACAAATTGTGCAAAATTACGGCATAAAGATTTATAACGATTTTAATTTTAATTTTGACGGATACACAACCATAATCGATGCCATATTCGGTGTTGGCATATCAAAACCGGTCAGAGGCAAATATGCACAAATAATAGAAAGGATGAACGAGGCGGAGGCTGATATTTTTTCCCTGGATATTCCATCGGGAATTTCGGCAGATACGGGGCAAATCATGGGAGTCGCTATAAAAGCAAAAAAGACAGCAACATTTGCATATAAAAAAGTCGGACTGGTGTTATATCCGGGAGCTGAATATGCCGGAACTGTAGAGGTAAAAGATATAGGAATCACTGATATCGGATTTGAAGGGGAATATCCCCAAGTGTATTCCTATACAAAAGATGATTTAAAAAGAATTCCCGAAAGATGCGGTCGTTCACACAAGGGAACATACGGAAAAATTCTGGTAGTTGCCGGTGCCGTAAATATGGGCGGGGCGGCATACCTCGCAGCAAAATCGGCCTATCGAATGGGTGCGGGATTGGTAAAATTATATATTCCGGATGAAAATAGAACTATACTTCAAACTATGCTTCCTGAAGCAATCTTAGGTACATACAGTAGTGACAATATTGATACGGAGGATTTAAAAGAAGCGATTTCTTGGGCGGATGTGGTTATTATGGGACCGGGAATGGGGAAAAACGAAACTACAAAATCCATTTTAAACGTTTTAATACCAAATGCAGACGTTCCTCTGGTTATCGATGCGGATGGGGTCAACATGATAGCAGAGCATCCTGATATGCTTAAAAATCATAAAAATAACATAATCTTGACACCTCATTTAGGTGAAATGGCGAGGCTTGTTAAAAAGGACATTCATGAAATAGAAAAAAATCTTATAAAAGAAGCAAAAAAATATGCAAAGCAGGAAAATATAGTATGTGTCTTAAAGGATGCGAGAACGGTGGTAACAGGCGGAAATGGCAGCGTTTATTTAAATCAGTCGGGTAACAACGGAATGGCTACGGCAGGTTCAGGGGATGTATTAACGGGGATAATTGCAGGTTTGTTGGCACAAGGAATGAATAGTTTGGGAGCGGCTACTTTGGGAGTATATATTCATGGATTAGCGGGGGATATCGCGGCTTCCAAACTGGGGGCATACAGTATGATTGCTGATGATATTATAGACAACATCAGTGATGTATTATATCCGAGGACTTTATAATTTTTATGAAGCTTCCTTAGGATAAATCAATATTTCTATTTATTAAGGAAATTACCTTATATTAAAGGGGAATTAAAAGCGTCGAAGGATATATGAATTATATAGATTTATAATTTTATTATTGATCTATAGATTTTATTTTAAAATTGGAGCTGATAATATGAATGAAAATGCAGGCTTATTATCCATGTTCGACGGGGAATATGAGACTTTATCAAATATAGAGAAAATAAAAATAATGAATATGGAGTATATAAGTTCAAAGATTTCAAATTGGGAAGAATTGTTTGACGGATATTCTACGTTGTATGCGGTTACCCATCCTTCATCGATAGATTTTGTTAGCAGACTGATCCCAATGTTTAAAGAAATTGAAATAATGTTCGGATCCGACAAGGTTTTAAAGGGTTTGGATGATATAATGGCATATCAACAGTCGACCCTGGAAAGGTTAAGGTCTGTCTTTGGTAAAAAGGAAAAAGGATTCCTAAACAGGATGGATAACGGGACCTTAAGGCTACTTTTAATGCGGAACAAAATTTCACATAAGAAGATGTATTTGTTAAAAGGAGGGGATTCAGAACCAAGGGTTATAACCGGTTCGGCAAACCTATTAAGCATGGCGTTTTCGGGGGAACAACCGGGGAATATTTACGTGTTAAATGGGGACAAGGTATATAACGAATTTTTTATGGAATATGATAAAATGAAATCCGAGAACACGGACGCCATAAGCAAGGAAGCTATTATATTGGCCGGGGATGCGGATATTGAAAACATCCCTATTATATCAAATGTTCAAAAGACCGATAAAGTTGTTGTGATAGAAACGGAAAAAGAAACGGCAAATGATCCCGATAGGATTATTTCAATAAATCATGAAAATATCAGGCAAAGGTATAAGGATATTGTACCGAGGCCTTCCGGGTCAGGTAATATACTTTTAAATCATAGTGAAATAAAAAAAATGATAAGAAAGATGAAACAGATAGAGATAGAAAAGGATGCTATCGAAGGAAAAACACCGGAACTGGAGATAGATATAGAAAATGGTGAAATAATACTGGATGGTGAACCTTTAGATTTGAACCCCGAATCAAGAGAAATTACAAACGATGTAAATTTGTTTATTAATTATTTCGATGGTTTTAACACCTTTCTCGGTAACACGGAAGATGCGATAAACAAATACTATGCATTTACCAACTGGTTTTTTGTATCCCCATTTATGTCCATTATCAGAAATTATGCGACTTTATATAATAAACCTATAACACCCTATCCGGTATTCGGACTGTTATATGGAAAAAGCAATGCGGGTAAAACAAAACTATTAGAAACCCTGATGATTATGATGGTGGGGAAAAAAGCAATACTGCCGGCTAAAGAATTTACTAAGTCTTCAATATACAACCTGAGGACAGAAATGCGGGGATTTCCGATAGTAATAGATGACTTGAACAATACAAGATTCAGAAACCACGGAATTGAACTGATAAAAGATGATTCACATATCGCCGAGAGTTTCTCCGCAATAGCGATCAGTGCGAACGAAGATGTAAAGGTCATAGAAAATGAATTATCCAAAAGAATGGTAATTTGCAATATAAATGCCAGTCTACCGAAGATGAAAGCAATGAAAGGGGCCCTGGTAATAACGACCCAAAAAAATATAGGGACCGCTTTTTACAGGGAATACTTGAGAAGAATGATAAAAGAGATCTGTTTTTTAATAGAAGACCTGGCTGATGACAATAAGGAAGCACCGGATATATTCACTTTATCTTCTGGTATAATCAGGGATATTATTCATAAATTTTATCTGGGTGAAATCCCGGATTGGGTGGTTAAATTAAAACTTGATTATTATTTTGAAACCTTGGCTGAACAGGGTATAAAACAAAGGATTTTTAACATATGGGAGTCTAATCCCAAAGTGTTTAAGGTAGATAAAAAATCAAATACATTAACCATAGACATAGGGGACTATCATGAAGCCAACAGGATGGTTGGGGAGTTGCCTTCTTATGTTCAGAAAGGGGCGGCAAACGGGATAATATCTCTGGACTTAAAATATGCACAAGAATATTTTGGACAAGACTTTAGACTAAATTTAATTGACAGGTTCATTGGATAATCCAACCGGTGAAAATATGAACTCAAAAGATCCGAGCCTCTGCCGAAGGATGCCGGTGGAAGATAAACAGCCCTTTTTTACTTTTTTCATGATAATCTAACATCTAAGGGCACAAAAATAATTGACATATAAATTAAAATATGGTATATATAAAAATAGTTAGCACTCAATCAAATTGAGTGCTAATAAAATTAATTTTAGGTTTCTTGTTACGAAAGGAGAGATCTATGTGGAAATAAAGGAATTTAAAGCGGAATCTAAAAGACTGCTGGATTTAGTGATTAACTCAATTTATACCCATAAAGAAATATTTTTGAGGGAGTTAATTTCAAATGCCAGTGATGCCATTGATAAAATATACTATAGGGCACTGACCGATGAGACTTTACAATTCAACAAGGATGATTACTATATAAAAATTATCGCGGACAAGGATGACAGGACATTAAGGGTTATCGATACCGGCATAGGCATGACCAAGGATGAATTAGAAGACAATCTGGGGATTATTGCAAAAAGCGGAACCTTAGCATTTAAAGAGGAAATAGAAATTGAAGACGGTTATGACATAATAGGTCAGTTCGGTGTCGGTTTTTATTCCGCATTTATGGTAGCAGATACGGTTACTGTGATAAGCAAATCCTTAGATAGCGGACAGGGATACAGATGGGAATCTAAAGGTGTTGATGGATACACTATTGAAGAATGGGACAAAGATACGGTCGGTACGGAAATCATTTTGAAAATTAAAGAAAGTACGGAAGATGAAGACTATGATGAATTTTTAGAGGAATACAGATTGCGAAGTATCATAAAAAAATATTCCGATTTTATCAGATATCCGATAAAAATGGATGTTACCAAATCGAGATTAAAAGAAGGTAGTAAAGAAGAATACGAAGACTATATTGAAGAAGAGACAATCAACAGCATGGTACCGATCTGGAGAAAGAATAAAAACGAACTTACAGAAGAGGATTATACTAATTTTTATTTTGAAAAAAGATACGGATTTGACAAACCAATCAAACATATTCATATAAGTGCTGACGGTGCTGTAAGATATAATGCGATTTTATTTATTCCGGAACAAATCCCTTTCAATTATTATACGGCAGAATATGAAAAGGGGCTGGAACTGTATTCCAGTGGTGTGCTTATTATGAACAAATGTGCGGATTTAATTCCGGATTATTTCAGCTTTATAAAGGGAATGGTAGATTCGGAGGACTTGTCCTTGAATATCTCCAGGGAAATGCTGCAACACGACAGACAGCTTAAATTGATTGCAAGAAACATTAAAAATAGAATTAAAAGTGAATTATCAAATTTATTAAAAGCAGATAGAGATAAATACGAAAAATTTTATAATTCCTTTGGCAGACAGTTAAAGTATGGGGTATATAGAGATTTTGGAAACAACAAAGACGTTTTACAGGATTTACTGATGTTTTACTCTTCAAAAGAAAAGAAATTAGTAACTTTGGATGAATATATTTTAAGGATGAAAGAAGAACAAAAATATATATACTATGCCGCAGGTGAATCTAATGAGAGGTTAGCTGTTTTACCGCAAACAGAACTGTTGTCGGAAAAAGGATTTGAAATTCTTTATTTGACCGATGACGTTGATGAATTTGCACTGAAAATGTTGAACTCCTATAAGGAAAAAGAATTCAGATCCGTATCAGGCAGTGATCTGGGTATCGAAGATAAAGAAGACAAAGATGAAAACGCTGAAAAAGATACCAACAAGGAATTATTTGAAAAAATGAAAACAATATTATCCGACAAAGTAAAAGACGTAAGGACATCCAAAAGATTAAAATCTCACCCCGTATGTTTAATAAATGAAGGTGAAATTTCAATTGAAATGGAAAAAGTATTGAGTGTAATGCCGGATAACCAAAAAATTAAAGCGGAAAAGGTATTAGAGGTAAATAAAAACCATGAAGTATTCAAGGCGTTGGAAGATGCATATAAAAACGATGAAGATAGATTTGAATTATTTACCAAACTACTCTATAACCAGGCCCTGCTTATTGAAGGATTGTCGGTAAACAACCCGGTAGAGTTTAGCAATGATATTTGCAGATTGATGATTTAGGGCAGTGTATCGGATGTGTCAACAGTGCTTACAAATGTCATCTGAGACTGGCGGTTTTTCCCCATTTTTTTGATCCGATTTGCTTGGGCCTATTTTATCCAAAAAGTTTGTTCCTATAACACCGCCGACTATAAAAACAGAACCGATAATATGGTAGTAGAATATTTTTTCCTTAAGAAATACAACGCCCGCAACGATAGTGATGACGGTTCCCAGATTTGAGAATACACTCATTTTTGCGGCCTCTATTTTAGATAAAATATAGTTGATAGATAAAGATGAAACCAAAAATGCCAGCACACCTAAATAAACCATAGCTAAAACAAATTGAACATTTCTTAGCGGCAACAAAAATGTGTCTATATCCCCGTTGATCAGGTGTTTACTTATTGCTATAACATTAAAAAACAAAAAACCGCTTAAAGACATAATAAAACTGAGTTCTATTTTGGAAAAGTTTCTGGCCAACATTCTTGCCATAACATGATATCCGGAAATAGATAATGCGGATAGAAGAAGGAGTGTTATGCCTTTTATTCCGCTTATTTCAAAGGATGAGCTTTTCATCAGTGTAATATATATTACACCTGATACTGATGCGACTATAGAAATTTTTTGTAACAGATTTGTCTGTTCATTCAACAGAACTGTTGCTAAAAGCAGTGTGATTATTGGAGAGGATGCCGACAGTATGCCTGCCTCCAAAGAGGTTGCATATTGCAGTCCGAAGGTTTGGAAAGCAAAAAATGCCATCGGATACAATAGAGCCAATAGAAGCATTTTTTTAATTTTTTCCGCATCATAATCTATCTTTACCAACCCGAACAATACAAGTATCAATATAGATACAAATGCTGTGGTGAATCTATGGGCCAAAATATCCAGAGGCCCGGCGGTAAGCAATGCTATTTTGGTGAATAAAAAAGAAAGGCCTGTAATAAGAGCGTATAATGTGGCTGCAATATAAACCGATTTTTTATCATGATCAGTGTTTTCCATGAAAACTGTCCCCCTTAGTCATTATATATTTTCAGTATAATATATTTTGTATAATATAATCAAGTGATAAGGATACCAAGGGCAAATTTTCTGTTTTCAGTTCTATAATATGGGCGTCAAAACGAAACATTTATCTTTTGACGCCTTAATTATTATATATATATATGTTAGAATTCTATTGTAACAATATAATTTCTATATGGGGGGCATAAAATGTATGATTGTCATGTTCACACAAATTTTTCTACTGATGCTGTAATGGATATAAGGGATGCGATCAGGGTTTCAAACAAATTGGGAATTGGTCTTATAATAACCGACCATATGGATTATAAACATCACATACCGAATGAATTCATATTTGATCCTGATGAATATTTCAATGAATACGAAATATACAGGAGTGAGAAACTCCTCCTCGGTGTTGAAATAGGCTTTAGAGATGATTCCCTCAAAGAAATCAGGGAACTCAAGGACAACTACCCCTTTGATTTTATTATAGGTGCCATTCACGTTGTCAACGGGATAGATATTTATTATAAGGAATATTATGAGGGGAAAAGCAAGGAACAAGCCTATGAAGAATACCTGAAGAATATGCTCCTGTTGGTTAAACATCACGATTTTTTTGATTCCCTGGCACACATGGATTATATAACGAGATATTCAATATATAAAGATAAAGGTCTTTATTATAAAGATTTCCCCGATTTAATAGATGAAATCCTCAAAGAACTCCTTATCGCCGATAAAGCAATAGAAATAAACACCAGGTGGATCCATGATAAAAACACGGTAGACAATTTTATTATAATTCTTAAAAGGTTCAGGGAACTCGGAGGAAAATATGTCACTATAGGGTCAGATGCTCATAGGCCGGAGGATATAGGTGTAAACTTTGATATAGCGAAAGAAATTGTTTATGTATGTGATTTGAAGCCTGTATATTATAAAGGAAGGAAGCCCTACTATGTAAAATAAAATTTAATTTAGCGAAAAAATGCTTTTTGCTTGTAAGTATGCATGTAATTATGATATGATTAATAGAACAGTTGCATCTCACCTTAAATTTAAAAATACTATAATGCGGTTAATATCGCTGAATTCTGCAAAGAAGCGGGGGAACCATTTTTTTGGGGTGAATCCTATTTTTAGGAGGGGCTACCTTTAGTCCCAACCCGGCAGCTAACTTCGTAAGCGTAAAAGGGGAAAATGTTTATGTTTAGACTATGGAACCCCATAGTCTTTTTTAATCCTAGTTATGAAACTCTTATAAAAAAACTTGCAAATTATGCTTGAATTCCGAAAAGATATGTGTTAAAATATTCGATATTAAACAACTATATTCCAACCAAAGACTCGCGGTGAGCTAGATTCAAAAAATAAACTATATTTAATTAATGCAAGATATGATATATTATCTTTCATATTTAAAGGGGGGAGATTATAATGAAACACAGGGTTATTGATGTTAAGGAGCCAAATTTGTATAAGGAAATCTTTCCTTATGATGAAATACCAAAAACAATATTTAACAACATACAGTTGCCTATGGAATTGCCTGAAGACATATGGATAACCGATACCACTTTCAGAGACGGGCAACAATCCATGACATCCATGACCACGGAGCAAATGGTAAGGATTTTCGATATGCTTCATGAACTTGATAACGGTTCCGGAATTATAAGACAGACCGAATTTTTTCTATACGATGAGAAGGACAGAAACGCTGTACGCCAATGTATGGAAAGGGGATACGATTTTCCGGAGGTTACTTCATGGATAAGAGCACATAAAGAGGATTTTAAACTGGTCAAGGAAATGGGAGTAAAAGAAACCGGAATATTGACGAGTTGTTCTGATTATCATATATTTAACAAACTCGGAAAATCGCGGAAAGAAGCTATGGAAATGTATTTAGATATAGCTGAAGCTGCGCTGGAAAATGGTATTACCCCAAGGTGTCATTTTGAAGATATTACCAGGGCGGACTTCTTTGGATTTGTTGTGCCCCTGGCACAAAATTTAATGGAGTTGGCGAAACAGGGGAATGCGAAGGTTAAGATCAGGGCCTGTGATACCCTGGGTATTGGAATATCTTACAATGGAGTAGAATTGCCCAGGTCGGTGCCAATGCTTATACATGGTCTCAGAAATCATGCAGGGGTTCCGTCCGAATGTATAGAATGGCACGGGCATAATGATTATCACGCTGTGGTGCCCAATTCGGCGACTTCTTGGTTATATGGAGGGTCCTCGGTTAATGCTACTCTATTCGGTGTAGGTGAGAGAGTAGGAAACTGCCCCTTAGAGGCTATGATTATAGAATATGCACAACTAAAAGGAACCACGAAGGGTGTAAACCTGGAAGTAATCAGTGATTTAGCCAAGTTTTTTGAAAGTGAGTTGGATTACAAGATTCCGCCTAAAACGCCTTTTGTGGGTTCAGATTTTAACGTAACAAAGGCCGGGATTCACGCAGACGGTTTGCTAAAAGATGAAGAGATATATAATAGCTTTGATACGGGTAAAATACTCGGAAGACCACCTCTGGTGGCCATCAATAACTATTCGGGAATTGCCGGTATCGCATATTTTATAAACAGTTATTTTAACAAGCAGGGGGATGATAAACTCACAAAACATGATGAAAGGCTGGTTCCCATCAAGGAATGGATAGATGAAGAATATGAAAAAGGAAGGACAACCAATATTACGGTACAAGAAATGGTTGAAATCTCAGACAAATATATAAATGCCGAACATGAGATATATGAAGAAAGTTCAGTTTAGGAAGAGGTGCTTTCAGTGGGAATGACTTTGACGGAAAAGATATTAAAAAACCATTTAGTCAGCGGTGAATATGGTATTGGTGAGGAGATAGGGATAAAAATAGACCAAACGTTGACCCAGGATTCAACAGGTACTATGGCATATTTACAATTTGAAGCCATGAATGTAGACAGGGTAAAGACAAAGCTGTCTGTAGCCTATATAGATCATAATATGTTACAGTCGGGTCCTGAAAATGCGGATGATCATTTATATATCCAAACTATTGCAAAGAAACATGGCATATATTTTTCAAAACCGGGTAACGGCATATGCCATCAGGTACATTTGGAGAGGTTTGGAGTGCCGGGCGATACATTGCTTGGCTCCGATAGCCATACGCCAACTTGTGGTGGGTTAGGTATGATTGCAATAGGAGCAGGGGGACTGGATGTGGCCGTAGCTATGGCAGGTGGGGAATACTATATACAAACCCCCAAGGTTGTCAGAGTAAATTTAAAAGGTAAACTAAGTGGCTATACCAGCGCCAAAGACATAATTTTGGAGGTACTCAGAAAGTGCACGGTTGCAGGCGGGGTAAATAAAGTATTTGAATATGCCGGGGAAGGTGTGAAATGTCTTTCTGTGCCGGAGAGAGGCACAATAACCAATATGGGAGCGGAGCTTGGGGCTACAACCTCAATTTTTCCATCCGATGAGAACACATTGGCGTTTCTGAAAGCACAGGGAAGGGAGAAGGATTACACACCATTATCGGCAGATGAAGATGCTGTATATGATGAGATTGTAGATGTAGATTTAGATAAATTGGAACCGATGATTGCCTGTCCTCATTCTCCCGATGCAGTGGTTCCTGCAAGGGAAGTGAGAGGCACTAAGCTTACTCAGGTGGCTATCGGAAGTTGTACAAATTCATCTTTTGTGGATTTAATGAAAGTTGCAAATATATTAGACGGAAGGACTATAAATGAAAATATCTCCTTGGTAGTATCCCCCGGTTCTAAACAGGTACTCACCATGTTATCCGAAAATGGGGCATTAGCCAAAATTATAGGCGCAGGTGGAAGAATATTGGAAAGCGGTTGCGGGCCATGTATAGGCATGGGGCAAGCGCCAAGCACCGGTGGGGTTTCATTGAGAACATTCAATAGGAATTTCAAAGGACGTTGTGGTACGGAAACAGCGGACGTTTACTTAGCAAGTCCCGAAATAGCGGCTGTGTCTGCTATAAAGGGTTACATTGCATCGGCAGAGGATTTTGATAGGGATGTGGATCTGAACATAGAAATTCCGAGCACATTTTTAATAAACGATAATTTAATAATCGAACCGGCCAAGGAAGGCGAAGACGTAGAAGTAATACGCGGACCAAACATAAAACCGTTTCCTAAAAACAAACCGTTAGAAAATTCAATTACGGGGAAAACTTTAATAAAAGTAGGGGATGGAATAACTACCGACCATATTATGCCTTCAAATGCGCATTTGCTTCCATACAGGTCAAACATACCTTATCTGTCGGAATTTTGTTTCAATCAAATTGATAAGGACTTTGCAGCAAACGCTAAAAAATATGGTGGCGGCATAATAGTTGGCGGTTTAAATTATGGGCAAGGGTCCAGTCGCGAACATGCGGCATTAGCCCCGCTATATTTGGGCATAAAAGCTGTTATGGCTAAATCCTTTGCGAGAATTCATAAGAATAATCTTATAAACAATGGAATTATGCCTTTAACATTCAGAAATAGTGATGATTATTTGACAATAGATGTTTTTGATGAGTTGGAGATCAAGAATGTTCTTTCCGGTATAGATTCCGGAGAAATGATAGTTTTAAACAAAACAAAAAATTTACAATATATCATGAATTTAGATATAACAAAAAGGCATGCTGATATACTAAGGAACGGGGGACTTTTAAATACAGTCGGACAGTTGACCGATTAGTCAGTTAGATAGTTGGACAGTTAGTCAATCAGTTAGTCAGTTGGTTGGACCCCTGGCTAACTGATTTCTATCTTTGTGGGAAAGGAGATTCTTTGACCCCTAACCCCTGACTAACTACAAATCACAGGAGGTAAAATATGAACAGGACAATCACCTTAATCGATGGAGATGGAATAGGAAAAGATATTATAGATGCAACAGTTAAAATAATAGAAGCAACAGGTGTTAAAATAGCATGGGACAGACAGGAAGCAGGATTTTCAACATATGAAAAGTATGGCAATCCATTGCCGGATGAAACAATAAAGAGCATAGAAAAAAATAAAATCGCTTTAAAGGGACCGCTTACAACACCGATTGGCACCGGTTTCAGAAGTATAAATATCGCGTTGAGGCAGCATTTTAAATTATTTGCCAACATAAGACCTATAAAATCATTTGATGGCATAGATTCTCTATATAAGGATTTAGATTTTGTCGTTGTAAGAGAAAATACAGAAGGCTTATACACAGGTATAGAATTTATGGTTAACGATAACATAGCACAGAGCATTAAAATAATAAGCAGGGCTGCCAGTCTTAAAATATGCAATTTTGCGTTTGAACTTGCAAGGCGGGAGAAAAGACAAAAGGTAACTCTTACGCACAAGGCCAATATCATGAAACTTTCAGACGGACTTTTTCTGAAGACGGGAAAAGAGGTGGCTGATAATTACAAAGATATTCAATTTGAGGATATAATTGTGGACGCTATGGCAATGAAAATGGTTATGAACCCGAAGAATTTTTCGGTTATCGTAGCACCAAATTTATATGGGGATATTTTATCTGATCTGGGTGCCGGACTGATTGGGGGATTGGGAATCGCCCCCAGTGGCAATATAGGGGACGATTTTGCCATATTCGAGCCTGTTCATGGTTCAGCCCCCGATATTGCGGGTAAGAATATAGCAAACCCCATATCGGCCATACTTTCAGGAGCAATGATGTTGAAATATATTGATGAGGCTGAGGCAGCGCTTAAAATTGAAAAGGCCTTGGGAGATACGCTAAAAAATAGTGAAAGCCGTACAATAGATATAGGTGGTAAATTGTCCACTACTGAATTTACAGATGCAGTTATAACAAACATGTAATTATAAGGGCGGGGGATGTTTTAGGGTTACTGAAAAAGTATAATTTTTGTTGGATTTTAAATAGTGCAACACAGGATTTTTTCAGCGGTTTTGAAACATCTTTTTGTTTCTGCGAAAGGGGGGGTGAAAATGATGGGCATAAAGAAATTTAAACGTATATTGGTAGCAAATAGGGGAGAAATTGCTATCAGGGTCTTCAGGGCTTGTCGTGAATTGGGTATCAGAACCGTGGCGGTTTATTCCAATGAGGATCAACGTTCTCTTTTTAGAACAAAGGCGGATGAGTCCTACTTGATAGGAAGAAATAAGGGCCCTATAGAAGCATATTTAAATATTGAGGAAATAATCAGTTTAGCATTGAAAAAGGGTGTAGATGCTATTCATCCCGGATACGGATTTTTATCCGAAAATCCGGAGTTTGCACAAAAATGTGAAAAAGCCGGGCTCGTGTTTATTGGTCCCTCTTATAAGACGATCAAAAAGTTAGGAGACAAGATCAGGTCTAAATTGATAGCGAGGGAAGCAAATGTGCCGACAATACCCGGTGTAGAAAAACCCATTACTTCCGAAAAAGAGCTGATAGAATTTGCTGATCATTGCGGGTATCCGGTCATGCTAAAGGCTGCCACCGGTGGTGGCGGAAGGGGCATGCGGGTTGTAAGATCGGAAGAAAAACTGGTGGAGGCCTTTAATAGTGCCAAGAGTGAGGCAAAAAAAGCCTTCGGTAATGATGATATTTTTGTTGAGAAATACCTAAAGGCACCCAAACATATAGAGGTGCAGGTACTTGGAGATGAGTATGGTAACATAGTACATCTTTATGAAAGGGATTGTTCTGTACAGAGGAGGCATCAGAAGCTGATAGAATTTACCCCGGCCATATGCCTGTCCGATGAAAAAAGGGAGGAAAT
This sequence comes from Clostridiales bacterium, assembly GCA_012519835.1. GTDB lineage: Bacteria > Bacillota > Clostridia > Peptostreptococcales > Natronincolaceae > JAAZJW01. Next base: position 10,555 of record JAAYPJ010000006.1, on the reverse strand, counting down.
ATGTGAAGATGCCTTAAAAATAGCAAGGGCTGTCAATTATAAAAATGCCGGAACGGTGGAGTTTTTACTGGACGCCTATGGAAATCATTATTTTATTGAGGTGAATCCTAGAATACAGGTAGAACATACAATTACGGAAGTGGTGACCGGTATTGACATTGTTCAGAATCAAATTCTGATAGCTCAAGGCTATTCCCTAGACAGTCCAAAGATAGGGATTAAATCCCAAAAAGATATAATCCCCAGGGGATATGCCATAGAATGCAGAATAACCTGTGAGGATGCAAGCAACGAATTTCTACCAAGTATAGGAAGGGTTGATGTATATAGAACAAGCTCCGGACCCGGGATAAGATTGGACGGGGGCAGTGGTTTTACAGGTTCTGAAATCGGCCCCTATTATGACAACTTATTAGTAAAAGTGACATCTTCATCAAGAACCTTTGAAGATGCTATCAGAAAATCGATTCGTTCCCTGACAGAGTCCAAAATCAGTGGGGTTAAAACCAATGTCGGATTTTTGGTCAATGTATTAAACCATGAAACCTTCATACGGGGGGAAGCCAATACCGGCTTCATAGAAAATAATCCCGAACTTTTTGATATTAAACCTCAAAGTGATAGGGAATTGAAATTGCTTAGATATATCGGGGAAAAGGTGGTCAACGAAACAAAAGGAATAAAAAAGGAATATGATATACCGGTGGTTCCATATGTAACAAGGCCCGAAAATCAATACGGAACAAAACAAATATTGGATAATGAGGGTCCCGAAGGATTGGTGAGGTGGATTAAAAATCAGGACAAATTATTGTTGACCGATACTACTATGAGAGACGCCCACCAGTCTCTAATGGCGACAAGACTGAGGACTATAGATATGGCAAGGATATCCAAGGCTACTTCTGTTCTGGCGGGTGATTTTTTCTCCATAGAAATGTGGGGTGGCGCCACCTTTGATGCATCTTATAGTTTTCTAGGGGAATCTCCCTGGGAGCGTATAGAAATATTGCGTGAAAGGATACCCAATATCTTGTTCCAAATGCTTTTGAGAAGCAGCAATGCGGTGGGTTATAAAAATTATCCCGACAATGTAATAAGGGAATTTATCCGTGAATCTGCAGAGACCGGCATAGATGTATTCAGGATTTTTGATTCTTTAAACTGGTTAAAAGGCATGGAAGTAGCTATTGATGAGGTGTTAAAAACCGGCAAGGTTGCGGAAGCATGTATGTGTTATACCGGCGATATTTTAGACACAAAAAGGGATAAATATACCTTACAATACTATGTGAATTTGGCCAAAGAAATCGAGAAAACAGGTGCACATATACTGGGCGTAAAAGATATGTCTGCTCTTTTGAAGCCCTATGCTTCACAAAAACTGATTAAAGCATTAAAAGACGAGATTTCCATTCCTATACATCTCCATACCCATGATACTACCGGTAACGGCGTTGCTACTGTGTTGATGGCGGTAGACGCGGGAGTGGATATTGCGGATGTTGCTATCAGCAGTATGTCCGGGCTTACCAGCCAACCATGCTTAAATTCGGTTGTTGCGGCACTGGAGAATACCTCCAGGGATACTAAAATGAACACAGATGATCTACAAAAACTTTCCCATTATTGGAGTGCTGTGAGGCCGCTTTTTGAACAATTTGAATCTGATTTGAAATCTGCAACAGCAGAAATTTACAAATATGAAATTCCGGGTGGCCAGTATTCTAACTTAAAACCGCAGGTGGACAGTTTTGGTCTGGGGCATAGGTTCGATGAGGTCAAAGAAATGTACAAAACAGTTAATGAAATGCTGGGCGATATTATAAAGGTTACGCCATCATCCAAAACAGTGGGAGATTTGGCTATCTTTATGGTACAGAACGATCTAAATCCTGAAAATATATACGAGAGAGCAAAAGACATGACCTTTCCGGAGTCAGTTGTAGATTACTTTAAAGGTATGTTAGGACAGCCGAGCGGTGGTTTTCCTAAAAGATTACAGGATATAGTTTTGAAAGGTGAAACCCCCATAGTAGTGAGACCCGGAGAGCTGTTAGAGCCCGAGGATTTCGATGCTATTGCAAAACATCTGAAGGAAAAATATAATATGAATCCAAATCGGAAAGATCTATTATCATATGCGCTTTATCCGAAGACATACGAAGGGTATCTGGACTTTATCAATGAATATGGGGACCTGAGTAGAATGGGAAGCGATATATTTTTCCACGGCTTGTATGAAGGTGAAACTTGTGAAGTAGAGATTGCAGAGGGCCAGGCCTTAATTGTTAAATTGCAGGAGATCGGTAAATTAGATAATGAGGGGAATAGAACCGTAGTGTTTGAAGTGAACGGAAACCGCAGAGAAGTAAAAATATTCGATAAAGCGAGCAGAGTGATTGGAACGGATGAAAAAATGTTCACTCAAATGGCGGACCCGGAAAATAAATTTGAGATAGGTGCTACTATTCCGGGAGTAGTGGTTAAAATTTTAGTAAAAGAAGGAGAGAAAGTAGACAAAAATCAGAGTATTATTTTACTTGAAGCCATGAAAATGGAAACTAATATTACGGCCCCTGTAGCAGGTATAGTAGATAGTATATTGGTGAGAGAAACTCAACAGGTAAAGGTAGGGGAATTACTGATTAGACTGAAGGAAAAATAATAAAAACCTTACATTTTCGTCATCCTGAGACTACAGTATAAGGTTTGACCCGCGAAGGATCCCTATTTTAAAATAATGTTTTCTTTTATTATGATGTGGATAACACATACAAATACAAGGGAGAACAGAATAGACTTGACCTATGAAGGATTCTGCTTGTTTTGCTAGGAGGTGAACCCTTCATAGGTTCGTTTTTTGTAAAAAAATAAAAAGAGTATTGCATAATTATTAATTATGATGTATAATTATGAAAATAAACAGGGATAATTTTATTCTATTGTTGGATTGAAACATCATTTAACAAACAAAAAAAGAAGGTGCGAATATGCTTAAAGTAGGTATTATCGGAGCGACAGGATATGCGGGGGGAGAGCTGGTAAGGCTGGTGTCTAACCACAGTGAGCTGGAAATAAGTTTTCTGGATTCTAGGAGTTATGCCTCCGTGGAATATAGCAAAATTTATCCTAATTTTAAAAATATAGTTGATAATAAATGTATTTCTATAAATTTAGAAAAGGACTTAGATGAAATAGATGTATTCTTTATTGCCCTGCCCCACGGATTGAGTCAGGGGTTGGTAAAAAAGATATTGGAAAAAAACAAAAAGGTTATAGATCTTTCAGCTGATTTTAGATTAAGGGATGTTGATACATATGAAGAATGGTATACTGTAAAACATGAGGCAAAAGAATTGTTGGTCAAGGCGGTATACGGGTTATGCGAAATCTATGCCGACAGGATTAGGGAAGCAGATTTGGTTGCAAATCCGGGTTGCTACCCTACCAGCGTTATTTTGCCGTTGTATCCATTATTAAAAGAGAGACTTATCGATAGTGATATTATAATAGTGGATGCGAAATCGGGGGTTTCGGGTGCAGGCAGATCTGTCAAAGATGCGAATCTGTTTTCACAGTGCAATGAAAACCTCAGGGCATATGGGATAGGCACGCACAGACATACACCGGAAATTGAACAGGAACTGTCAACAGCGGCCGGGAAAAGAGTCATGGCGCAATTTACGCCCCATCTTGCTCCTATGACACGTGGAATTTTGAGTACTATTTATTTAACGAACAATAAAAAGGTAAAAGCGAGGGAAATAAGGGATACACTTGAATATTATTATAAAAATCAACAGTTTATAAGGATATTAGAGGAAGGGGAGTATCCGCAAACAAAGGCGGTTTATGGTTCTAATTATTGTGATATAGGTTTTAAAATGGATGAAAGAACCAATACTATTGTTGTGGTAAGTGCCATAGATAATCTGGTTAAAGGGGCTGCGGGTCAGGCCGTACAAAACATGAATTTAATGTTTGGTTTTGATATTGATGAAGGTCTAAAACAACCGCCTGTATGGCCGTAATGGGTTTAAAGGGGAGAAAAAGATATGGGGAATTTTGAAGTTTTTGATGGTGATATTACCTCACCTAAGGGTTATAAGGCAAGTGGTTTAAATATAGGGTTAAAAAAAGATAAAAAAGATATGGCGTTGATTGTAAGCGATGTATTGGCAAAAGGGGCAGGGGTTTTCACTACAAATAAGGCATGTGCTGCCCCCATATTATTATGTAAAAAAAATATTACCGGAGCTAAAATTCAGGCAATCATTATAAATAGCAGTAATGCCAATGCCTGCACCGGGCAAAAAGGTTACGAAGATGCTTTGGCAATGGCAGAAACAACGGCCGGGGAACTGGGTATATCTTCTGAGAATGTTTTGGTAGCGTCTACAGGAGTGATAGGTGTTCCACTGCCTATGGAAACCATATTGAACGGTATTAAAAAAGTGGTCGATAGCTTAAGTTATGAGGGAGGGCAAGCAGCAGCCGAGGCAATTCTCACTACTGATACATGCGTTAAAAATATAGCGGTGTCGGTAGAGATAGACGGAAAACAAATCACGATAGGCGGAATTGCAAAGGGTTCCGGTATGATAGAGCCGAACATGGCGACTATGCTGGCATTTGTTACGACGGATGCAAATATAGAAGGGGCATTTCTGCAAAAACTGCTGAACAATGTGGTAGATAAAACCTATAATATGATTACCGTAGACGGAGATACAAGTACCAATGACATGGTCGGTGTAATGGCAAATGGTATGGCGGAAAATATGATTATTAATGAGGCACACCCCGAGGCGGAGAAATTTGCAAAAGCCTTTTATTATGTAAATGAATATTTGGCTAAACTTATAGTACGAGATGGAGAGGGAGCAACTAAATTTATAGAGGTTGAAGTGATGAATGCAAAGTCTTTTGCAGATGCAAAAAAGGTAGCCAAGAGCATTTTAAATTCCAATCTGGTAAAAACCGCATTTTTTGGCGAGGATGCCAATTGGGGGAGAATCATATGCAGCATAGGCTATTCCGGGGCGGATTTTGACATAGATAGGATTGAGGTTTTTTTAGGCAAAGAAGGGGATATGGTAAAGATTATAAAGGATGGCAGAGGGACGGGTTTTGATGAAAAATATATAGATCAAATTTTAAAAGAAAGGGATTTGAAAATAATTGTAGACCTGAAAAATGGTAATGAAGGAGCCAAGGGGTGGGGTTGTGACTTGTCATATGACTATGTGAAAATTAATGTATCTTACAGATCGTAAACAATTTTTATGCCATGCCGGGCGAAGCGAAGGATCTAGGAGGGAAAACATGAATTTGTCACCATGTAAGAAGGCAAATGTATTGATAGAAAGCTTACCTTATATCAAGTCATTTCATAATGAAACGGTTGTAATAAAGTACGGCGGTAATGCCATGATAAATGAGGAGTTAAAACATAGTGTTATCAAAGATATAATACTTATGAAATTTGTTGGAATGAATCCGGTAATTGTACATGGGGGAGGCCCGGATATTACAAATCTTATGAAAAAACTGGGCAAAGAGGCCAGATTTATAGATGGTCTACGGGTAACGGACAAGGAAACCATGGAAATCACGGAAATGGTTCTTTTCGGAAAAATCAACAGAGAAATTGTTTCTTGTATAGGTGCTAATGGTGTAAAAGCTATTGGCATTAGCGGAAAAGATGGGGGCACCTTTAAAGCAAAACAGAAAAATGCCGAACTTGGTTTGGTAGGGGAGATAGAGGAAGTAAACACGGATTTAATTAACACCATTATAGATAAGGGATATATCCCGGTAATCTCCCCAATAGCTTACGGGAGTGAAGGGGAAACATTCAATATCAACGCGGACGAAGTGGCAGGACGATTGGCAGCAGAATTGAATGCTAAAAAATTGATCTTAATTACGGATGTAAAAGGAATTATGAAAGATCAAAATGACGGTTCCACGGTCATTTCCCAAATTAAAATAGGGGAGATAAAAAAATATATAGATGACGGTATTATAAGCGGGGGAATGATTCCTAAAATAAAATGTTGTTACGAAGCAGTAAAAGGCGGGGTCGAAAGAGCACATATTATAGACGGTAGAAAGCCTCATTCCATACTTTTAGAAATATTCACAAATGAGGGCATAGGAACCATGATCACCAATTGAACAATAGTTTAACAATGGTTTAACAATAGTTTAAGAATCGTTAAAAATGGGGGGTAAATATAAATGAGCAACATTGTCGAAGACGGAAAAAAATACAGCATGAATACCTATAACCGCGGAACCATGGTTATAGAAGAAGCAAAAGGGTGTTATTTAAAAGATGCAGAAGGTAAACAGTATTTAGATATGATAGCGGGAATAAGTGTATGTAATTTGGGGCACAGCCATCCTGTGGTTGTAGAAGCAATCCAACAGCAGGCAGAAAGATTAATACATGTATCTAATTTGTACTGGATCCCACAGCAAATAGAATTAGCGAAACTTTTAGTAGAAAATTCTTTTGCAGATAAGGCGTTTTTCTGCAATAGTGGTGGGGAGGCTAACGAGGCAGCCATAAAACTGGCCAGAAAATATTCGTATAAAAAATATGGAGAGGGAAGAAATGAAATAATAGCCATGACTTCCTCCTTTCATGGAAGAACCCTTGCGACACTGAGTGTTACCTCTAACAAGAAGTATCAAGAGGGTTTCGGGCCCATGCCGGGAGGTTTTAAATTTGCAAATTTTAATGATATAGATTCAGTCAAAGCCGAAATAACGGAAAAAACATGTGCCATCATCGTAGAACCTGTGCAAGGTGAAGGTGGGGTCAACGTCGCGAATGAAGAATTTTTAAAACAATTAAAAGATATATGCGTGGAAAAAGATATTCTGTTGATTTTTGATGAAATTCAATGTGGAATGGCGAGAACGGGAAAACTGTTTGCCTATAAGCATTTTGGTGTGGAGCCCGATATTATGAGTCTGGCCAAAGCTCTTGGTAATGGTTTTCCTATAGGGGCTGTGTTGGCTATAGAAAAGGTTGCGGCAGCCTTTAATCCCGGGGATCACGGCACTACCTTCGGGGGCAATCCGCTGGCCTGCAGTGCCGCTCTAGCGACCCTGGAATATATGTTAAAAGAAAAAATCTGGGAAGCAGTAGAACATAAGGGGAATTACTTTAAAGAACAATTACAAAAACTTGTAGGGAAATATTCTTGGGTAAAGCAGACAAAGGGCAAGGGTCTGATGCTTGGACTGGAACTGGAGATAGAAGGGGCACCTTTTGTAAAAAAAATGGCGGAAGAGGGCATATTGATAAATTGCACTGCCGGAAAGGTCCTGCGTTTTCTTCCTCCCCTTGTAGTAGAGGAAAAAAACATACAAAAAACTACAGAGGCATTGGATAAGATTTTCAAAGAGACGGACGGAAAAGGGAGATGGACATAAAAAGTTGACAGATACAACATATTACTGTATACTATGTACAATAACAAATTTAATAGGACCTCACCTTTATAGTGGGGTAGAGGTGCGATATTCAACGGCTTTTGGTGGAGTTTGGGGAGCTTTGATGCCGAAGGGTAGGGGATGTTGCCGAAGTAGATAGTATTCCCGGTGCTATTTACTGGCTTTATGGTTAATAGCTATAGGGCTGTCTCAATAAACATCTCAGTTTATTGAGTTGTGCTATCTCATGATAAAAAGATGAGGATTAGAAACAACCGTGTATAATATAACCTGAGATGGGCTCAGGTTTTTTTATTTGTCTAAATATGAAACAAAATATAAATTATATGTTACAATATCAGACAAGCACTTATTTTTTAAATAACAGGTTAAATTTGTAATGATAATAAGGGGGAGGAGCTAAAAATGAACAAAAAGCTAACGCTAATGATAGTAATAGCATTGATATTATCTATGCTATTAGTGGGATGTTGGGGAAAGGGCAATACTCCGACAGGTCAAGAAGGTGAGGAGAACGGTGATGTTTCGGCGGGCCAAAATGAAACTGGGGAAGCCAACGGCTCGGCTCAAGGAGAAAAAGAGGTATTCAGAGTAGGGCTCGAAGCTGATTATGCACCGTTTAACTGGACACAGATGGACAGTTCAAAGGGCGCAGTTAAAATCGATGGAAGTCCGGAATATGCAGGAGGGTATGACGTAGAAATTGCTAAAATAATAGCCGAAGGTTTAGGTAAGGAATTGGTTATCGTTAAAATTGACTGGGATGGTCTTGTACCGGCATTAATATCAAACAAAATAGATGCAATAATAGCGGGCATGTCACCGACGGATGACCGTAAGGAGACAATCGATTTTTCAGACAACTATTACAAATCCGATTTGGTTATGGTAGTCAAAAAAGGTAGTAAATATGAAAATGCAACCTCTATACAAGATTTTAACGGGGCAAAAATAACTGCCCAGTTAAACACCTTCCATTACACAGTAATCGACCAGATTAAGGGTGTAAAAAAGGAAGCTCCGATGGATACTTTCCCTGTAATGAGGGTTGCAATAGAATCAGGAATATTGGACGGATATGTTTCAGAACGTCCGGAGGCTGTTAGTGCCGTGAGTGCCAATAAGAACTTTGCGATGGTAGAATTTACAGATGGGTTCGAAACGTCGGACGACGATACTGCAATTGCTGTAGGGGTTCGAAAAGGTGATGATGAGCTGAGGGAAAAAATAAATGAAATATTAGCAGGGTTTACAGAAGAAGACTTTTTGAGCATTATGAATACTGCTATCAAGGATCAACCAGCAGAACAAGAATAAGAACAGCTGCTAAAAACCGGTTGTATTTATATAATGCAATCGGTTTTTATGATGTTTTGAAGGAGGTAACAACATGGAAATAAAATGGCTGGTAAGAATTTGGACCAGGTATTGGCCGATGTTTATTCGCGGTGCAGGAATAACACTTTTCATTTCCGTAATAGGTACCATAATAGGTTTTATTATAGGTTTGATTGTGGGGGTCATACGGACCATACCGATATCTGAAAAAAAGGGAAAAAGGGTATTATCGAAATGTATTAACTCACTTCTTACCGCATATGTAGAATTTTTTCGTGGCACACCCATGATTGTACAGGCCATGGTAATTTATTACGGTTCAGCCGTTGCATTTGGTATACACTTAGACAGATTGGCTGCAGCAATTTTCATTGTTTCAATCAATACAGGGGCCTACATGGCAGAGGTTGTGAGGGGTGGCATAATTTCTATTGATAGGGGGCAGTTTGAGGCGGCCCAGGCCATAGGTATGAACCATGTTCAAACTATGATAAATGTTGTATTACCCCAGGTAATTCGAAATATTTTACCCGCAACGGGTAATGAGTTCGTAATAAATATAAAAGATACATCTGTACTCAGCGTAATTTCAGTAACAGAGTTATTTTTCCAGACAAAATCCATTGCGGGCAATAATTTTAGATATTCGGAAGCGTTTTTTATTACCAGTATTGTTTATCTTATAATGACAATTACAATAACAAGAATTTTGCGTGTCTTTGAAAGGAAATTGGATGGGCCGGCAAACTATGATCTGCTGGGGAATCAAATGCAGGTACAGAAAATTGAAAATATGCTGGAAGAAGATAGCAGCCTTAGGAAAAAGGCCTAGAAGGTGGGGATATATATGGAAAAGGTAATTGATATACAACATTTAAGCAAGTCCTTTGGTACTAACGAGGTTTTAAAGGATATCAATTTTTCGGTAAACAAGGGAGAGGTGGTTTGTATTATCGGCTCATCCGGCTCCGGAAAATCAACCCTCCTTCGTTGTATAAATCTTTTAGAAAAACCGAATGGCGGTAAAATAATTTATAATAAAGAAAATATTTTGGATGTCGGACATAATATATATGAACATAGGACAAAATTAGGTATGGTATTTCAGCAGTTTAATCTGTTTAATAATCATAATGTGTTAAGTAACTGTACGGTTGGACAGGTTAAGGTACTTGGGCGTTCCGACAAGGATGCGGAAAAAACAGCTATAAAATATTTAAAGGTTGTCGGCATGGAACAATACGTTAATGCAAAACCGGGCCAACTATCCGGGGGACAAAAACAACGGGTGGCTATTGCCAGAGCACTTTCCATGGAACCTGACGTTATGTTGTTTGATGAACCGACATCATCACTGGATCCGGAGATGGTGGGAGAGGTCCTCAAAGTAATGAAGGAACTTGCGGAAAGTGGCCTCACCATGCTGGTGGTAACCCATGAAATGGGATTTGCAAAAGAAGTGGCTGACCGTGTAGTATTTATGGACAAAGGGGTTATCGCGGAAGAGGGGGGCCCGGAGCAAATATTTAATAACCCTAAGGAGGAGAGGACCAAGGAATTTTTGAAACGTATTTTAAAGGAGATATAATATGATAGCGGGATGGGGTATTGTTACCTTTTAGGGTTGGCAATACCCCTTTTTCCGTCACAAACAATTGTTTAATGATTGTTTGTATTTATTGCTTGCAAACGTATATGTAGTTATGATAAAATTAAGTGTAATAGCTATGAATTTATTTAGTAT
>JAAYPJ010000045.1 GCA_012519835.1 Clostridiales bacterium | reverse complement strand
CCGCTTTTTCCTCTACACCCTCAGCCAATTCTCTTTTATAACTTATCAATTTTTCGCTTAATTGTCCATCCCCGAGTGCGATAATCTGTGCTGCAAGTATGCCGGCATTTTTAGCGGCATCTATTCCCACCGTCGCAACAGGGATGCCTGAGGGCATCTGTACTATGGAATAGAGGGAATCCACACCATTCAACGCTTTACTTTTAATCGGAACCCCGATTACCGGTATATGGGTCATGGATGCCACTACACCTGCCAGATGGGCTGCGCCCCCTGCCCCCGCTATAACTACCCTAATACCCCTATCGGTCACATCCTTTGCATAATCAAAGGCTCTTTCCGGGGTGCGATGGGCGGAAATTATTGTACACTCAAAAGCAACACCCAGTTTTTCTAATATTTCAATTGCATCCTTCATAATGGGGAGATCAGAATCGCTTCCCATAATGATGCTTACTATCGGTTTTCTCATGACATGCCTCCTTTGAACGATAGTGTGACAGGGGGATGGAGGGTTTTGTCACGCTTCTGTTGTAGGGGTGCCCCCTATGATTTCTTATCAGACATGAGGAATCGGCTCGGTATTATTGAAAAGGTATTACTTGTGTGACAAAACCCTCGTCCCCCTGTCACAAAAAGCAGCTAAGCTCCCTTAGCTGCTTTTATTTAATTAACAAAATAACAATGTAAATCCGAGTATAAATAATATCTTTAATATATTAATGAGGCAACACTGTGAATCTGAGTATGAACAGTATCGCTAATATGTAAACTGTAGGATGAACTTCTTTTGCTTTTCCGGTTACGATTTTAACTATCGGATAAAATATTAGTCCGGCTGCGATTCCGTTTGCAATACTGTATGTAAACGGCATCACCGCAATAGTTAAAAATGCCGGCAAGGCTTCCGTAAAATCATCAAAATTAATCTGCTTGACTGCACCCATCATCAAAACACCGACTATAATCAACGCAGGTGCGGTAGCTGCGGAAGGTATCGCTAAAGCAAACGGAGCTAAAAATATCGCTACTATGAATAATGCCCCCGTCGTTACGGCCGTCAAACCTGTTCTTCCGCCTTCGGCTACTCCGGCCGCCGATTCCACATAGGTTGTAACCGTCGATGTACCTAAAACGGCGCCCACCGAGGTTGCAACAGCGTCGGCTAACAGGGCCCTGTCCATATTGCGTAGATTGCCCTCTTCATCCAACATTCCCGCTTTATTGGCCGTGCCTATTAAAGTACCGATGGTGTCGAACATATCCACCAAACTGAAAGAAATAATTACTGTTATTGCACTCATTATCGTTGTCAATAAACTGTTAGTCCCTTGCGGATCCAAAAGTCCCCTGAAATCCATTTTCAAAAGGGTCGGACTTATGTTAAAATTGATCGCCGTGTCTATGGCCGTATTAGTCACTCCCATGGGAATACCTATGATAGTCGTTAAAATAATACCTATTAAAATAGCCCCTTTTACCCTTTTTACCATTAAAATTCCCGTAATGACCAAACCTATAACAGCTAAAATTACCGCCGGATTATCAAAGCGGGTGAGCGTTACCAAGGTATTTTCCTCGTGTATCACAATACCGGCGTTTTGAAATCCAATCAATGCAATAAACAGCCCGATACCACCGCCTATTGCATGTTTGAGGGATGCCGGAATTGCGTCTATAATAGCTTTTCTGGCACCGGTAACCGTTAATAAAATAAACAAAATTCCGGAAAGAAACACTATTGCCAGGGCTTGTTGCCATGTATATCCTAGTACCAAAACTACACTGAAAGCAAAGAAGGCATTCAGCCCCATTCCCGGTGCTTGTGCAAATGGAAGATTAGCATAAAGTCCCATCATGAATGTGCCTACCGCCGCAGATAATGTTGTTGCCAGAAATACCGCGTTAGGATCCATCCCCGTAGCCGACAATATGTTTGGATTTACAAACAAAATATAGGCCATGGTAACAAAAGTGGTAACACCGGCAATTATTTCCGTTTTTGCATCAGTCTTGTTTTCCGTCAGTTTAAAATAGTTGTCCAAGGCTGACACAGACTCCTTTTTTGTACCCATCTTTTTAACTCCTCCTTATCATAATTGGTATTTTGTTGCCGTTATGTCGATATTATACCCAAGTTGCAAAATAAAACCCGGACAAGTAGGTTATGAGGAATGAAACCTACCCGCCCGGGCTTTTATCCCATCGGTGTGGCATACGCCTGTACCGCTCGGACCAGCACCGACATAAATATGTCGGCCGGAACCCTAGGTACACTTCCACTCATATATGTATTTGTTTTTCAGATTTCCATCAAGTTTCTATATGCCCTAATAATAACAAAATTCTTTTTAAAGGTCAACAATTAACACGGTAATTAACACGGGGCGGGGGCGGCGATTAAAATCAACACGGGGACAGTTCTATTGTTAATTTAACAATAGAACCATCCCCGTGTTAATTCTGAAAATTTTAACATGGAAGCCCAAAGGGGACGGACTCCCATGCCGAGTAAAACATGGAGCATGAATGCAAGACGTGGGGACATTTCGGTTGTCTCGCGTCGCAAGACGTGGGAACGACCAAGACAACCGCAGGACGTGGAGTAAGACAACCCAAATATCCCCGCGTTTTACACATTTTTTTATACATTGCTTCTCTTTCTCAGGTGTTTTAATTAAAAAAAGACACTCCATTGTATAAAGGAATGCCTTTTCGGACAATAAAAATGCAACCCTCTCCTTTCCACAATGGGAGGCATAGAAATTTCTCTCTATACCCTAACGACCTATATTTCATGGATATGCATCTACAGAAATATAAGTTCGGAGACGTATTCTTTTTTATATTATATACCTATTTGAAAAATATTGTCAAGTGAAATACCGTTTTGTCAGATTTATTTTTGGCCTTTTATTCCGAACGGGGAACGTTTAATCCTTCCATTGCCTTTGAATCCCTTGCTACCACCAGATATTGAAAATAATCGGTAGTGACCCCGCCTACCGGGGATTTATGCTCCAATGGCCAAATCAGTTCCCTACTAAAGGGGGAATCTTCTCCGTTCAATTTGAACAAAGTATAATCACTATCTATAAATTGACTGAATTCCTCTATTGACGGTTCCAGGGTATCGATGGAACTTTCGTAGTTTCTCCTGGTAGTAGGATATAAATATCTGCAATTTTGATATGCATAAGCTACTGACAATATCTTGCCTCTGAATTGTGAACCCTCTTTATTTAAGGATGATCCGAACCAGGCTATTTGCGGAAATGATTTCTGAAAGATATGGGATAACCCTAGCTGGCCGAAATATTTATCCTCTGGCAAGCCCGCAGTGATATATAAAAAATTTTCATATGCTTTTATATCCCTGACACCGTTAAAATTATTGCCGGTATAAACCTCCAGCCTATTCATCAGGTTGTTATTTACATGTTCAAATTTATAATAATATTCTCCGAGAAGATCCCTATACAGATTTTCGTTTTGGACCAGTTCCCCTCTAATTCTTTTATAGAAATCTTCCAATTCCTCGTCCGCGATATCATCTTTATCCAGGAATTCCTCTACATAATCATTTATTGTTCCCGAAACATGCTTTTTATCTAAGCAATATTTCATAAATCTGATGGCGTTTTGGGGCTGGTGTTCAATATCCGGCCCAATCAGGGTGATTCTATCATCTTCGGGAAGTTTTTTATTAAACTCATAGAGATATCCCCAATAATCATACTCGTCCTTGTTCCATGCATCGGTTCCTTTTAAGGGTTCATAGATGTTTTTTAAAATATCTTCATCTTTAGTCTCCAAATATTTGTTTAAAAAATAGGTCATACTATACGGGAGTTCGCAGAGATAATATTTAAAATTTGTTCTTTCCTTGTAATATCTCAAGAATTTTATCCTGAGCTCTATATTAGCCTTGACTCCATGGTTCTCCCCCGTTAAAAATATTTCGCTATTTTTCAGATCATCATCCATTATCGATAAATCCTTCATAGACTCATCTTCAGGACAAATGGCACTATGGTTTTTTTCTAAATACATTTTTAATTCCTTGTTCATAATTACAGTCTCCCGGAATCATTTTATATGTGGCAAGTATGCGGCAAGGGGACGTTTTGTTTGCCACATTTTT
>JAAYPJ010000044.1 GCA_012519835.1 Clostridiales bacterium | reverse complement strand
CGACCTTTTCGGCTAGTTGGCCGGGTTTTATATTTTCTAAATTCTTTTGATCTATCAACACTTCCCCCTGTTTTAACTTTAATACACCCAAAACACAATCCAGCAAAGTGGTTTTCCCGCAACCGTTCGGTCCTATGATACACAATACTTCCTTGGGTTTCACACAAAAGCTTATATCTGAAAAAACCCTTTTTTCACCATAGCTAAAGGAAGCATTTTTTACCTGTACAATATAATTTTGCATATCACCAATTGCCCCCTTTGGTCTTCTTTAACAAGTATACGAAAAAAGGTCCTCCTATGAGAGATGTCAATATTCCTATAGGGATTTCGCCGCCGGTGAGAGTCCTGGCTATATCATCGATAATAACAAGAAAAGAAGCCCCTAAAGCACAACTTATCGGTATCAGTGCTTTGTTGTCATTCCCTACAATCATCCGTCCGATATGGGGAATAACCAAGCCGATCCAGCCTATCGTGCCGCTCACACAAACCGCCCCCGCCGTGGCCAGGGTGGCAAATCCGATGGCTATAAGTTTTTCAATGTTAGTATTTATGCCCAATGTATGAGCTTCCCTGTCCCCCATAGAAAGCACATTTATCCTCCAGCGAATCAGTATTAAACCCACTATACCCAAAACCATCGGCGGAACCCCTATAATAATATCCCTCCGACTCACGGAAGCAAAACTCCCCATCAGCCAAAACGTGATGGCAGGCAGTTTGTTATAAGGATCCGCAACATATTTAATAAAGGAAATAAGAGCAGAAAACATAGAAGATACTATGACCCCGCCCAATATCAACATGATTGTCGGAGTCGTTTTATAAATACGCCCTATGGTATAGCTGAGCAGTACTGCCAGCCCGCCGAACAACAGGGCGAAAAAATATATATGATATGAATAATTATTAAACAGAAGTATAGCCAAGGCCGCACCGAAACCCGCTCCCGAACTGACCCCCAACATACCGGAATTTACAAGGGGATTATGAAACAAGCCCTGAAATGCTGCGCCGCTTACGGCCAATGATGCTCCTGCCAGTGCAGCCAGTATGGCCCTGGGCATGCGGATACTCCAGATAATTGCATAATATGTGTCATCTATTTCACCACTGTGTTTTAAAAACGGATAAGCGAATATCCTCGGCATATCCCTTATAGGCACAGGATACCTGCCTATAAAAAGTGTTAAAAATGCCAATATGATAGGAGATATAAATATACTCGCGTACAATATTTTTTTCTTCATCAATGTCTCCCTTTTTACGTTTATGCTTTCCTTCTGAAAACAAATACCAAGGCCAAAACAACCCCTGCAGCTATTATCCATATATATTTTTTTGAAGTAATACCGGAATCTTTTTGTTCATTAATGTCATCACCAGCATCATCCGACTCTGCGTCTGATTCCAAATTGGAACCCTCACCCTTCGATAAATCGGCATCCTTATTTGTATCTTCAGGGTTATCGTTGGAAACATCGGTGTCATTTCCATCCCGGCCGACATTGTCTGTTTCCTTTTCTTTACCTGCTATCGATTCTTCCTGTTTTTGGACAGGTTCGGTACTTGCAGGTTTTTCAACGTCTTTTCCAACGGGTTCGGTACTTGCGGGTTTTTCGGCATCTTTTACAACAGGTTTATCCTTGGGTTTCTCCTCGGGTGGAGGGCTATCCTCCTTTGGTTGCAAGGATAATGTGGTAAAAGAAATAGCCACATCCCTATCTAAACTATCCCCATTTTTAGCCTTAAGTGTCGGCGAAATGTGTATAACATAGGTAGTGTTTTCATCAAAGGGCTTCTTCGGGCACAGTATAATTTCCCTTTTCTTGTCCGGTTCTACCTGGTCATCCGCAAAAATCACATCTATGGGTACTTCCTTATTTCCTGCATCTTTAATACTGAAACATTTTTCATTGTTATCTTTGACGGTGAAATTCACCACATTTTTGTTGAATAATAATTTTATCTGTCCGTCAAGTTCGACATCCTTAGCAGAATTTACAGGTGTAGATTCTATGAAATCAAAGGCCCCGCTTTTCCCTTCCTTCTTTTCGGTAACCGCTTCTTCGCCATATGCAAAAGGAATGCTCATAAAAATAAAAAGGATTAGAACCCATAATCCGAATTTGTTTCTCATATTTTTTCCCCCTCTTTTTGAACGATAGCTGAACAATGGTTGAACAATAGTTTAACGATTGTTAGGCGACAACAGAACAACAGTTGGCCCATTGTCCGATGGCTGCTTCTGCCTTATAATGAAGATATAGGGGAGACCTTTGGTCTCCCGCTTAAACTTTACTACATCTCTGTGGCCCCTCATCACTAAATTATTTAATGGAAAATTTGATAATTTCCTCTTTGCCTAATGTGTTACCGTTGTTTGCCATTAGGTCTTCACCTATTATAATATTTGCGCTCTTGCCTGATTTTAACTCATCTATAGGTTTAATAAAAATATGGGACTTTTCGCCATCTGCTCCTTCAATTCTGAAGACTTCACTCTTCAAAACGGTTCCATTGTTGGCCTGTAATCTGATCTGTTGTTGATTATTTTCCCAGTGCTCCCTGACAATACCCCTGTCAAACACCAGCTTGATAATCGCACCTTGGCTATAACCATCTTCAAGTTTTCCTAATTCTGTGGATTTATCACCATCGATGCTCACAAGGAAAGCACCTTGAAAATTGAGCGGGGATTTTCCTCCACCCTTCCCTTCCTCTTGGACTGCGGGTACTTCTTCCTTAGGTTCTGCAGGTTCTTCTTCCCTCTTTGGTCCTTCGGTTTCCGGGACCCCGGTTTCAACAAAGAATTGTTCCAACAATTCTACAACTTCCGAACCTGTTAAATTTTCTAGGGATTTTACTTTGTTTTTGCCTTTTCTCAGTCCTTTTTTCACCAGGCTTTCTACCGCCCCTACAGCCCACTTGGGCACATCATCGGCATCTTTAAACTGCAACACTTCGTCCGGCTGACTGTCCAAATCCAACTCCAGTATCCTTGCTATTATCATACATATTTCTGCACCGTTGATTTCGCCTTCGGGGTCAAATATGCCGCCGCCCCTTCCTATTACATAGCCTGCTTTAACAGCCCTGGATACTTCTCTGTAATATTGGGAATCAGCAGGCACATCGGAAAAATCTATTTCGCCTTCTTCCTTAAAATTAAGCAAAGAATTAACCAAGGCTACAACTTCGGCCCTTGTTAAATTCTTGTCCGGTTGAAATTCCTGTTCCTTATACAAACGCTTCCAACCCTTGGTTACCCATTCACTTGTTTGATTTAATGATGTATCAGTGTCTGCAAATGAAACCGCCGAAAACACCATAATCATAACAATGAACAAGCTTAAAATTGCAGATAATCTTGTTTTTTTGAACATCGAAATCCCCCATCTTCATAATATTTTATTTTTTAAAAACACCTTTTTTCAGGTGATACCTGACATATTTTCAAATCCTCTGTCTAGTTCAAAATACCTTTTCTCATTCAAAATAACAACCCCCCCGCAAGTAAACAGGGTCACCTGCCTTCTGATCTGAAACCGGATATCAGCCTACCGGTGTGTCGGATTTATTTTAGGGCGTTTACCTTAAAGTTTGTATTTTCTATCCCTATATTTACCTTTTCAATAAAAAAAGCCCTTTTCTTTTGCAGAAAGGACTCTTTAAAAACCGTTACAACCTCTCCTTTCCGCAATGGGAGGCATCTGTGTTTCCAAAGATGCCCTATCGATCTGTTGTCCATAGATAATAAACAACCATAGGATAACAGATTCGGAGAGCTATGAAATTTTATTTTATTCTATAATATAATCCTTGTTTTGTCAATGAGTTTCGACATGACACGCCTTCCCGGGGCTTACCCCAAATACAAAAAATATGCCCTCCCGGCGGACAGTTGTCGTAGTTACAGCTGTCTACCTTGAAGGGCATACTTTATAAATGTATATTAAAGGGGAAACAGGCAAAATATACCTCATATCACTCTATTTGCGGACACAAGAAATTGGCTATTTGGCCAACAACCGTTCTCCCTTTTCGGTAATCATAATAGTTTTTATGGGCATTTTATCACAGGATTTAGAGTAAGGACAACTGCTACACCCGACATCACACTTAATCCCCCTGACATCCTCTTTGATATAACCCATACGGATCAGCTGTTCAAAGCCTTCTTCTATTAATTCTTCCGATATATTCAATTTTTTAGATATATTAGATTTAGATATATAACTCGACTCTTTAATAACAACTAATAATTCCTTTAACACAAGAATCCCCCCATAAACTAAATTCTAACTAAACCCCAACAGACGTCCTGTTTGGAACACCAAAACAGCCATTGTCCATCCTATGGCAAATGTATAAACCATGGCAAATATTGCCCATTTGACGGAATTGGTTTCTTTTTTGATAGTAGCTATGGTTGCCACACAAGGAGTATATAGTAAAGTCATCACCATAAAAGATACGGATGTTAAGGGAGTAAAAGCACCCTGTATTGCAGATATCAGCTCCGTGCCTTCCCCAACCCCGGCATAAACCATACCCAAGGTAGTCACTACCGCTTCCTTAGCCGCTATCCCCGAAAACAATCCCACTGCTGCCTGCCATGTGCCAAAACCGGCAGGTTTAAATATCGGCGCAATAAACAGCCCAATCCTACCCAGTATACTTTCCGCCCCGTAAGGTTCCACACCTGCGGGCAATACCGCCATAATCCATAGAACAGTAACTACGGCAAATATAACGGTTCCGGCCCTCTTTAAAAATCCGGATACATTATCCCACATATTCCTCAACACATTTCTCAGGACGGGTTTTCTGTAGGGGGGCAATTCCATTATAAAATCGGTTGTTTCCCCTTTAAACAGAGTCCTGCTGAATATTTTCCCCACAAGCAATGCGACCAAAATTCCTATAAAATATATGAGAAATAAGATCAATCCGCCGCCATTCGGGAAAAAGGCTGCAATAAATACAAGGTAAATCAGAAGTTTTGCGCCACAGGACATAAACGGGTTGATTAAGATGGCAATCATTCGGTCCTTTTTACTCTCTAAAGTTCTGGTAGCCATTACCCCCGGGACATTACAACCAAAACCTACTATCATGGATATAAATGTTTTCCCATGGAGGCCTAACTTCCTCATTATATTATCCATTATATAGGCCGCCCTTGCCATATATCCGCTATCTTCCAATATTCCTATCAACATATATAAAACCACTATCAGCGGTATGAATTCGATTATCGCCCCGATGCCGCCGATAATCCCCTCCGAAACAAAGGCTATTATCCAAGCGGGTGAATTTATATTGACAAGGAAAACTTCTATGGCATGGCCTACGGCATCCACTGCGGCAGCCATGAGTCCTCCAAGCAAATCCTCACCAACAGCAAAGGTCAGCTGAAATAATACAAACATGATCAATATAAAGATAGGAAGGCCAAAATATTTATGAATCAGTATTTTATCCACCTTATCCGTTACGGTTTTTACCGCTTCCTCAGGCCTGACAACAGAAACCCTGGTTACATCATTCACAAATTCATATCTTCTATTTACAATCTCCAATTCATTATCTTCGATATTCTCCTTTACAGCGGAAAGGACATCCCCAAACTCGCTGTCGGAACTTAAAGCCTTATTTTCACTGACAAGATCATGTACATATTGATCCCCCTCAATTAATTTTATGGCGATCCACCTTGGGGGATATTCCAATGTTTTACCGGATAGGAGTTTTTTTATAGTCTTTATTTCCCTGTCTATTTTATCGCCATAGGATATACTGGGTTTTAAATCCATTTCTCCATCTATTACCCTGACAATCTCCTCTATCAATTCCTTTATGCCCTTCCTCTTGGATGCGGCCGTTGTAACTACGGGCACACCCAATTTTTTTGAAAGGGTTTTAATACCGAACTGTATATTTTTCGCTTCCGCCTCATCGATCATATTTAAAACTACAATAACCTTAACCCCCATCTCCAATAACTGGGAAGTTAAATATAGATTTCTTTCAATATTAGTAGCGTCCACCACATTTATCACCACGTCCGGGTTCCCTTTGAGAATAAAGTCCCTGGCCACCATTTCATCCTCGGAAAAAGCACCCAAACTGTAGGTGCCCGGCAAATCCACTACATTGTATGTGTTCCCATTGAATTTAAACTTTCCCTCTTTTTTTTCCACAGTGACCCCGGGCCAGTTCCCCACGTGCTGATTGGAGCCCGTGAGTGCATTAAATAGTGTAGTTTTCCCGCTATTAGGGTTACCTACCAAAGCAATAGTATTCAACTGTCCACCCCCTTTTGCATATGATGTTGTCATCTATCAAAAATAAAACCAAAAATTTAATCCGGTTGATTTACAATTATTTTTTGTGCCAATCCGCGCCCCACAGCAACTTTATGTCCAAATAAAGAAACTATAATCGGTCCTATGTCGTTTTTTACCACCTCGAAATTGGTCCCGATATTAAAGCCCATTTCATATAACCTTCTGGCTGCGCGCCTACATGCATCTATTTGTTTTACCTTTCCTTTTTCCCCGGGTTTTAATTGTGTTAACAATAAGTTCAACGTACTAGCGCCCCCTTAATCTGCCTAATATAGAGCAATTTAAATTTTAAGATCTCATTGCCGGAACTGTTACTGATAATCATTATCATTATTATAGTGTGTTTACCCGAAAAAGTCAAGTGTTATAACCTTAACTTTTAGGAATGCAGTGGGGACGGTTCCCGGTGCACCCTACTCTGTGTGCAGTGGGGACGGTTCCCGGTGCACCCTACTCTGTATTGTTGTTAAAGCAGGGTGCACCGGGAACCGTCCCCACTGCATTTATTCCCCTATAAGCCCTAAATCTTCGGCCACTGCCTTCATGCCTTCTATTGTCCAAAGGATGACAGTGTCCAAATCCATGTCCAACAATTCACAACCCAAAGATATAATCTCTCTATTGACCCCGGCGGCAAAACCTGATGATTTAAATTTTTTCTTGACAGACTTAACCCCAAGATCCATTATGCTCTTGCTCGGCCGTACATAAACCGTTGCAGCAACAAGACCTGTCAACTCATCAATTGTATAAAGAACCAATTCCATTTTATGTTCAGGCTTTATATCGGTACATATATTCCAACCGTGAGACATTACTGACTTTATAATATCTTCATCTATTCCTTCCTCTTCCATGATCTCCTTGGTCTTGTGACAATGTTCTTCCGGATATAATTCATAATCAAGATCATGAACCAATCCGATATTGCCCCAATATTCCTCATCCTCCCCAAACTGTTTCGCAAAATAACGCATAACAGCTTCGACTGCAAGTGCATGATTTATAAGACTGCTGTCTTTGTTATATTTTGTGAGCAAATCATAAGCTTCTTGACGTGTTTTCATTGTTCCGGCTCCTTTATGTATTTTATTGCATTGGGGACGAAGTGAAGCGTCAGACTGTGTGAAAAAGCACTTTTCCCATTCTTTGTCATTCTGAGACAGGCAGTATTAACTATGCTCACGAAGAATCTAGACTAGCTTGAAATACAGATCCTTCGCGGGTCAAACTTATTCTGTACGTCTCAGGATGACAAAATTGTAGTGCTTTCATAGCAATGACAATCTTCACACAACCTACCTTCCCCAATGCTTCAAAAGGGCGGTCAAAGACCGCCCTTTTATAAAATCTAATTCAATTTGCAAGATAAATCCTATGTTTTTTAACTCCTGGCCTCTAACTTATGATATTAGTAAATTTCTATCGTTCTACTTTCTTCATTCCATTCCACACGGAAACCATAATCATCCAGTCTCCTCACGTGGAATGAGTCTTCCAGGCCTTCCAATTTTACACCGAGTAGTTTTTCAGCGTCTTTTATCGAGATATAAGCCCTGTCATCTATAATTTGAAGCGGAATCTTACCTTCCTCTAAACCAGATTCACTGAATTTCACATAGGCACCGTCAAGTCCAATAACAGCTTTTAACCCGCCATCAGTTACCCCGACAATTTTACTTGCTATTAACTCTCCCAGTTCTGTCGTCGTAATTACCATTACCGATGTTGGTAGTTCAAAGCCGGCTGCCTCTAACTTGGAAGTAGTGGATACTGTGTTCATATTTAAACTGCCTAAAGGTGTTTTGATATCCAATTGGGAATCTTCGGTATATTTATCCTTTTCAAATGTGCATTGCATGTAAAATTTGCTTCCCTTGATGAACATCTTCGCAATATCCTTGTACTGGCTAACAAAAGCATTGTACTCTTTTAATGCTTCTTGCTTTTCCGCTTCTGTTAATACAATCTCCTGTCCCTGCAATAGACTATCGGGCAATTCATCGATATTTTCGATAACATATCTTATATATGCGTCTAAAAGATCAACCAATTCATCTGATTCTACTGTCAAGGTATATGTGTTGCCTTCCTTTTCCATGTTTAAATCTACGCCCAAATCGATTTTGTCTATAAATCCCAGCATATCATTTAACAAATTCTTAAAATCAATGTCTACATCAACTTGGTCATTTTTTAACATAACATATTCTTCTTTTATTTCCACATCATCTGCCATGCCTATTGCCGATAGAAGTGCAAGTACGACTTCTTTGTTGATGTAGATATCCGAACCGTCGGTATACATTTTTATTACAGGTATATTCAGGTTCCCTTTCACATCTTCTATCTTTATCTCGGAATATGAACCAAAATCGTCAAGGCTTGATTTTGAATTGACATAAACTTTAAATTGATAGTCGATATCCATATCAGGAATAAGTAAATTGAGTTCGGCTTCTGACTTGCTTTCCATAGCGTTCCATTCATAGATTTGCTTCATGTCTTGCCAGTAAGATGCCCCTGCCGACGCAAAACCCACTATAGGAAGCATGCAAATTATCAGCAACGTAATAAGTAACAGCCTCTTCATTTCATTATCTCCCCTTTTCGTTTTATTTTTCAACCACAACAATTTATTTGCTTGCCCTTATTTTATCACTATCGCTATCCTTTTTCAAACGAAATTTGCCGACAGCCTTTTCCTCCCTTTCCTATTTTTCTCATAATGGCTTGCTATTTTTGATTGCCCCATTGACATTGGAAGCAAACCATCCGGGCAACACGGTACTTATTAAATCCAAAACTATATAACATAAAAACATCCTACAGGTACTTTTTACCTGTAGGATGTTTTTCTGATTACCAGGGCGCTACCCCTGCACCCTGAACTTATATGCTTGTTTTATAATTTTTTACAGTGTCTGATGCCAAACCTGCTTTTACCAAACTCTTAAGTAAAGGATAAGTTATGAGAATGTTTACTATGCCGATAATAATGTGAGGAACAAGTCTGGTGTAAAATACCGCTAAGTAAGGGTTGCCATACATCTGCGAAAGCCATATGGCGTCTAAAACAAAGTTTACCGAAATCAACACGACAATGTTGGAGACAATCACATTGAATAGTGAAGACCTTTTTTTGCCACTCAGGATGACAATTATACCCGGCAGCGCTCCGGTTAAGACAGAACTAAGTGTAAAACCGGGATGAATCATGGGAGCACCATGGGAGTTGATGATAACCCCAAGCACGTCCCCTACCAAACCGGCTAAACCCCCGGCAAACGGACCCAAAAGCAATCCTGATAAAATTAAAGGAGCTTTGCCGAAACTGAGCCGAACGAGGCCGCCGAACAACATGATAACCCCGGCCCTTGTCAGTATAATATTCATAGCTGCAAATATGGCCGCCAAAGCTAAAGTTCTTGTCGATAACTTGTTCCCGGTTATAGCTTTTTGTATCGAAGAAACATTTTCGTTACTCATCATCTACACCTCCTTTCTCTTAAGTTAGGCAGTAGCCCCACATAAGAGAAAAGGGTAATAGATTCTCTAATATGCAGCGGATGCGATATCATGCCGCAAACAGTATTATCAGTACTGTTTTTCGCTTGTGAGCAACTTCCCATCCCACAATACTTGACGCATAATATCTACTCTGCCCGTGCTTTAAATATTATACCATTTCTGGAAGATTGTAAAGGCTTATACACAAAATAGGCATAACTTTCATCAAAATGCTATGCGGAAATATAATAAACTCTGGATATTTTGGCATATATACTATAGACTATATTAAAGGTGAATGACTCCAACCATTTCATGTGACAAAGGGGTGACAAAGGGGGACGTACCTAATTTGTCACATACTTTTGTCACACTTTTGTCACAGAAAAACATTAACAGGAGATGATATTCTTGTCGAAATCAGATAAAAGGGATTACCTGATAGTAGGATTTATTGTAGCTACTCTATCTTTCGTTTTACTTTTTGTAGGGATAAAATTTATATTGGGAAATGAAATCGTTACGAAAAACATCATAGCATTTGCAGGTTTTTCAATTCTGGTGGGCGTAATAATTTCGTTATTAATGTTATATAAACTTAAAATCCTTTATACAAGTTTTATAATCGGGTTGGTTGTCGGTTTTGCCCTGATGTATCGTACGTTTTTACAAGAGGCATCAGATTGGAGAGACCTTATAGGGCTCCTTTCCCTATTTGCATTTGCCATACTGAGCCTGGGAATAGGTATATCAGCGCAACTAGGGTACCATCTATTTAAAAAATATAACTTGTAGGAACAAAGTTTTAATATCGCATTGTGATAAAAGGGGCACTGATAAAAGGAACGTACTCAGTTTGTCATCTTGCCTTCTCTATCCCAAAAATTATATATATGAAATGTGACTTTAATATCGCATTAAAAGTTAAACAGAATTTGAAACGAGGTTATACTTATGAAAATACTAGCAGATTTGCATAATCACACCGTTGCCAGCGGGCACGCTTATAGTACCATGGAAGAACTGATATCAAGAGCCGTGAAGAAAAAAATCAAGATTTTAGGTGTCTCGGATCATGCACCCGGTTTGCCGGGTGGTGCCAATATATTCCACTTTTCCAATATGTTTATAGTACCCAGAGAAATAGACGGGATAATCCTGTTAAAGGGTGCGGAGGCCAACATTATGGATTATGAAGGAAACATAGATATGCCCTTTAGATCCATTAAAAGGCTGGATTATGTCATAGCCAGTCTGCATCCCCCCTGTATAGAACCCGGTACAAAAGAAGAGAACACCAACGCTATTTTGGGAGCAATGAAAAACGGTCGTGTAAACATTATAGGCCACCCTGACGATTCCAGATATCCTATGGATTATGAAACCATAGTGCAGGCTTCTAAATTATATAATGTAGCCCTTGAAATCAATAATACATCCCTACGCCGGGATAGCTACAGGCAGGGGGTCCACGAAAATGCCAAGACTATTTTAAATCTCTGCAAAAAATATGAGGTCAAAGTTATATTTGGTAGCGATTCTCATATTTCTTATGATATCGGTAATTTTTCTAATTGCACCCAAGTCGCCGAAAAAGTAAACTTTCCGGATGAACTCGTAATAAATTATAGTAAAGAATCTATAAATGAATTACTGGGGGAAGAAATACTTTGAGATAACAAACGGGTGACAAAAGGGGACGTACCTGATCTGTCATACGTCCCCGTTTATCCGTTGGCATTAATTGATTCCCCATTATTTGGTCTTAATAAAAACTGTTATTCCTCTACCATCATCCATTTTATCCCCGTTTTTCTCAAGTACAATATCATCCCTGTAATCCTTTGCCTGTTGAAGCAGGTCTAAGAGCTGTCCGCTTTCGATATTCTCCGGGGTGACCCCGTATATCGTTACAACGGTATCAGAATCCCCAATATATAATCCGTATTCCTGAAAATAGCATTCATTATCCATAAATACCCTGTGAACATCAGCCAGGATTTCGCTTATGTTTTCTAGGGAAACATTTTCCACATTCTTTATTGATATACTGACCCTTGAGTTGAGGGGTAATGACCTATCGAAGCCCATGTCTAATTTTAGGATATTCTTGGCGCCCTCATATTCACTCTTATCATACATTACCCTGGTTGCATTATCCTTATAAGCCAACTCTTCCTCTAAGATTTTTCTTACAACAAGGGTGTACTCATCCTCCAACCTGCGTAATGTATTGTGCATATCCAGAACATCAAATTCGTAACTATCATAATATACTTCCCCATCCCTGTAGTTAATGCTAAATTTGGTATCAATACTGGTTTTGGACTTGGCCCATGTTACATAAGACCCGTCCTTAAAATTGTAAACAGGTTTTTCTAATTCAAGGTCAAGGAAGGAATATTTCTCCCTCACATAATTTTTTACAGCCCTTTG
>JAAYPJ010000043.1 GCA_012519835.1 Clostridiales bacterium | reverse complement strand
CTGGACCCGAAGAGATAAACACGTGCATCTTTGTCGATATCCCCCACCACTTCCTTGATTGCCTTTACCTCGTTATCAGATAAACGCATTAAAATCAGACCCTCCCTAAATTTTATCCCAAGTTAGTTTCCTCTTTTAACCTGATCTGTATTAACATTATAACATAATATAATTCTTCTGCTGTTGAAAAACATCCGCATTTATTATAAAACCTTCACTAAATGAGATTTTATCTCCGTGTAATGATTATTACCTTTTTTGCTACAATATAATACCCATTATCTTCTGTTATTGCAACTATTTCATCATTAACATATATGTCCCTGAATCTCACCGTATCGCCATCTTCATCGATATACATAGTTTCGTCGTCTACATAAATTTCTATCTCTTCGCGATTCCCGATTTCAAGTTCAAAAATTCCCTTTCTGATATCCATATATGCAATTTTGCCGATATAGTTAGAACCCCTAAACCTTCGATAGGTTTCTATCCATGATACCTCGTTGTTTTCTATCTCCAGCTCCACTTCATAATTTATTCTCAAATCATAAATATCCGCTCTTTTTTCATCAACCCTTATTACTGTATCAGGTGTTAATATAAAGGTTTCCGTAGTCCCATTATATTTCTCAATGGTTATCTCTGTGGGCTCTGTCTTTTGTCCAAGGACCATTTTACTGATATAACCTTCCACAGTCCTTTTTATACTGAAAGCATTTACGGATATCACTACCTCATATTCTGTGGTAATTTCCACCTCGTCCCCTACTTTGATATCCTCGAAATATGCAGTTCTTCGGTCTCTTTTTAAATTTGCCTTTGATGTAATAGTAAAGGTTTCTGTGGTTTCATCATCTAAAAGCACTTCTAGGCTGCATTTATCTCTATAATCTCTTTTTGCTTTTACTACACCTTCAAAGTGTTTTTCCCTTGGCTCAGCCTTTATTTCTATTGCTTCATCATCGGAGTAGGTGACAGTAACCATATCGCCCAAATTCAGATCTTCTATATCAATGAGTTTACCTAAAAAATATACTCTACTGTTATCAGTAAATAAAAAATTATGAATTTCATCCTTGAAATCTTTGATAAATACCCTCGGAACCTGTGTAGGCAGATAATAGTAAAAATAGCCCTCCAGTGTTTCTCTGTTTGAATTTGCTTTTATGTCTACAACAATGTTATCTTCAATTATGGCAGTCAGTGTTTGTCCCATCTCTAATTGTTTTATACCTGCAATTTTCCCATCAATTCTGATGTTTGCTTCAGGATCAACGTCATAAATTCGGCTGCCTTTTTCACTTTCTATGGTGATAGTATTTTTAGTACCAAAAATGATGCTATCTATGTACCCGTTCACAGTTCTTCTTACCCCGGTTGTGGGCTGGGAGATTATTGGTCCGGGCTCCACAATTATGTCATCATCCGAAACATCATCCAGTATTTTGGCGGCCAAGGAAACGAGTTTGGCTACCTCTGCCCTGGTTATCTGATCGTTCGGTAAAAAACATTCGCCATTACTTTTTTTGTCCAACATCTTTTTATTTAACAATAACCCGACATAAGGCTTTGCCTCTCTAGGGATGCTTGTTTCATCTTTATAGGGGATTACATATATACTGCCAATCTCTTCCTCAATCCCATATTGCAATACCCTTCCGATATAAATAGCTACCTCATATCGTTTGGCATATGCTTGACCGGAACCGAATACCTGAGATTTTAAATCATCCTCCGATAAAATATCGTTGAAAAGTGCATATGCCACAGCACCATGTCCCCAACCCGGGACGTTGCTATCTTCCAATAGTTGTTTATATTGGTTTATATGATGTTGTCCATCGCTGTCGCTATAGTCCATGAGCCTTACGGCTATAGTTATAGCTTCGAGTTTTGTGATGTTCCCCTGCGGTTTAAACGTGGCATCCGGGTAACCCGTTATGAGTTGACGTTCATAGACATCTTCTATGTACTCCTCTGCCCAGTGACCGTCGATATCGGTAAAAATTATCGGTTCGGCAAAAGAGAACACAGTACCCAGCACAATAAACAATACGACAACAGCGGCAATTGATTTAATTCTTACCTTATTCATAATATTCCTCCCCATCCCTTTTTTAACTGTTAACAATTTTACAATCCGAATCTGTTCACTTTCCGACACCCAACCAGCAATTACAAAAATATCTTTATTCCAACGAAAATACGACAAAACAGAAATATTTTTCTAAAAGACCTGACTTTAAATCAGGCCATAAATACATAAAACTTAATAGTATATAATTCTACATAGTCCTTTCTTTTCCTGCATATTTTTAAAAATATGTTATTTATTACTTTGTAATCTTGTCGGCAAAATTGTTAGAAAGATGCAAGTATCGAAATGGGGTGGAATTTATTTAACTTTTGTCAACTCCCGCTTATTACAAGTCTCGCCTTACCCACCAAATTCCTAAACCTCATTACCTGCTTCATAAGTTTTTGAAGCCTTAAAGCCGTACCTACCTCATTGCCCATTTCAGCTTCCTTGGCAAGTTTTTCGACTTTGGACCTCAACCTTGGAAATTGAGTCAAATATATTAACGCAATCCACGTGCTGTCCTCGTTTAATTGATTGACGGCCGCGGGACCCCAGTACATATCATATTGATCTTGTATGGAGCTGTACATAATCCTGTCCAGTTCCTCCTCGGATAAAAGACCTGCATCGATAGCCATATCTACTATGTCCGTTCCGGGTAAAAAGTTTAAACCGTGCAGTTGCAATTCAAAGGTTGGTTCCAATTGTAAACAGAGTTTATAAGTTTCTTTCAAATCTTCCAACGTCTCAAAGGGATGTTGCAGCATGAAATCATATATAACCTTGGGAACCTTGCACTTAGATAGAACCTTGCTTGCATTTATTATCTCTTCCTGGGTTTCTTTTCTGTGAAATATATCTTTTCTTACCCTGACCGAGCCGCTTTGAATCCCTACAACAATCTGGTAAAGCCCCGCGTCTACAAGGTTGCCGATAATTCTTTCGTTTACCTTTAACGGATGTCCCCATATTTTAAACGGGATGCCTATTTCTTTTTTATATCGCTCCCCGAACTCCTCTACCCAGCCTTCTTCATCGGAAAAAATCTCATCCCAGAAATGTATAACTTTCAGGTTCTTAATTGCGGTTTTTGCTTCCTTTAATTCCTTCATAACATTATCCACGGAACGAAAGCGTACATACTTTCCTTTGCCTATATAAATCCTTCTCAAATTTACGGAACTGCAATAGGAACAGGCAAAGGGGCAACCCCTGGATGCAGTTAACTCATAAGTGAAACCTTTAACCTGCGGATCGCCGTATGATATTTCATTGTTATGAATAAAGTATATATTACCCCCGCCGACCCTTGGATAACCCAATGTATCTAAATCCTGTGTCAGCGGTCTCAACGGATTCTTAATTATCTCTTTGTTCCCGCTATATAATGTAAGATTTCTGATATGGAAAGGATCACCGTCGTCTTCCAAAGTATTCAGCAGTTCCACCAAGGCCAACTCCCCTTCCCCCTGCACAACATAGTCACCATATTTCAATGTTTCTTTCGGAAAAAGCGTGGGGTATACGCCTCCCCAGATAATCGGTATATTAAATTTTTCTCTTATCCTGTTATTCACTAAATATACGGATTCCAAATACAAGGAAGACATTACACTTAAACCGATATAGGAGGGCTCTATCACGTTTATTAAGTCCTCTAATAAGTCCAATTCTCTTTCACTGGCCTTGCTCGGATAAACACTGTTAAACTCTTTGAAGTATAAGATATGGGCGTTATATCCCTTGGTATTCAGTGCATTTGCAAGGTATCTGACGCCTAAGGCTTTTTCGTTGTAAAATCCGATCAATAATACGTTTTTGTTCATTTTTTCCCTCCTTTTTGGAACAATTGTCAAACGATTGTTGAACCATTGTTGAACGATTGTTAAACTATTGTTAAACCATTATTAAACTATTGCTCAAAATATTGTCTGCGTTTCGGATGATATGCATTTTCTGTCATCATGGATATTGGTTTCATGTCATTCCGGGTGCTAGAGAAAAATCCCGTTTCAGATTCTTCAGAATCCTTCGTAAATGAATTCGCCGTTTCCCGTGAAAAATATGCATATCAGTCCGACCATGGCCGTATATATCAATATTTTAAAAAGAATCTTTATTCCCGATTTAACCATTTATCTATCTCCTTCGTAAATTCAACCGCACCGAGTTCATAGTTTAAATGCCCCAAATCATGAAAGCATTCTCTCCCGAATGCATCTGCAAGGTCGATATACTCTATATTGTTGTGCTCCAGAATTTCCTTAGCCTTTTCCTCCACTGCAACCACATTTTCCGGTTTTGCAACATAACTGTTCCAAGGGAACCAAACAAACCTCAGTTCTATATCCCTTTCTTTGCAGTAATCTATGACCCTCTGCAATGCCTCGTAGTTTTTTTCATAATATTCAATACCTTTATTCCAATAAAACTCTTTATATCCTTCAATTTTTTTATCTATTTCCTCGTCGGGTAAAACCCCGTAATACACACATCTGTCTAATTCTGTATATCTTTCGGTTATAAATTTCTGTCCCTTAAGGACATTATTAATTCCGTTTACGATATAGGGATGGAGCCTGTCCCTTTGGAAATAAAGATAAGGTTCATAAGCCTTCCGATGCCACGGATATGTGGGATTAGTATCAAGGGTATCCAAAAATGTAAGATAATTAGCCCCCACAACAAGTTCTGTACCGATACTGACCATATTCTTTTTCAGTATTTTTGATAAATCTTCTATGGTCCCGTAATCCACACCCATATTCACATACCCGCTTTTACTTTCTTCCTCGATAAAAGCGGAAATCACCACGGAATTCCCATAAAAAACTTTTTCATATACCTTTCCAGGATGGGTTAGCTTAATCTTTTCAAAATCATTTTTTATAAATAAGGTGGATTTTCCCACAGGGTCGGCAGACGTCAGCAATATATCAAAAAGAATAATTGCAATACCTAGTCCGAAGATGAGCAAATATGCCCATACTTTTCCCGATTTTTTCCCCCTTGGTTTTTTGTTCATAATTGCCTCCATGATCTAGATGTTAAACAGTCCCAAAATTACTTTTATAACCCTATCCTTAGGAAGGGTGAACACAAGAGTATTCAGCCCGAACAAAAAATTTGTCAGTAAACATCTGAATGCAAAATAAATTTTATTTGTAGTCCTCCTGTTCAGAGTGGTTAAAGAAAAAACACTTTCAAAGAACAAAATCATACCTAAATAGACCCCTGCAATTACATAGGGCACGTTAAACCCGTGCCACAATGCCATTGTCACCATAGTAAAAAATCCGATAATTCCGCCCTGAATTTTAGTAAGCTTTTTCTTTACAATTACCACATGAATGTGGTTCCTTATGAAGTCACTCAGGGTAACATGCCAATTCCTCCAAAATTGTGTCATGGTCGGGGCTGCCCAGGGTTTTTTGAAATTTTCAGGCACCGCGATTCCCGCTAAGGCGCCAAAGGCAATAGCAATATCACTGTACCCCGAGAAATCGAAAAATAATACGGCGTAACTCATAACTATTATCATTAGGCTGATATACCAACGCAAATCAAGTGTCTGCAAATGGTTGAATCCTATAAATAAAAGCTCCGTCACTACAAGTTTTTTAAATAGCCCCTTGATAATCCTTCCCACACTGTATGATACCACTTCCATATCCAACAGGATCGGATTTTGCATACTCTTTTCAAATTCCCTATACCTGTGAATGGGGCCCGCCGTGAACACAGGCAAAAACAAAATATAATTTATATACACTAGGAGGTTTATAGGCTCCCCTGAATAATATACATGATAATAAATATCTATAACCTTAAAAATACTATAAGAAATACCTATTATAATAAAAATATTGTTGAGTTCGATACCGAGTTCCGGCAATCTGTTGATAAAAAAGGGTATGCTCGCTACTAAACAAAAAATAGGAAATAACAGTTTTTTGTATCTTTGTGATTTGAGTAAAATCGTAGACAAAAAGTATGTGATGATTATATAAATTAAATAAAATACCGCCAGTCTTTTGCTGATATAAAATATTACTCCTATTTCTATTATCGGCAGTATATAATTTATAGGAATTTTAGTCCCCAATTTGGCATTGCATAACCTCAGAAATCCCGTAAATAAGGTTACAACCGTTATTATGAGTAATTTATCTATTTCGAGAAACCACATATATATTCACCGTTATTTGAATTTTTTACAATAAATTTTTCCCAATATTTCATATTGATTGTCGTCCCAGAAATTTTGGGCAGGTTCGTTGTTTGCTATGACATTGCATTCTATTATAGATGCACCGTTTTCTCTTGCCCAATCCTCAGCCTTTGCCAACAATTTGGTGCCGATTCCTGTTCTGCCGACAGCAAAGGATACATATATATCCCTGATATGACCGATAACATTGTTTTTGTAAGAAAGCTTTCTATCCATACGCATAACGTCTACCGCCACAAAACCTACCAACTGTTCGTCCTTTTCCGCCACAAAGTATTTACAGGCGCGGGCTTTTAACTGCAATATCAAAACCTCTCCTATAATCTTTTTGTCCAGTTTATAGGGCATACCATAGGTAAAAAGAATATCATACATTTCGCAATACATATCGGACAGTTGCCCGATATCTTCTATAACAGCAGATCTGATAACAACCTCCGACACTTCTATCCCAACTTTCTTTCAATTACTTCCGCGATTTCTTCGATAGTGTTCATCGGGTACAAAATTAAGTCCTTCTGGGTGATCTCTATATCCCAGTGTTCTTCGATAAATAATATTATCTCCGTCGCACCCAGTGAATCTATAAAACCCATGTCAAACAAGTGTGCATCATACGTAAAATCAGGGTCATCGTCGATTCCAAAATTTTCACTTAAGAAGTTATATAAGGTTTCTTTGATCTCCATTTTATTCTCCTACTTTTCTTCAAGATACTCTTTACGTAGAGTGATTCTGTCAATTTTATCATTTGCCGTACGCGGGAACTCCTCCATAGTGACAAGCCTGTGAGGAAGCATATATCTGGGTATATATTTTAAAAGTTCCATATTTATTTTCCTGAGGATAAATTCTTCCGTAGTTTCTAAAAACAACACGATTTCTTCCTGTTCAGCATGGAAAATAGCACAAGCACGTCCCACATTATCTATACATGCCGCCGCCTTTTCCACTTCCCCCAGTTCTATCCTGTTTCCCCTCAATTTGATCTGGCTGTCCATTCTTCCCAGGAACATAATAAGCCCTTCCTCATTTAGAATGCGGCAGGGGGACGTTTTGTTTGCCACATTCAATCTTGTCATCCTGCTATCCCCCGGACATCGCTCCTGTTAACATTCACATTATAGCATGGTTGTATTTTTTTATCAATGAAGGGTGTTTTGGTGGATAAGACCACCGAACATGGAATAATAATTAGCCGGCAGGCAACTGAATAGGACCACCGGACGACGGGTGGCCAGCCGATAGGTAGTGGGTGAACGAAAAAAGAGAACCGGTTCAATGATCGATTCTCCTATTTTGGTATTTAATGGTGGGTCAGGGTGCCTGTCCCTGTGACCCATTCCCGTGACCCATTCACTGGGGTGCCTATTCGTGTGACCTATCACTTATGCGTTTCTACCAATCTAAATATACTTCTCCCCATTTATTAAAATCAAAATAATAATCTGTATCATCATCCTCTATATATCCATACACATCTGCATATTTAAATTCATCAGTTATTTCTTCATATAGTTCCTCTAAATACTCTTCTATATCATAATCCTCCACATATCCCAGGATGGCAATATATACCTCAATATCATCCTCATCACCATATAACTCAATATCAAAATATACATATTTTTTACTACGATAATTATAACATTTGCTATATTTACTATTTAAATACTCTTTTAAATCTCCTAAATCAGTATTCCTTCCATAATCCTTATCTGTAAGCACCACAGTACCGTTAGATTTTGTATAGAACGAAAGCAACGTATTGTTTCTTTTCTTAGAACTATCCATTATGGAACCTTCTATACTGACATTTTTGTAATCACCCAGAATATCATTTGCAATATTCTGAAGATACTTTTCGATTCTTGACGTACGCCTATATAGATCATCCCATTCATCTTCGTAGCGGCCAAGATCCACATATATGCACACTTCGATATCGTTTTTATTTTCGTCTAACTCGATATTGAATTTAATTCCCTCATATAAACGATATTCCTCGTTTAAATACGATTTCAAATCCTTTAAACTGCTCTTTTTACCCGCCGATTCCTCCAATTGTTTAATCTTGGCCTGCAATGTCTGGATCTCTAACTGTGCTGAATAAGGTTGTTGTGTCATGTAAATTAAATTTTCATCCGGCCTGTCATTTAAATCTATTTTGTAATTTACGCCATCCCAACCGACATCCTTATTAAAGAGCTCAGATACAGCCCTGAGTGGAACATATGTGGTGCCATCCACTATAAAGGGCTTCACGCTTAACTGTACAAGTTGGTTATTCCTATAAATGCTCAGGTTGCCGAACCATGCTTTCAGCGTTTTAAAATTATCGTCCGCAAATACTGTTGCACCTAAAGCTATACTAAATATCAACACAGCAATAACTGATACTGCTATTTTCCTGTTCATCTTCATTTTCACTATCGTCCCCTCCTATGTATTATTACCTTTATTTTGATATATTGGAATTAACAAGTCAAAATATACCTGGTTTTGTAATCTTATTGTAATATATCCCCTTGCCCTAAAGTCCCCCGTGAATGACTCCGACCACTTCTTACTGTCATCCTCCAAATAACAATATTTCTTTGTCGAACTTGGCGTCATCTGAGCATTACAATTTACACCTTCTATATGAGCATACCTTTCCTTTTCAATGTTCTGTGCTATTTCCACCCTTTCTTTGAGTTCACCGGAACTTCTCCCCGGGGAATAATCGGATAAATCCAAGAAATTAACAGGCTACACATATTCTTTTCATAGCTGTCGATATATCGTCATCCAGTTCTTTTATTAAAATATGTACATGGTTAGACATCAGGCAGTAGGCGTATAGTTTATATCCATTATCTCCCCGAAAAGAATCCAGGGTTGTTGTAAATACTATCTGTCTCGGCACAATGTAATTTGAAGCCCAATACCGATTCCTTGCAAAGCGGCGAAGCAAAAAATGGCAATAGGTGTAGGCGGCAATAGGGATTGGGAATAGCATACCCTTAAAACAAAAAGGAGAACAGACCCTGATTGGCCGTTCCTCCTTGCTTGGTATTTATTTGCATAATGGGACAAAACTCCCGTCCCCGTGTCCCGTTGGACACGTGTCCCGTTGGACAAAACTTCGTCGCCGCGTCCCATTCGGTAACATTCCCCACGTTCTTCCCAAAATTTTTTGTTTACTTTAAAGAATATTGTGGTATAATAAAAACAAGGTAATCGAGACCGCATAGGTGCGGTTGCCACTTAGAAGATTAAATTTATACTAATCACTCTGCGGCTGGGCAGGGTGATTATTTTTTTCTCTTAATGTTATCCTTTGTTAGCATAACAATCAAGGAGATTAGCGATATTAAAAGCATATTTGATGAAATAATTAAAGTAAGGGCTTCAAATGCTTTCATATCACACCACCTCCCTTCATGTAAAGTGAGGTGGCAACCACACCTGCTTTTCGATTACCTTGAAAAGAAAGAACCGGTCCTAATTGGTCGGCCCCCCCTGATTGGCGGGACCGGGAGACGGGTTTCTATTGTCCCGTCAATGTTTTTACAGGGACAATGGCCCAGTCCCCACCGTCCCGCCGGTTGCCAATAAACAAATAGTGGACTAACGAAAAAAAGAAGAACCGACCACGATTGGCCGATTCTCCTTGATTGGTACTTATTTACATAATGGGACAGAACTCCCGTCCCCGTGTCCCTTATGAATGTATTGCCGCTGTGAAGCACAGGTCAGGTTATTGATTCCCATTCTTCACTGCCCCTCATCAAAAAGTATTCTTCTGTAGTCCCTTCCCGCATAAAGGATACGATAAACACTTACATAAACATCATCTACTTTATAGAAAATAATGTATTTGCCACTGATCAAATAGCGGTAATCTGTGGCAACATCAATTTTTGAGGATAACTCAATCCCCAAATACGGGAAATCTCTTAATTTCTCATAGCTTTCAACAATCTTTGCAAGTG
>JAAYPJ010000042.1 GCA_012519835.1 Clostridiales bacterium | reverse complement strand
TCAACAATTAGTCCCTTGCCGCAGGCATATACAGAAGGAATGTGCCACACTTTATCATTCAAGACAAATTGAATATTAGTAGGAATCTCTTTTCCGGCTCTTTGCCCTTCAGAGTGCCCCCAGAAGTTACCGTCAAAATATACCTTCCATTCGGGAAGCGTTGGCTCCGGTGGAATAAAATCTTCGTAGTCTTTTGTGAATTTAATTTTGCTGTAATCAAAGTCAGTTTGCAATTGTTTGATATATTTGAAAGGGTGGTCTATTGGCTGAAGATATAGCTTTTCAGAAATGGTATCCAGCACTGATAATTGTTCTTTGGTAATTGGATTGTCTTCTAAAAAGATGTCAAACTCTTCCTGATTCCAGCCATGTACCTGTTCTAATGCCACGGTATTGCCGCAAGCAAGCAGGAGGCATAGAAAATCAGAGAAAGTGCTTGCCAGTGGATGCACATAGCTTCCGGGCGTATTCATGGGGCTGACTGCAAATACCATCTCTCCAAGCTCATGTATAAAGCAAAAATGAATGCCGTCAACGCCTGCCCAGCCTATAATTTTTGCGCCTTTAGGGGTGCAGAAATATAGGTTTTCGTTATTCCCTTGTTCTAAGCCGAGTAGCATAGTATCAATATTTAATTTGTTGAATTTATTATAAATTGTCATATTTATTTACCTCTTATTTTTTGCAACATCGGTACCAGATAATTTTACCATAATCAATTAATTGCTTCAATCAGCTTAATGTAAACATTAGAAGTGATAAGTTTCCATGAAAACAAAAAATCCGTTTACCACCTATTTGCAAGGATACTCCGGATTATTTTGGGGATGTAATGATAAAGAGTCGAGCTACCATATACAAAAACATGGTAGCCCGGCCTGGCATCCGGTATTGCAATTATATTAGTTTTTCTATGATATGATTTCCCCCTGCTCGGGGGAATAGTCTTCAGGGTAATCTGCAAAGGGTTCTACATTTGTAGTTTTAGGGATATACCCATGAATTTGCTGTCCGGCTGCATCATAGAATGTGTATGTTGTATCGCTCAATGCTTCAGGCAGTTCTATTACAGTCATGTTTGGATTTACACGATCAACCTTTTCGCTGGTGGCTTTACCGTTCAAGGTGTGTCTGATTTCTGCTAAATTTTCATTGTTGCTCAATATGATATCGTAATATTTGTTGGAGGGGGCATTGAGCATCCCTTGAGCGATACGATCCTGTTCAAGAGCCTGACCTTTATGGATGGTTTGACTGATAAGTTGATATTTTCCGTCCCTAAATTGGAACAGACCGGCGCCGATGTCCGAATGCTCTGTTTTTCCATCTGCTAGAAAACCGATGATATATAGCCCGTTATCCATCTCATAAGTGGAGAAGCAGTATACGGAAGAATATCCTAACATGCGGGCAACTTCCTGATCTGTTAGCCCGAATCCACTTCTATCACCTATTTCCTCTAATCTAAAGAGCCAGCGAATGTGACGATTATCCTCATTATCATATCCTATTGCCAACAATACATTTCCGCTTTTAAGTTGAATTACCAAATAGAAGGTTTGATTATCATCGTTTGTATCAGCTCGATAAATCAATTTTGATTGATCGATTTTTTCACGAACATTATTATAAAGTGGATTGAATAGTGCGTATAGATCCTGCCTGGCGATTTTGTGGCGATATAATCCATCGTGCATGACCCAATCTTCATCGGTTACCTGCTTACTGTAAAGCTGATAGTCGGATGTAATAAAGAACTGAGGCGCCGTATCCAATGTAAAGCTAAATGAGTACATAGGTGCTTCGTATAGAATTTTTTCAACACGATAAGATGAACCATTAAATGTCGTTGAGGATTTTGGGTTCATCATTAGTCCCAAACAAAGACCAACCACTACAAACATGGTGATAATTACCACCCAAAACGCAGGTTTTTTATAATTCAGTACACTAGGCGACTTTTTCAAAAACAGCCTCGCTATCAGCACAAAGATTATCACAAAGCCGGCAGTAAAGCTCATATTAAGAACCTGTAAAAATATTTTTTCAAGCATTACTACCCCTCCTTATGCTCATCAATCAGCTCTTGTATTTCATGTATTTCTTTTTTGCTCAGCTTATTGCGCCGTGTAAATGCTGCAAAAAATTGCGGTAAAGGGCCCTCAAAAGTTTCATTTAAAAATTGCTCCCCCTGCCCGGCTCTGAAATCAGCTTCGGACATGAGTGAACTGACTGTACCGTTTATATTTTGAAACAGCCCCCGATCACATAAACGCCTAAGCATTGTGTAGGTAGTGGTGCGCTTCCAATCGAAAGCCTCTGCACATAACTCCGTAAGGGTGCGGGAGCTGACAGGTTCATGTTTCCAAATCAATTGAGCAAACAGTTCTTCCATTTCACCGAGTTTGTATGGGTCCATATAATAAACCCCCTGTCGAATATCAGTAGACTATATTTAGTCTACTGTGATTAGACAGAATTGTCAATATTAAATTTTCTATTTATATAATTCGTTTATCTTAGAATATTATAAAACTTCCGAAGCGAAATGTTGTGCTTGCCTTCGGGAGAATTGTACTTGCTAATAACTTTTTCTATGGGCTGATAGATTTTAATCGAGCATTTAAGAATATCCATGGTATTGCACCATCACAAGCTAAAGAAAAAATATAGTTCTGAAAGCATTTCCCCCGATTAGTTTCCGAATAACGATAATGGGTAAAAAGCGAAGAAAAAAGTATATACTCGGTATGTTCAAGCGAAACATTAGAGGTTATCGGTAGTCGGAATCGCAGTGCATTAGACAGGACAATCTGAGTATGTCCCCTTTTGTCAAGCAAAGGCTTCTTTGGTGCAAGAACGTAGGTTCCATGTAAAAAATATTCAGTACAGGATGACCATACCCTGTATGGAAATTATGTTAAACAAAATTAATTGAATATCAGATTTTTTTGGGATATAATAATATTATAATTGGAATTTTTAAAAATTGTTTGCCAATTTAATTATACATTTCTCAGAATAAGATGGTGGTATTAGTAACAAATGATAAAGGTGGTTTACTAGGAATGAAAATTTATTTGGATAATTGCTGTTTCAATAGGCCTTTTGATGATCAGACCCAGTTAAAAATTCACCTTGAGTCACAGGCTAAGCTGTTTATTCAGCATAAAATAATATCTAAAGAGCATCAATTGGTGTGGTCATTTATATTAGAGTACGAGAACAGCCAAAACCCATATGAAATAAGAAAAAACACCATAATTAAATGGAAAGACTTAGCTTCAGAAATAATCTTGCAAAAAGAAGAAATTATTAGAATTGCTGAAAAATTAAATGCCATGGGTATTAAATCCAAAGATGCACTACATGTGGCATGTGCAGTGTTCAGTGATTGTGATTATTTTATAACAACTGACAGAAAATTACTAAATATTAGAATAAAAGAGATAAAGATAAATAATCCTATTGATTTCGTTATTGAAATGGAGGGATAACAATGAGGGCAGATGCAGTTATAAGGCAAGAAGGGATGAATATATTAATTGAAAAACTGGGTAAGGT
This sequence comes from Clostridiales bacterium, assembly GCA_012519835.1. Classification (GTDB taxonomy): domain Bacteria; phylum Bacillota; class Clostridia; order Peptostreptococcales; family Natronincolaceae; genus JAAZJW01. The sequence continues at coordinate 3,897 of JAAYPJ010000042.1, read as the reverse complement.
AGATGCTGAAAGATTCATTTCTTTAATAATTAGAGAACCTTTTGATTATACAAAATGGCAAAATGGCCTATTTGAAGATTTAACAGTTAGGGAATTGAGCGAGAAGGCTACGGAGTATATAAAGAATAATGAAAGATATTAGAATGCACACTGGGGACAGGTTCCAAATTGCAAAACATGATGCATTGTTTGATAAGGTAGGCTGTAAAGCCACGGGGATAAAGCCACGGGGACAAGTCCCGTGGCTTTCCTATGTTTTGCAATTTGGAACCTGTCCCCAGTGTGCATTAAATGGGACATATACAAATTGTCATAAATGACAAAAAGATATGAAGCGTTGGAGATGGCTTTTTTTGCTTCACTTATACAGCAGGAGGCGTATATATGCTAATTGATACTAATTTAGATGATTTCAAATTAAGATTTGCAGAGGCAGAAGATGTTTCATTAGTTTTGGAATTTATAAAGGAACTTGCTGATTATGAAAAAATGTCAAAAGAGGTTGTGGCGACAGAAGAAATTTTAGCTGAATATTTATTTGAGAAAAAAATGGCCGAGGTTATTATCGGTGAATATAAAGACAAACCGGTTGCTTTTGCATTATACTTTCACAATTTTTCTACCTTTCTGGGGAGACCGGGTATCTATTTAGAAGATTTATATGTTAAACCCGAAATGAGGGGGAAAGGTATAGGGGAGATTATGCTTTCTTTTATTGCTAAATTGTGTGTAGAAAGAAAATGCGGGAGATTGGAATGGTGGTGCCTAGATTGGAATCAGCCATCAATCGAATTTTATAAACGGATGGGCGCGGCTCCAATGGATAAATGGACGGTATACAGAGTATGTGATGATGCGTTGGAAAAATTAGCTATGAAATTCAGTAAATGAATTTTGTCTACATACGGCGGCATCCTAATGTGGCAAACAAAGCGTCCCCATGCCGCATACGGCGGCATCCTAATGTGGCAAACAAAGCGTCCCCATGCCACAAAGCGTCCCCATGCCGCATCGTGATGTTATCCATTGCAGATTACTGTTTTAGATGGTATTATACGGGTATAACAACACTATATATAGGAAGCTGCCGTATATGGCTGCTTCTTAATAATGAGGGGGTATAAAAATGAAGGGCGATCCTAAGTTAATCAGTGCGTTAAATTCACTGTTGGCTGACGAACTGACATCCATTAACCAGTACATAGTCCATGCGGAGATGTGTGAGGATTGGGGCTATGAAAAGCTTCATGAACATTTTGAAAAACGGGCGATTGATGAGATGAAGCACGCTGAAATACTCATCGGGAGGATACTTTTCCTTGAAGGCTCACCTATTGTGGACAACCTGAAAAAAATTTCTATAGGCAAGGAGGTACCTGAACAGCTCGAAAATGATCGGCTTGCAGAGGTGGAAGCCATTTCCGCATACAATGCCGCAATTAAACTGGCCGGTGAAGTAAATGATTTTGCCACGCGAAAGATATTGCAGGAAATACTGAAAGACGAAGATGAACATATGGATGAAATTGAAGAATTGCAGGATCAAATTGATCATATGGGCCTTCCTATGTTCTTAACCACTAAAATGTAACAGGCGGGCTTGATAAAAGTGAATTTTAGCTGCAATAAAACAAGGGGCCATGATTGTCAGAAAATAATGGCTCTTTGTTTTGTTAAACAATCTGGAGTTAGTGCCCGTTGTAAATAATACATTGTATCCTTGATTGCAGGCAAAAATTCTTGTAACTATTAAATGTTATAAAATCGTTGAAGAATTCGGCAAAATTTATCTTTACAACACTCAATGGATTATTTCCTCTGTATCACTCCATCAAAGGCTTTCATAAATCTGTTTATAATGGGTCAGCTGGCCATTATAAAAACGAAGGTTTTGATTTAATGACATTCAGGGATCATAATATGGTTACTTTTACCGATGATGATGGAAATGAATTCCAGCTTGAATGTAATGAAAGATATTATGTGCCTTGTGAAATTACCTGGCTGCTTAAATCCCTAGGCTATAAAAAGATAGAAATATTCGGAGCAAAATTGGGTGCTTTTTCAAGGGATGATGGGCTTTCAATAGAGGATTACGAAATGCTTGTAGTGGCTGAAAGGTAAGTTGGGGAATATGCCCGTCCTTCAGACAACAATAAAAAACGCCCGCAATTTGGCAGGCGGTTTACTTCCGCAAGTTGCTCATAACCGCCTTTGCAGGTGGCTGATGCTATGCCATGTTAATTTAAGTCTTGCTAAAAAACCGCCGCGACAGCATTTCCCAATCTTCCATAAAACGAGATGTAAGATTAGGTCTCCTTCTTACCGCTAACGGATGATAGGACACAACAGACGGATAGCCCATTATCGTATGCCATGCCCCTCTCAGATTTTTTACATGGGCCTCATTGTCATCAAAAACTGACTGAACCACAACATCCCCTAAATAAACAACAAATTCGGGTTGCATTTTCTTTATTTGTTGAATAAGGAATGGTTTGCTGAACGCCCTCGCCCTTACCTTGTCGTATTGGCGAAGGGGCCTGCATTTCAGTAGATAGGTTATATAAACATTATTCACATCTAAGCCTACTCTGTATATTGCCGTTTGTAATGTTTGCCTTGTCCCACAGACATATTCCCTGCCCTCTTTATCTTCCCTCGCCCCCGGATTGTCTAAAACAACCACGATAGGCGCTTTAGGATTTCCTTCGCCCCAGATAACACGTGATTTTTGTGTGCATACTTCGCATTGTTTATAATCAACTGCTTCCACAGGTGCTTTATCTTCCGGCCAAATTATCGGCGTAAAATTTGAATCCATAGTATATATCTCCGTTCTCTGGTAGGGTCATTTGTTTGTAATACACTATTTATATAAGATATTATGTTCTATTTGCAAGATATTTACTCAGAGGTAAACCTGTAATTCCCCTACAAGCAAACAAAAGGCTATCATTTTGTATTTCCATGAAAAAAACCTTGATTTTTCGAAATATAGTTATAAAATATATGTGATTATATAGGAGGATAAGATGCGAAAAAATGCGAACACGATACTAAAGTTAATAGTTAGCGGATTTATATTATGTATTGTATTATCTTTTGTTTGTAATAAAATTCCATCTGCTAAAAGGTACATTGGTGAAAAAATGGGGAAGGCAGTCATGAAAAATGTCTTTAATATAAAAAACAAGGACAAATCCGGGAAATGGGCAAAGGATATTCCGGTTTTAATGTATCATCATCTTTTAAGGGATGATGAAAATCCCTATAAGGATAACGGTGCGGTTTTACCTGTAGAAACCTTTCAGGAACATATGGGTTTATTACATAAGAATGGATACTATACTATCGGGTTGAATGAATTGGAGAGGTTCGTGAAGGGAGAAATTAACCTTCCCGAACGAAGTGTGCTTATTACGTTTGATGATGGGTATAAAAGCAACTATGAATATGCATATCCCATTTTGAAGGGATACGGGTTCAAGGCGGCGATTTTTCTTATTTCAAGCTGGAATACTGATGAGGTTGTATCTTTTGATGCCGGTGATTTGCAATATTTGAGTTGGAATGAAATTGAAAATAGCAAAGATGTGTTTGAATATGCCTCGCATACACATGATTTGCATAAGTTGGATGAAAACGGGCAGGGTTGTCTTGTCACAAGGCCATTGGATGAAATAGAGCAGGATCTGGAAACGAGCATGAAAATATTAGATACGGCTTATTTAGCTTATCCATATGGACATTATAACAAACAAACACTGAAAATATTAAAAAAATTGGGTTATCGAATGGCTTTTACCGTTAAACCGGGCAGGGTAAGGCCCGGAAATTCTTTATTGGAGCTGAATCGATATGCAATTTTTCCGGGTATCTCCCGGGAGGATTTTG
>JAAYPJ010000041.1 GCA_012519835.1 Clostridiales bacterium | reverse complement strand
TTATACAATATATAACCCCCTGTCTAGTCACCTCGCTTTCTCAAAGCCCTTGTTGCTTTAAGAAACAACAAGCGATGCTGAATTGTTTAACCGCTTTTTCAGGTTGCACCCCCCTCCTTCCCCTTCTCAATTCCTTACCGTCAAATTCACCCTGATTCCCGGTTGTCAAAGAAGGAGCCAAAAAGTTGCTTTTTAAATCCCAGCAAACCTCGGCTTCTTTGTTATGTTTATAGTATAGTGTTATTTTTTAAACACCTTTAGGACCCACGCTTTACTATCAAATAAACAAAATGAATTAAATAGTTATGATTATTATACCTAGTTTGACTGGGGCCCCCAAGGGCGTAACTGCCAAGCCGAAAGGTCAACCGGGTTAAAAAAAACAATTGGTTTTATATTATATGATTTTGTACATATATATAGTCATTTATATAATACCATGCCCCTTACCCTGTGTCAAGCTTTCCTGCCTTTTCGACAATATTTGCAAATAGTTTTTTTGTGATTATTATTGGTGTTTTCGGCTCCGAAACAACCCTAGGCCTTTAAAATAAATATATACACTGCATTGTTGTTATGTTAAAATATTAAATATAATACTGAGGATGTGATATTTTGAAAAACATATTTTTAACCGGCAAAAAATATATAGGCAAATCAACCCTGATACAAAACACTTTAAGTAGATTGAACCTTTCCGTGGGTGGATATGTTACGGAAAGAATAATTAAAGACAATGATAGAATTTATATAGTGAAATCGTTGTATGATAACTCTGAATCTTACCTCATAGCCAATGTAGATGCTACGGACTATTCCAGGGAAGTATTTATAGATTCTTTTGATACCGGCATTGTTTCTATGCTGGAAAGAGATCTTAAGGACAAAGATATAATTGTATTGGATGAATTAGGTTTTTTCGAAAACGACAGTGAAAAATTTAAATGTAAGATATACGAACTACTGGATAGTGATAAAATAATTCTGGGAACCATCAAGGATTACGACTGTGAATTTTTAAATAACATTAAAAAAAGGGATGATGTGTTGCTAATTGAGGTTACAAAAGAAAACAGGGAAAAAACCTTAGGCGAACTGGTGGAGATAATAAGTAACATGTCCAGTTGACATACCGGTTTCGCACCCTGTGATTTTTTCCCTTGTTAATTTTGTTCATCAGTATACTATATTCCTGAGGAATGTTTTATGTTCCTACATCCGTTCCCCGCACGCTATGGCTTGGTCTTTGGGTTGAAAAGCAATGCCATCAGATAACCGAAAACAATAGCGGCAGTAATTCCTCCTGCAGTTGATGATATTCCGCCCGTAAAGGCCCCCAAAATACCATCCTCTTTGACTCCTTTGACTGCTCCTTTAGCCAGGGCATAACCAAAACCTGAAATAGGAACCGTTGCACCTGCGCCACCAAACTTAACTATAGGTTCGTATATACCGACAGCAGTTAGCACAGCTCCCAGTGTCACAAATAAAACAAGAACATGGGCAGGAGTTAGCCTTGTCTTATTGATTATAATCTGTCCGATAATACAAATTATTCCTCCCGTTACAAATGCATTTAAATATTGCATGCTTTCACTCCTCATCAAGTTTCATTTAATATGTTTAACTGTCGATCGGGCCGCGGCTATTTTTATATATATTGTCCCGAACAACAGACTAATAGCTTACGCAGTTTCAATGGTTATTGCATGGGCTATGCAGGGTATAGACTCGCCCTGCAAAGAGCTCGTAGGCGATAACAAGGCCCCTGTGGTGACCAGCATTATTTTTCT
>JAAYPJ010000040.1 GCA_012519835.1 Clostridiales bacterium | reverse complement strand
CATTCCGCCGGATCCGCATGCAGGATCCAATATCTTTCCCTCTGTTGGCCTTAATACCTCCACCATATATTGCACTACGGTTCTGGGTGTAAAAAACTCTCCCCCGCCCTGTCCTTCCGCCAGAGCAAAGTTGCCCAGAAAGTATTCATATATTTCTCCAAATATATCGGATTTTACATCAGTAGGTATATCATTAAAATTTCTAAGTAATCTGTTCAATATTTTATTATTATCTTCCCTGCTTAAATTGTGATAACTGTCTTTAGGCAGTATTCCCACTAATTCTTGTGAATGTTTTTCTATTCCTTCTATAGCTTCCTTTATTTTATTTGCTATATCCTCTTCTTCGCTTAAATTTAATAGGTAATCATATCTTGATTCATCAGGTAAGTAAAATCCGCATAGCTCCTTTGCTATATCTTCTATTCTTCTTTCCCTTCTGCCGCCTTTGAGTTTTTCATGTTCATCATTAATTTCTTTTTCGAAGGCTGCGTACTTACTGTCCGCGAATTTTAAAAATATAAGTCCGAGTATCGGTGTAGAGTATTCTGATGCTTTGAGGCCGGTATTTGCCCTCAATTCATCTGCTGTATCCCATAACCTTTTTTCTAAATCTTTTATTGTTTTGGTGTCCAAATTTATTCCCCCTGTAGCTATTTTGAAATCCTTACTCTAAATCTTCAAAAATCCCGCATATATATTCTATAAAAAACCGTTATCATAAATTTTATTTTATAATTCCTATAAAAAACTGTTATGTTGCGCATTAAGGTATGTTTAATAAGCAAAATGCGTATTTATGTATAATTATGTATACTACAATTGTTACATATTGTGGAATAATAAACAAGCGTAATTTCAATAATGATTTCAAACATATAATGAAAAACAGCCTTGGGATTGTACTGTTTAAAATCAGGTGACAAATTTGTTCTCCCTGAACCTAGCAAAAACAGCATGTACATCCCGCACTTTTCCCTTTTCTATATCCTCATATCCTTCCTGCAATTTCATTTTGATTTCCTCCAAACCCATTAAATCAGCATTTATTGAAGGTAAGGCTTTTTCAGCTCTTTCTTTAACAACAGGGTTTATTCCTAAATTTATTGTAATTGGTTTTTTCATTTTACCCACCTCCTTGTGTCGTATGTAACGTGTTTGCAGTTATATTGCCAAAAATGTCCCACGTGAAACATTTTGTCGAAACACATTTGTTAGCCTAGCCTAATTCTGTTCATAAACAACCTATAAGCCAATATGTTCAATATTATCATGTATACCAAGCCCACAATATAATATTGATTATATGTGAGATAAAGACAACCGCCCCTAACTACGGAACTGATAAGTTTTGCCGACCAGAATCCCGGGGCAAAGGAGAAGAATAATTCCCTTGCACCGTTAAAAAACAGGGCTATAATTAGGTATTGTTTCATGTGAAACATTGTCGAAAAGTATTTTGAAACTTTGTTTTCGGGTTATATGCAAAATAAAAAACGCCCCCTTTAGGGTATAAGATTTTTATTTTTCAATCTGTTCGCCCCAAGGGAGTGTTCTCTCTGATTCTTTTTCCGGTTTTGTCAGTATCAGTCTATGGTGTATGGTAATAAAGCTATATGTCTGGATCTTTTGATGGCCTTTGTCAATTCCCTTTGGTGAATTGCACAGTTGCCTGAAATCCTTCTCGGTAAAATTTTACCTCTTTCAGTTACATATTTCCGTAGTTGTTGTACGTCTTTATAATCAATATTTTTTGTTTTGTTGGCACAAAAAACACAGATTTTCCTTCGTGTTTTACGTCTTCTTCTATTATCGCTTACCACATTTTCCCTGGTTTCTAAAACCTAGACAATTATATATCCGGGTTTTTCACCTTATTATGTATAATAAGGTGGTGGTGTCACAGGATTCAACCACTCGGATCAATACTTTCGTATTAAAACCCTGTATTGCCTTGATAACCTTTTTATTATCAAGTCCTACAAGACTGT
>JAAYPJ010000039.1 GCA_012519835.1 Clostridiales bacterium | reverse complement strand
TTTCCGTTCAGTCTCATCTTTGGAATTCTGAATCTTTTATACAGTATATATTCAAGGGCCATAATCATAATAGGCAACAATATAGTGACGAGGGAAATTCCTATCCAAACAAAGGCATTTCCGGGAAAAAACACTGTACCAAAAAGTAAAATTAAAAACAAAGATACAGGGACCAGGCTTCTTCTCATGTTATCCGTAATTTTCCACTTAGAAAGGGAAGAAAGTGATCCGTTTTTAAGCCACCCTATGAGCTGCCAGTCCCCCCTGGTCCATCTATGTTGTCTCATGATATAGGAGCTATACTTTTCCGGATATCCATCTATCAGCTCTATATCTGTAGCCAAACCGACCCTGACATAACTGCCTTCTAAAAGATCGTGGCTCAGCACGGTATTTTCCGGTATCTCTTTTTTTAAACATTTCTGAAATACTTCCAAGTCATATATACCTTTACCCGTAAATATACCCTCTCCAAACAGATCCTGATATATATCCGAAACTGCGGTACTGTATGGATCTATGCCCCCCATACCGGCAAATATTCTGGTGAACAAAGATTTGTTGCTGCTTTCGATGTCCACCGAAATTCTGGGTTGAACAATTCCATAGCCCTCTTCTACAACATTTTTTTCTTCATTCAATACAGCCACATTTAGGGGATGGGAGATTGTGCCTATTAATCTTTTTGCCCCATCAATGGGTAACTTAGTGTCTGCATCCAGTGTAATAACATATTTAATTTTGATATTGGAAATATCTCCGGATATAACATTAAAAGTTGTTTCCCTATCCCCCAGTAATAACTTGTTAAATTCTATCAATGCCCCTCTTTTCCTTTCCCAACCCATCCATTTTTCTTGGGTTTCGGAATATACCCTTTCCCTGTGAAAGAAATAAAAAATGTCCTTTTCCTGACTGTACTTCTTGTTTAATTTATCTATAACCTCCAATCCCCTGTTTGTTATTTTTTCGTCATTTTCTGTAACTTTCCGATCCCCATCCTTAAAATCCCCAACTATCCCAAAGTAGATGTTTTCTCCCCTATTGGATAGATAATAAACCTCTAAATTTTTTGCCAATTCTTCTACTCTGTCCTCATCAGGTAACAGGGTGGGAATAACAACAAAAGTACTATATTTTTCAGGAATATCATATTTATAATCAATCTTAGGCAATATATTTGGTTTAAACCTTCTGAAGTAAAAATAATTCAGTATGTTCGTTGAAACGGTCATCAGCGGAATAAATGTCACTATAAATACCAGTATACCCCAATATAAGTTCCCCATATTATGGGCATACCTGCTGAAAAGAAATGTTAATAAAACAGACAACAAAATAATAGGAAAATAATAGTAACCATATTTCCTCAGACAAATATTGATATCTTTACTGTTATGCCCGAAATAATCAAGTAATCTGTCTTTTCCCCGGTCTATTAAGTAATATCCTATGTGGGCCCTTTTATCTCTGCTACCTTTATCCCACTCTTCTTCGGCAAATTCCAATGCTTTCTTGGATATAAAAATTTCTTGTACCTTAAATTTTTCCGCTAGCCGTTGGGTTTCATGTCTATAATAATTTTTCGAATGATTTTCCATATTTTCATATACCCCTAGCGGGTCCTCCCCAAATACCCTTTCCACTAAAGATATAGATTTGAAAACCTTTTCCCAGTTGAGGGCGGAGGTGTTTCTTATAGAATTTATTCCATAACCCAGAGACACCTTATATCTGGATTGAAGCATGTATTCCCTCTCTAATACTTCCTTCACGCTCTTGTGCACATAATTCAGTCTTTTATCAATCGTTTCTAATACTAACTGAAATTCACATTTATCCTCCCTTATCCTCCTGATAAGTCTTTCCACCTTCGTTGAATCCATAATATGTATATTTTCTATAATCTCTTTGAGATTTTTTTCTATGGATAGATCAATGCTATCCATTTCTTCCCAACCCTTACTTATTCTAACAAGATTTAATACAATATTTCTGATGTATTCCATCAACCCTAATGTAAGAACAGTATAAAATCTGGCTATTTCTTCCAGGGTCAGTATTTCCTCCTTCTGGAAATCATTCACAAATTCTATCAGGATTTCTTCCGAAACATTTCCTGATGAATGATATATTAGCTCTAAGGCCAGAGCGTATATTCTGGGGTAACCCTTCAAAGAATGGGTTTCTATTATGTTTAATATAACATTTTCTTCTTTTTTTAGATCGATTTTTAATTCCTTATAAATTAACTCGATTAAATAAAAATTATCCAGGATCCACTCTGAACCTTGAGGTAAAGACTTACCTCCAGCTAAATCTTTGTTAAATTTTAAATAAGCGTTTTCTATATCTTTAAAACTTTCATCTAACCTGCTCAAAAGAAAATTTTTTACATTAGCCTTTTTTTTCGTTCTATATAACACGTTCGTTTCTTCCCCATGGTCCAGCATACTGTCTTTAGCCCTTGGCCACATATTGAACCCCACTCCTTTGATCTGCATAACTCCTGAATCAATTTTTCATCATGCTTTTGATTTTTTCATCGTATTTAGCCCACAGCTCTTCCGCGTATTCTTCATTATAACCTTCTGCATATAAATTAAATACAGGCCTCTCTTCATCAGGAATAATCAAGGCCCATCCTTTGTCATCTATAAATCTTACGCCTTCTTTGAGCTCAGTGTCCCCCATTCTATCCTGTGTCAGTCTTCTTATAATACTCCCTTTATCATCCCATTTGCACGGAATCTCCCTTTTCAAATAAAAGTATTTTGGCAATCCTTCTACAATTTCACTCAATGTGACATCATTTCCTACCAGATAATCCACTATTCTCCCTGTGGCCCAAATGCTATCGAAATTCAGTATGTATTGGAAATCGGTCTTTTCTTCCATTGTCGTTTGAATAACATGGGATATATCGGACTTGCTATAGATTATGTGTCCTTTATATTCTTCAACTAATTTCCCCATTGCCCTCGGATAGTTATACGGAATTATCACATTCTCTATTTCACCGCATTTAAGGCCTATCAGCAGAGCCAACAGATAATATTTTTCGTCCCGAACAATATCTGTTCCATCGGTTAATGCAATTTTTTCGCCATTTTCATCATATAACAAGCCCAGGTCTTCTTGATTTTCCGACACCATGCTTTGAATATCTTCTATTTTGAGTCCCCTGTCATGCTTGATTGTTTTAACCTGACAGCCTATGTCCCTCAGATATCTTTCAGCTAAATCGCATATGTTTTTCGAAGGAGAAGATATAATTAATCCGGGCTTCTGATTTTTAATTTTATCTATGTTTTTTAGTTGATCCATCCCGCTTTTTAGATAAATTGTAGAAAAGTTATATATATTTACTACATCTTCGATTTCTCTGCCGGTACATCTTTTAAAATTTTCTATGGCCAGGCAGTTTTCAATCTTTTTTGATCTGTTTTTATCAATATTCGCTCCCTTTTTATCAATAAATTCTATGTAGACCGTGTTCTCATCAAAGCTGTCATTTCTTATGTGAATGCCGCCATCTGCCTTAAAATATCTTACCCCAAATCTGCACATGGGTAAGGTGCTGTCTTTAATGTCTATGGCCCGTGATCCTGTTGAAAGTATGCCCGAAATAACGGAATTTTTTATAGATTTTGAGAGGTTATATTCATCACTGCTTACAAGATAGGTGCCTTTTTCGTCCATAATGGTAGCAAAGGCAGTACCTAAACCGGTGGCAATTTCCGGGGTTATACTTTCATTGAATACCCCTGAAATGTTTCTGCCTCCAAATAGTTTTCTCGATATTCGCTCTTCCCATATTAGGTTGTTTTTTACCGTTATTTTTTCATCTACTGTTTTATAAGGCCATATTTTAACATTGGGTTTTACCGTACTATCCTCAAAGATTTTCGAATAGGGGCCTATCACTGCTCCTTCAAATATCCTACTGCGTCGGCCTACATATACATTGTTACATATTGTAGATTTTCTAATCTCACAACCTCCGGATATGTTCACATTATCCCAAATAATACTCCTTTTTATTGAAGTGCCTTCCCCTATTGTGCAATTGTTCCCTATAACCGTATAGGAATCTATAACCGCCCCCTCTTTTATTAAAGAATTTTTGCCTATGTAGATTGGGGGATATATTTTAACCCCTTTTTCAAGAATAGTCCCTTCTCCTATCCAAATACCTTTTCCTTGTTCTTTTCCCAACAAATAATGCTTTTTTTCATCGGACAATACATCGACATGGGTTTCTATGTAGGTATTTAAATCCCCTACATCACACCAGTATTCTTCGGTTATATATCCATACATCGGTACATTGTCCCGAAGGAGCCTCGGAAACAAGTCCTTGCTAAAATCAAAATTCTCCCCCTGTTTGTAATAGTCAAGTACCTCAGGCTCCAGTATATATATGCCTGTATTGATGGTATCGCTGAAAACCTCCCCCCAGCTCGGTTTTTCCAGAAATCTTATTATCTTTCCATTATCATCTGTAATAACTACCCCGTATTCTAAAGGCACCGGCTCTCTGCTCAATATCAGAGTGGCCTTAGACCCCTTTTCTTTATGAAAATTATGAGCCTTCCCGAGATCTATATTCGTAAAAGCGTCCCCGCTTATTACAACAATGGTATTATCAAAAAATTCGTGGGCGTTTTTCACACTACCCCCCGTACCTAATGGCCTGTCTTCAATATAATAATTAATGTTAACATTAAATTCTGAACCATCCCCAAAATAATCCGTTATTATTTTAGGTAAATAACATAATGTTACAGCAATGTCATTGATTCCGTATTTTTTTAAAAGATTTATTCCATATTCCATTACAGGCTTATTGAAAATAGGTACCATTGGCTTAGGCAAATGACAAGTTAACGGTCTAAGTCTGGTACCCACTCCTCCTGACATTATTACACCTTTTATTGAACTCACTCCTTGCATATAAAATACCTACATAAAAGTATTTTGTGAATTCCCTTGTAAATTATACATAAATAATAATTTCATCCATCTTTTGGCGCCTTTCGAACACATTTTTCGCCAATATTGTTTAAATATATATCCCCGATCTTTGATTCTCAATTTTTAATAATACAAAAAAACCAAAACCCGTATATACGTAATTTGCGTTATATATAGGTTTTGGTTTTTAATTTTATAAATAAACAACCTGATACCCGGTAAAAAATCTACCTTAATCTATAAGTACAATAATTTTTATAATTTACTACCTCTATATTGTCATCATCATTCAGCCTTTTGAAAAAATCTTCAATATCGGATTTCTCTCTTTGTTCTATGAAAGATTTTATTTCAAATTGATTCATGGGATGCCTTTTGATGATACTCAACACAGCTTCATAATCATCCCCAATCTCACTATAAAAACCTTCGGAAACAAGTTTGTCTATAGAAATACCACCTAATATTGAAACAGCCTCATCTATGACTTCCTTTGACACCTGTTTCACAAATGTTTCAGCCGGAGGACGCACAGGGGAATTAATATACAACTTATGATAATTTATTGTACCTAATAACTCTTTCAAATCTAAAAAAAATTGTCTATTATCATTTATGCCTTCAACAATCATTGTTTCAATCCACAATTGCCCATTGTATTCATTGGAAAAAATCCTCAATCCTGTGACAACATCGTCAAATTTTATACTTCCGTGGGGCCTGTTAATTTTTTTAAACATTTCTTCATCGGTTGCATCCAGAGACGGAAGAACTATGTCGGCATTTCTCAAATCCTCCCTTACCGCGCTGTCATATAACAGGGCCCCGTTGGTAATAACCGCTATAGGTTTATCTGTCAACAATTTCAGTTCATCAATCAAAATTCCCAAATCGGAATATAATAGTGGTTCACCTTCACCTACTATTGTAGCTACGTCAAACTTAATATTTTTGCTTATATACTCCTTAAATTCCCCAATTATATCTTTATAATCAAAGTATTTTTTTCTTTTGTTTGTCATATTCCTCGTTCTTCCCAACTGACAATATATACAGGAATAATTGCAATGGCCCTCGGCTATGGGACTGACACCAACGGAAAGTCCCATCCTTCTCGAGGGGACGGTTCCATAAACGTATTTAAAATTTGTCATATATGTCACCCCTAAAATAAATTAAAATCATGTATCGATACATCGTCAAAATGTATCTTTATATATAATTATATAAGTACACTTATCTGCTGTCAATTGGTGTGTAACTATAACCGTGTATAACTATAATGTTATTACCACGGAACAATTGGCTATATTAGCTGATTTTCATATCCTCTATTAAATATTCGGCTGTTTGGTATCATAAATAAAAAGTGGCAAAAAATATTAGAAGGAGAAAATTCTCCTTCTAATATTTTTATAATAATCAAAATTTTAAATTATATCAAAATCTGCATTATGCTGAGTGTATTGCACCCTTCGGTGTAGTTGCCATTGCAGCTTCCAGAACAGTTTCTGCTGTAGTAGGATGAGCATGTATGGTATCTGCTATTTGATCTGCAGTTAACTTATTCTTAATAGCAACTGTAATTTCATGTATAAGGTCTGATGCATGAGGCCCAATGATATGTCCACCCAGTATTACACCTGTAGCTTTATCGGCAATTACTTTTACTAATCCCCTTCTCTCTCCATATGTGAGGGCCTTGCCGTTAGAAGCAAATAAGAATTTGCCTGTGCTTATATCCAGACCTTGTTCCTTTGCTGCTTCTTCGGTAGGACCTACAGCCGCAATTTCCGGAGTTGTGAATATAGCACCGGGTACTACGGAATAATCTGCCTCTACGTCTTCACCCACTATGTTTGCGACAGCAACCTCACCTTGATAGGAAGCAACATGAGCCAATTGGTTTATATTTGTTACGTCCCCGATAGCATATATGTTGTCCACGGTTGTTTGAAGCCTGCTGTTAACTTTGATTCCTCTTCTGTCGCTTAGTTCAAGTCCCAGTTTTTCTAAGTCGATATCACTGAAGTTCGGGGATCTTCCTGTTGCCATTAAAACCTTATCTGCAGTTACGGTCTCTTCCTTGCCTTTTCTTTGGAAACCTACAGTAACTTTGCCATCATCCGTATCAATGATTTCTTCAACCCTTGCACCTGTAATAAGCTTTATTTTCTTTCTCTTGGATATTCTGGTAATTTCTTTTATAACATCGCCATCCATATTAGCTAAAATATTATCTGAGGATCCTATTACTGTTACATCTACCTCTAAGGCGCTGCAAATAAATGCAAATTCCATTCCGATTACACCGCTACCTACAATAACAATGTCCTTAGGCAGTTCTTTTAAACTTAACATTTCATCGCTTGTATATACATTCTTTGATTCTCTTGCTCCCTTTATCGGCGGGATAAATGGCTTAGAACCTGTAGCAATTATTATGTTTTTAGCACTGACAGTAGCGCCTTCGTCCTTTCCTTCTTTTACAACAACTGTGTTTTTATCTAAAATGTCTCCTACGCCTCTTAACAAGGTAATTTTGTTTTTAGATACTAAGTATTCAATTCCCGCAACTAATTCTTTTACTATGTTATCCTTTCTTTCCATTATCTTGGTGAAATCGAAAGATGGTGATTCATTGAAAATTCCAAAATCTTCAGACTCTTTTACTAATTCATAGACTTCTGATGAACGTACTAGCGCTTTTGTAGGTATACAGCCACGGTTAAGGCATGTTCCACCCAAATTGTCTTTCTCAACAAGAACCGTATTTAATCCATTTTTTGCGGCTACTATGGCAGCAACATAACCTCCTGGTCCTCCGCCCAGAACAACAACATCGCCCTCAATTTTCATTTATAACCCTCCTATTATCTCATAGATATATTTATTACGATACATTAAGTATAACAAATGTCCAAGCATTGTCAATATTTTTACTGAAAATTATCTGGGATATAACGATATACAATAGCATCGAAAAAAGATGGGAATTTTCCCACCTTTTTTAATATAATTTTAACTGTTCTTGTTGTTAAACTTATGGTTATCCAAGACGTTCGTTTAACATCTCCGTTATTTTGCCTGCAATACCGGCGGCTACACCTGCACAACGGCTTTTCCTTTCAGGGTGAGCCATATCCACACCGTGAACTTCCATAAATTTACCTACTGAATCTGCACATAATACTGATTCCGCAACCGTTGTTGGCAAATTCAGGCCCTCAGGTTGATATTCCGGAAAAGGAAATTCCTTATACCAATCAAACAATTCTCCTACTAATTCCCTTTGTGTATCTGCATCTGTTACCATGCCAATACATGCAGCCGCAACTCCCAATGAACCGCATAACGTTGCTCGGCCATATCCTGCAGCACCATTAATAAACGCCTCCGGTGGAATTTGGTTAAAAGGATAACCTACCACATCTGCCAGTTCTCCGAGGAACCCCTCGGAAACACCGATACCTCAGCCACCTTTTGTTTTATATGCGTTAAAGGCCCTTGCTTTAACTTTTTCAACATCTAATTTTGTATATTTAAATGGCCACTCCGGTCTTTTTACCGAATCAGACGCGCCTGCTGCTTTTGAGTCCGTTTCCTTTTCTGCACATGCTGTAAGAAGACTGCCTACAGCCCCGGTCATAGCAACTCCGGCTACAGAAACCCCTACCCCCTTGAGAAAATCCTTTCTTGTTATTTGTTTGTCTTTTTGCACTGTCACAACCGATACCTCCCCCATAATCTAAGTATCTAAACAATCAGAATAGTAAAGTAGCATAAAATTATGAATTTTTTCAATGTCCTCATATAAACAGTATAATATAAATTTGACAACCATCATAATAAGACTTGGTTATATACTATAATTTTACTTTATCATCGTTAAAATAAAAACAATAATACCATATCAGCCAACGATTTGCTACCAATCCTGTCTTTTCAGTGGTATAATTAAAATATGAATATCCTAAATAAATGATGATCTATCTGCTCATTACAAAGACTCTTTCAAAAACAAAGGAGACTATTTAAAAATATGAATTTACAATATTTAAACGCTTTTTATGTAACCGTACAATTAAACAGTATTTCGAAGGCTGCCAAAAAACTACATCTGACCCAGCCCGGTTTAAGTATGCAAATACAATCCTTAGAAAAGGAGCTGGAATCCACATTTCTGATCAGGAGCAACAAAGGGGTAGAACTGACAGAAGCAGGAAAGATTTTATTTGAATATGCAGATACCATTCTGTCCATGCAAAACAATATAGAACGTGATCTGAAAAATCTGAAAACCGACAAAAGGGAACTTTTGATAGGTTCCTGCAAGGCTATAGGAGAGTATGCCTTGCCCTGCAGCATTTATGTATATAAACAAGACTTTAGGGATGTTAATATCAATTTCGAAATAAGCAATACTGAAGATGTCATTAAAAATTTACTGGACCGTACCATTAATATAGGTATTATTCATGGCAATATAGAAGTTGACAATATAAAGATTGATAAAATAACAACCGATCGCCTGTTACTTGTTACTTCACTGCCCTTAGTAAAGAATATCATATCTTTGAACGAATTTAAAAGACTTCCTTTAATTTTTAGGGAGGAAGGGTCAGGAACCCGCCAGACTATCAGGAAAGCGTTGCTTGCGCTCAGTATATCAATTGAGGACCTGAACATAATATATGAATTAAACTCAATGGAGGCAATAAAAACCTCTGTGCTGTCCGGAAAAGGAATTTCGTTTATCCCAGAATTATCCATAAAACGTGAATTGAGGGACGGTGATCTGAGGGAGATTAAGGTGGAGGGTTTGGATATATTCAGTGAATTTTTTATTGCCTGCAGAAAAGATCATGACCTTACCGATTATGAGAAAAATTTTATCCAATTTATAAAATCATCCAGAAGGGGATTTTGTTAAAAACATTAAAGTAGCTACCTTGTTAAAACAGCTACTTTAATGTTGAACATATTCAGCTTAAGATTGTTTAAATTTTTGTTATTATAATATATACTTAAACAATATTTTGCTTCCAATCCACGCACCGACGAACATAAAAATCCCGAATATCCACCCATGCAAAGAAAAGGAAGGTATTGCACTAAAATAAGCCCCTACATTACATCCAAAACTCAACCTGGTTCCATAGCCCATCATGATACCACCTAGCAGTGCAAATGTTAATTGTTTTTTGTTTTTTATCTTTTTAATCCCAAATTCGGATACAAATAATGCAGAAGCCAAAGACCCTAAAATCATAGCAATGGCCATAATCATCAGGCTATTACTAAAATATGTTTCTCCGACATTTAATTTTGTGCCATAGGTTTTAAAATAATACCAATCATTTATATTGATTCCTAATTTATTTAAAAGGCCTGCACCTAAATATAAAAATGATGTTGTAATCTTCCAAGCTGATCCGGTAGTAAATAGTAAAAATATATTTAAAAGTCCCAACACAACCCCTCCTACCCAATAAGGCCAGGGTTTTTTTAACAATCTATGCTTCAGGTTCAAACTGACACCCCCATTACTTTTATTTAGCCTTTTCTATATAAATTTCCCATTGTCCTTCTCCCAGTTCTATATAATCTATATAATGACCCTGTTTCTTAGCCCACTCCACTACATTGATAATGGAGCAATTATGATCCGTTTGCATAATCAATATTTCCCCTATCTTCATAGTCTGTAGTTTTTTGTGCGCTTTCAGCAAGGGAATGGGACAAGCTTCAAACATGCAATCCAATCTATGTTCCGTCATACAAATTCCCCCTATGATTTTGACATAACCTGCCGACAAACAATATCTAAAATTGTTGTCCATATTACAACCGCCGGATAAAAAGCCCCGGTCCTTACTCGGTTTTTGATTGATGTCTCATAAATTAGCAAATAGTTTTTATAAATTCATGATGCTATTTTTCCTATCATACCAACCTGCCAATATATATAATATTCCCAAGACTAGGATCTGAATTATAATCGTCGGCAAAAAGCCCATATATTGGGGTATATATATTGTCTTTGATGAGGAAATAATTAATTTATCCCAAAATCCGAAATGACCTGCCCCAAGGACAGTTCCGATAACAAATCCCACCAAAACAACTATTTGCATCACATGGCCTTCCCCAATTCTGATCAGTGTTCCGGAAGCGCATCCCCCCGCTATAACCATGCCTATACCAAACAAAATAGCTCCTATCATGGTATTAATGCCTACGGGAAAAATTTGCCCCGGGATATCGTCTATTAAATAATTCGGTATGTTGCTGATGGTTATATATTGAAATATGCCAAATCCCACCGTGGATATCATCAGTCCAATGATTACAGCCCTGAAAAGAGATGTGCTTCCAACCATTACAGGATCCCGAAAACTCGCAACGAAGCAAAATCCGGAGCGTTGCATAGTGATCCCGATTAAAATACCTATTGCCCAGATTATGCTATATATCTTGTTTGAGCCGAACAAATAGAGATAAAAAACTATGCAAATTGAAATAAGAAAAAAGAAAAAGGGCAATTGACTTTTTTTAGGCCTTATTTCTATCTGCCTTTGGCGCTTTAACTCTTCAATTCTACTGGATTTCATCAACAATCACCTCATTTAGTAAAAGACAAATTCGCTGGCCACATTATACATTAATTCTAATGTTTATCCCGGAAGGTTTCAACTATAAATATAGTCTAAATATGATATAATAAACTATGTTTCTTACAAATCGTCATTGATTTGAAAATTGGTACTATCTGCAAAATCATCAATAAACGTTCATTGTTTTAAATTTTATGGGGGTGGCTTTATGAACAATAAAATCAGAATTGGTATAGTAGGATATGGAAATTTGGGCCGTGGCACCGAATTGGCAATATCCGAAAACCCTGACATGGAGCTTGTTGCCATATTTACAAGAAGGGAACCGGATACACTGGATTCAAAATCTAATGTAGTACATATATCAAAAATATTGGATTTTAAGAACAAAATTGATGTGATGGTACTATGCGGTGGTTCCGCAAAAGATTTAGATGAACAGGGTCCCATGATGGTATCCCATTTCAACACGGTAGATAGCTTTGATAATCACAATAGAATTCCTGAATATTTTGAAAAAATAAATAGTAATGCAAAAAAATCCTCTAAACTGGGCCTTATATCCGTGGGTTGGGACCCTGGACTTTTCTCACTTAACAAACTCCTGGGCCAGTCAATTTTACCCAATGGCCAAGGTTATACTTTTTGGGGCGACGGAATAAGCCAGGGACATTCTGATGCTATCAGAAGAATAGAGGGTGTGAAAAATGGGGTTCAGTATACCGTTCCGATTCAGGAAATGTTGGACAAGGTCAGGAATTATGAAGACATAGATATTTCAGCTAATAAGCGGCATAAAAGAATATGCTATGTTTGTGCCGAGGATAATGCGGATTTAGCCAAAATTGAAAATGAGATAAAGACTATGCCGAATTATTTTGCCGGCTATGATACATCCGTATATTTTATATCTGAAGAAGAATTAATAAAAAATCATAGCAAAATGCCCCATGGGGGACTGGTTATTCGGACAGGGATTACAGGAAAAAACAATAGGCAAACCGTAGAATTCAAACTTACCCTCGATAGCAACCCGGAGTTTACCTCATCAGTTGTAATTGCCTATGCCAGGGCAGTATTCAGGTTATCAAAAGAGGGTAAAACCGGGGCTATATCTGTATTTGATGTACCCTTTGCCTATTTGTCACCAATGAATGGTGAAGAACTGAGGAGAAAATTATTATAATAATATAATAATAGCACAGGAGGTGGGCTATGAGACCTTTAGCAGACAGAATACGTCCTATGAATTTAGACGATGTAGTCGGCCAAAACCATATCATAGGTGAAAATAAATTATTAAACAGAATCATAAAATCCGGCACGGTTCCCAACATGATTTTTTTCGGCCCTTCGGGAACCGGCAAGACCACTGTGGCTGATATAATAGCAAGGGCCTCCAATAGAAAATTTTTTAAACTGAGCGGGACAAGCACAAATATTGATGATATCAAGGATATCATTTCACAGATCGGTACCTTTGGTACCTTGAGCGGTATCCTATTATATATAGACGAGTTACACTATCTGACAAAACGTCAACAACAATCAATACTCGAATACATAGAAAGCGGGGATATAATTCTTATCGGAAGCACCACCGAAAATGTTAATTTTGCTATATTTAATGCTCTTTTGAGTAGGTCTACCATTATAGAATTTAAAGCGCTTCATGTTGGCGATATGATTAAGGGACTAAAAAGGGCTATATCCTTGGAAGAAAAAAGATTAGATATGAGGATAAAATATGAAAATGATGTATTAGGTTATATTGCGGAAGTTGCCGGAGGGGATTTAAGAAGAGCTTTAAATACGATAGAATTAATAATAAATACATATACTATTCACAATCCCGATAGAATTGATATAGATATAGAAAAAGCCATAGAATGTTCGCAAAGCAAAATCACCTATTATGACAGGGATGGAGACGGACACTATAATCTGCTGAGTTTTTTACAAAAGAGCATCAGGGGATCGGATGAACAAGCCAGTATACATGCCCTTGCAAGGCTGATTAGGGGTGGGGATTTGGTTTCTATTTGCAGAAGACTTTTGGTTATTGCATCCGAGGATATAGGGTTGGCCTATCCACAGGCGATTTCTATAGTAAAGGCTTGTACCGATTCTGCTCTACAACTCGGCCTGCCTGAAGCTAGGATACCGTTAGCCCAGGCTACTGTATTACTCGCGTCATTGCCCAAGTCTAATTCGGCATATAAGGCAATTGATGCCGCTTTGGCCGATCTGGATAGAATTGATGTGGGCCAAGTACCCTATCATTTATGTGATACACGTTCAAACCTCGCTATTAAAAATAAATCGGCCTATTTATACCCCCATGATTATCCGAATCACTATGTGGAACAGCAGTATATGCCTGAAAATATTAAACATAAAATTTATTATCGGCATGGGAATAACAAATTTGAGCAATCAATGAAATCCTATTGGAATAAGGTTAAAAATAAAAAATAGATCTATTGATTTAAATCAATAGATCCATATTTTTTGTCGTTGTCTTATTCTGATTCGTCTTCCTGCGATTCTATGCATATTTCATCTTCATATGGTCTTACATGTGGTACGTTCACTTGTGGCGGGAACAATGGCGGGAAAGACGGGCATAATATTTCTCTTGGGCTAACCGGGTGCTCACAGAAACCTGTACTTAATACACATAACTGTGTGGGCACCTTGATTTTCTTTTCGCAAGTAATACATAATGCGACTACCAAATTAGCAGTGACCTCTCCGGTTGTTGAATTTAAGCTGACATCCCTGCCAACATTTCGGGTAGCCAAATTGGGGTTGAATGAAATATTACAAAACTCCGTAAATTGTGGCAAGAATGTTGAATCAAACACTGAAGGCATGCATAGTTCGAAGAAATTGGTTATCCTCTGGTTCACCGGCATTCTTCCACTCAGTGTTGTTTCATGAATTCTTCCCCTATTGTCCTCAAAATCAACTACCATTGATACTGAAATACATCCTGTTACATGAATTTCCTGTGATCCGAATATGGGGGTACCCCTTGATTTTGCATCACATGAAGCAGTATTGGTATAAATTAAGTATTGTAATAATCCGGCAGGTCCCGGCACGGTAACGGGATTCCCCTTACAGTCGGTAACAAACTGTGCACCTGATAGTGTTGTAATTGGGGTAACTATCAGATTTCTGGAATCGTTAATATTTTCAGGATTAAAAAATTTTCTTGCGGTGATGCTTTTTACCCTGACAATTCTAGCTCCTCCGCCGCACCTCGATACCGGCAAATGCCCAAAAGATATTTTATTCCCTGCTTGCAGCCCTTGTAAATTGAGTGTTATTCCGTCATATACTTTATCTACAAATATGCATTCGCCGACTACTTTATCCAAACGACCTCTGAAGTGACAACCCGTATCGGCAATACAGCATGATCTATCTGCTGGTGGTTTCCCATGATCAGGTTCTTTACAACTCGTCATTATCTTCACTCCTTTTCCTTATTGTTAACAAAAACAAACTTCCAATTTAATTCCTACTTACTGTACAATATGAAGTAAAGTCCATTTCGGTGCTATCAGACAGTAATTTTTATAATTATTCTGCATATATTTTAATAACAAACAGATACCTTCGGAATTTTGGATGTTTTTTTGTCTTTAAAGATAGGAAAGCAATTTTAACTGCAGTTTCTACAACAAATAGGAAGTGATATTATGGCCTTCATAAAAGGACACGAATTTATCTTGGAAAATAAACTTGGAGAAATTTTTAATTTTTATCTGAATGAACAAAAACATATTGAATATATGGCCTCAGACGAAAACCGTGTATGGAAAGAAAAAGAATTGGTATTCAACCAGGAGACTGAAAGTTTTCATTTGGATATTGATGACAAGGAAAACATACATATCGTCAGTTATAACAAAGATGGGTACCTTTATTATCACCAATATCTAGACGGTGCATGGGTGAACTATTCAATTTTTTGCTACCCGGAAGAACAAAAGGTCATGTACCCCATAATAAAATATGTGAAAAATCAAATTCATATATTTTATTACTTATTACATAACGAACCCAAAAACAGGGCCTACTTACTCCATCTAAGGTTCCATAATAACAAATACAGTGCCAACCATATTGTTACTGCAGATAACCATAAGTATATTAACCCCTTTAAGATTTTTATAAACGACAACAATGATGGGATAACTTTGATATATACATCCATAAACAAAGGGTATGAACAGATATTTATTTCTAAATTCGATATATCTGCCGGGCAGTGGTCTGAACCGTTATGTGTCACATCCTCCAAAGATAAAAAAATATATATAGACGGTTTACTTCAAAACACTGAAATGTTGCATCTTATCTGGAGCAGATTTGACGAGGAATATCTGACTGTACAGTATCTAAAACTGGACATGGACAAAATATTGGTGGGTGAGTTAAAACCCCTTTCCCTATCTTCAAAGTCAAGTTGTTCTTTTCCGGTTCTGATCTATTATAAAAATATATTGTGGGCTATGTGGACAGAGATGGGTAAGGTTGTCTCATGCTACTCAATAGATATGGGAAAAAACTGGTCCGAACCTTATATTCATGAAGACACTAAAAAAATTGACTTCAAACGATACCGCTATATCGGGAGTCCCATTAACAATAAAGGAAATATCCTATGCGATTATGTTTTTGGAACCCCTTACCCCTGCATACAGTTCCTGGGATTTGGAGGTGAAAACAATGATGAGATACCAACATAACCATAGCACTTTTATACCCAAGGAAAAACCGGCTTCAGGTCCTGATACCTATACAGAAAAAGACCTGGACCCTTCAAAGGAAGAATCAACATCACAATTTAGGGAATATAACAATAAGATAAAAGAGTATGATAACAAGATCGAAAAATATTACAATAGGATAAGAGAATTGGAAGCGCAACTGGAATTCAAGGATGCTGAAATACACTCTTTTAGTGATACAGTCTTCTCCCTTGAAGAGGAAATCAACAGACTTAGGGATGCGCAGAATACTGTTAACGCCTCTACTGACATTGTCATTGATACTGCTGAAATAGACAGGTTGAATATTGAATTGAATTACTTCAGGGAAGAAAATGCCAAACTGGGAAAAGAAATCGCTTCACAAAATGAGCATACTCAATTACTTTATGTCCTGATAATCATATTGTCTATATTATAAATAATGATGTAAATCGAATTACAACATAAAAAAGCACAAATATTATTGCGTTTATTGCAAAAAATGTTTGTGCTTTATAGATGAAATACCCTGTTTTTCATTCGTATAACTTAAAATTTTTACAGAGGTTCTTTACCATCTGTGAAACCTCATCAATTTTCTCCGGGTTATCTATAATGGTTTGTATAATTTCCGCAATGACCTCCATGTCTCTTTCTTTCATTCCTCTTGTAGTGACTGCGGGAGTCCCGATACGAATACCGCTGGTTATGAACGGGCTCTGCGGATCATACGGTATAGTATTCTTGTTGAGCGTAATCCCTACTCTATCCAATAGTTTCTCTGCATCCCTGCCCGTAATGTTTTTATTTCTCAAGTCGACAAGCATTAAATGATTGTCCGTACCGCCGGATATAAGGTCAAACCCTCTCTTCACTAATTCCTCTCCTAATTTTTTAGCATTTCTTACAATTTGCTCCTGATACTCTTTAAATTCCGGTGTTGAGGCTTCTTTAAACGAAACGGCTTTGGCAGCAATAATATGCATCAACGGGCCGCCCTGTATCCCGGGAAATATTGCCTTATCAACAAGGTTTGCATGCTCCGCTTTACATAAAATTGCCCCACCCCTCGGACCTCTTAGCGTCTTGTGGGTTGTTGTGGTAACAAAATCTGCATGCTCACAAGGATTTTGATGCAACCCTGCTACAATCAACCCTGCAATATGGGCCATATCAACCATTAGATACGCGCCCACTTCATCCGCGATTTCTCTAAACTTTTTGAAATCAATCTTTCTTGGATATACTGTAGCACCGGCCACGATAAGTTTTGGCTTAGCTTCTAAAGCAATCCTTCTCACTTCGTCATAGTCAATTAAATGGGTTTCTTTATCAACCCCATAAGCAACAAAATTATAATATGTACCGGAGATGCTTACCGGGCTGCCATGGGTCAAATGCCCTCCCTGAGACAGATCCATTCCCATGGCTGTGTCCCCGGGTTCCAGTACGGCAAAATATATTCCCATGTTGGCACTTGTCCCCGAATGGGGTTGCACATTAGCATGTTCGGCATTGAATAATTTTTTAAGCCTGTCTCTTGCCAAATTTTCGGCAATATCTACTATATCACAGCCCCCATAATACCTTTTTCCGGGATATCCCTCCGCATATTTATTTGTCAACTGGCTCCCCATAGCTTCCATTACAGCTTCCGAAACAAAATTCTCAGACGCAATCAATTCAATATTGTTTCTTTGCCTCTGGGTTTCTCTCATAATAACATCAAAAATTTCCGGGTCACCCGCCTTTAACATATCAAAGTTCATCGATTATTCTCCTTTCATCTTGCAGATGTGATTAATCACATATTTAATTATAGTTTTTTTGCACATACATTACAAGTAGATATTTTGTTTATTTTAATTATGTTGCCCCATTTATACCGCGTTATTTAAGTGATATAAGAATTCTGCCGCTTCCTTTTAACAAACAACAGATAAACAGTCGTAAACAACCATTTATCTGTTGTTGGCAATATCTCTTTGCTCATATTCTATTCATGCAAGATACCTGTGATAACCGGGACAAACCTTTTATCAGATTTGAATGATTTTTCCTTGAGCCTAATAATAACAAAGGTTATGGCAGTTAACAAAAGGCCAAATAAGCCTGAGCCGACTTCTTTATATTCTATCATACCGAATTTGTCCAACATCATGTTACCTATTAATATTCCTCCAATAAGGGCAAACAGTGGTATCATGTACACTATGAAAGCGGCAACTAAAAAACTCTGATGTTCCATATCTATTTCAACATGGTCGCCTATTTTGGCGTTTATAGGGTTGATTGCATCTATTTCAATGTTCGGATTATCCCTGCCCAATTTACATGCTTTACAATCACCACATGATGTTTGTCTCTGCAACATTACCTTTGCTCTGTCCTCATTAATTGATATAATAATTCCGTTTTGTTTCATCTTCCCTCTCCTCACTAGCCGGAGGCCAGAAATCAGTGTGCCGGCGTGCCGGACTTAAAATCAGATACTGGCCTGCAAGTTTATAAATTTAATTTATTTAGGTTTTAGCACCCTGAACTCTGTGCTGAAAATCGGAAATTAGTGTGCCAAACTAAAAATCGGATGTCGGTATATCGGTGTGCCGGATTAAGTCACAAATCACCTCAGAGGCCATAATCAATCCGGCAACGGAGGGCACAAATGGCACACTGCCTAAAAAATGTGACAGATCCCCCGTCCCCCTGACACATTCTTTTGAATATACGACCTTTAAATCCTTGATTCCTCTTTTTCTTAGCTGTTTACGCATTACTTTTGCCAGGGAACATACGGATGTATCGTAAATGTCCGATACTTCTAATTTAGTGGGATCTAATTTATTCCCCATGCCCATGGAGCTTATAATTGGGATATTGTATTTTTTGCATCTTTCAATTAAATCCAGTTTAGAATCAACCGTATCAATTGCATCTATTACATAATCATAATCATCGGACAATAGTTTTTCCGCGTTTTTGCTGCTATAAAATTCTCTATATATAGTAACTTCAGCCTTCGGGTTGATATCTAAGATGCGCGCTTTCATTGTTTCCACCTTTGATTTTCCCACAGTACTGTGTAGTGCATGTATTTGTCTGTTGATGTTGGTTAAACATATATTATCATCATCTATTAATATAATTTCATATACACCGCTTCTCGCCAATGCTTCCGCCGCAAAGGACCCTACCCCTCCTATGCCAAATACAGCCACCGTACTGTTTTTCAACTTTTCAAGCCCCTTGGTCCCTATCAATAATTCTGTTCTTGAAAAAGGATGCAATATCATTTTTCGTTTCCTTTAGAATGTGCCACTGTCTCCGCCCCTCTGCCACTTGTCACTGTTATATTTAATTCGTCCAGCTGTTTTTTATCCGCAAAGGTCGGTGCATCTGTCAACGGACAAGTAGCATTCTGGGTTTTTGGAAAAGCTATTACTTGTCTGATGTTATCCTCTTTGGCTAAAATCATCACTAATCTATCCAGCCCATAGGCAATCCCGCCATGCGGCGGTGTTCCGTATTTGAATGCATCCAATAAAAATCCGAATTTCTCCCGCACCTCTTCTTCACCGAAGCCCAATACCTTAAACATTTTTTGCTGAAGCTCGGGTGTGTGAATTCTTATACTCCCCCCGCCAATTTCATAACCGTTTAGTACAATATCATAGGCCTTGGCCCTGACCTTTTCCGGGTCCGATTCCATAATCTCAATATCCTCGTCTACAGGTGAGGTAAATGGATGATGCTTGGCTACATAACGACCTTCCTCATCATCATATTCAAATAACGGAAACTCGGTAACCCAAATCAATTTAAATTCATCTTTGTTAAGCAAATTTAACCTTTTAGCAATTTCTATCCTCAGATGTCCTAACGAATCATATACCACTTGTGTTTTATCGGCAACAAACAATATCAGATCCCCGCTTGCTGCATGTGTAACTTTTAATATTGCCTCCATTTCCTCTTCAGTAAAGAATTTAGCAATTGGTGAGGTAACTCCCTGTTCCGTTATCTTAATCCAAGCCAGGCCCTTTGCCCTGTAGTCTTTTATATAGTCTTCTAATTTTGTTATATCCTTTCTGCTAAACTGATCCCCATATCCTTTAACGTTAATCGCCTTAACAGCACCGCCGTTTTCAATGGCGGATGTAAATATCCTGAATCCGCAGTTTTTTACTGTTTCACCTACATCTATCAGTTCGAAACCGAACCTGGTATCCGGTTTATCGGATCCGAAACGTTCCATTGCTTCTTTATAGGTTATTCTGTCTATAGGCAAGGGTATGTCTATATTTAATACTTCTTTAAATATTTTTTGTAATAACCTTTCATTAATTTCTATTATATCATCTATGTCAACAAAAGACATCTCACAATCGATCTGGGTAAACTCAGGCTGTCTATCCGCTCTCAGATCCTCATCCCTAAAACATCTTACTATTTGAAAATATTTTTCCATACCTGACACCATCAAAAGCTGTTTAAATAGCTGTGGTGATTGGGGGAGGGCATAAAATTTACCCGGATTTACCCTGCTCGGCACCAAATAGTCCCTTGCACCCTCGGGGGTTGTTTTTGTTAACATAGGTGTTTCCACCTCCAGAAATCCCTCACCACTCAGGAAATTTCTTGTAACCTGAGCCGTTTTATGTCTTAGTATTAAATTGCCCTGCATTGCGGGCTTTCTTAAGTCCAAATATCTATATTTAAGTCTCAAATTTTCCGAAACATCGTCATCGTCTTTGATATAAATGGGGGGCGTCTCGGATTGGTTTAAAATTTCCATATCCTCTGCAAACACTTCTATTTGCCCGGTTGGCATATTCGGATTTATAGATTGTCTTTCATAGACCTTACCCTTTACAGTTATTACATATTCTGAACCTAACTGCTCCGCATCCTTAAAAGCGGTTTGGGATATGTTATTATCAAACACAATTTGTATAATACCGGTTATATCCCTCAGATCCACGAATATCAAACCGCCCAGATCCCTTCTCCTTTGCACCCAACCCGATAACATTACCTCATCACCGATATTTTTTTTGCTTAGGGTACCGCACATACATGTTCTTTTGAGCCTCACAAAATTACCTCCCGTTACATACAATATTTTGTTGTAATATGGTGCCTATATTATCTAATGCAACTTCCGCCTCTGAACCATCGACCATATCCCGTAGTTTTGCCACTCCTTTGGATAATTCCTCCCCCCCTATTATAATTGTATACCTGGCCATTAATTTATCGGCATATTTAAACTGCGCCTTTACACTGCGGCTTAAATGATCTATGTCTGCAACCAGGCCCACCCCCCTGAGCCGGTCCAATAATTTAAAACCTTCGTAAGATGCGGCATCACCGATTGTTACTATAAACACATCTAATCCGGTTGGTTTGGGAATTTCTATGCCTTGATTCTCCAACGTTAGTATAGTCCTTTCTAAACCCATTCCAAAGCCTACACCGGGTGTGTCTGGTCCCCCGCAATCCTCTACAAGCCTATCATATCTTCCGCCACCGCATATAGTTCCTCTTTTACCGATTTCATCGGTAATGATTTCAAATGCGGTTTTGGTATAATAATCCAGTCCGCGGACAATTCTGGGATCTACCACATATTCTAATTCCGATGATTCCAGGTATTTCTTTAAAGTTTCAAAATGTTCTTTACATTCATCACAAATATGATCCAAAATAAGGGGCACATCTTTTAATTCAGCTTGGCATGCATTTGATTTACAATCGATAATCCTCATAGGATTGCGCTCATATCTCCCTTGACAGGTTGTACATAATTTATCTAACCTACCCTCCAGATATTGTTTGAGTATTATGTGATATTCGGCCCTACATTTTGGACAGCCGACACTATTTATCCTGAGTTCTAAATTTTTAACCCCCAGGATTTTATAAACCGTCATAGCCAAACTGATAACCTCGGCATCCGCAGAGGGATTGGGGGTACCGAAAACCTCAACACCGAATTGATGATGTTGTCTGTACCTTCTTGCCTGGGGCCTCTCGTATCTGAAAACCGGTGTAATATAAAACATTTTTACAGGCTGTGTATCCGCGTAAAGTTTATGTTCTATTAGAGCCCTTGCCACAGGAGCCGTTCCCTCGGGTTTTAATGTAACACTCCTATTTCCGCGGTCAATAAATGTATACATTTCTTTTTCCACAACATCGGTGGTGTCACCTACCCCTCGTTCAAAAAGCTCCGTATGTTCAAAAATAGGAGTCCTTATTTCCGTATATCCGAAATTTTTTGCTACCCTTTTTACTATATCTTCGATATAGTGCCATTTATATATGTCCTTGGGTAATACATCTTCTGTACCTTTCGGTCTCTGTATCATTGAGTCTCAAGCCTCCATTCCATATAGTCTATAATACCCTCATATGCATAAAAACCCCTACATCCCCCCTAGGATATTAAGGGACGAGAGGTTAAATTAGACATAAATTTTGCTTTTCTGTCTATCATTTCATCTATGCGCTCTATATAATCCTCCAGGTTTTTGACATTCGGAACCCTCTCTAACCTGTTTTCGTTTGGAAATGTAAATTTAGATACTGCTCCGACACCCAAAGCAATTATAGTCTGTTTCTCCTCCATAATTTGAATGTTATATATACATTCATACCCGGGTTTTGTATAACCTATATTTTCAAGGTTGCCTACCATATGTTTTTGCCTGTACATATAATACGGCCTCAATCCCATAGATTCAGCATAGTTTTGTGTGATTTTAAGCATAGCCGTTATTTCTTGTTGGTTGGGCAGGCTGTAATTCCCTTTCATTTCCCTCAGTCTGGATGCTCTTTTGATGGCTAATGTATGGACTGTCAAATTGGCAGGCGAAAGTTTTTGCAACTGCTCCATGGTATACTTTACAGCACCGCCATCTTCACCCGGCAATCCGATTATAATATCCATGTTAATATTTTTAAACCCAATTCCCGCAGCCATTCTATAGGATTCAATTAATTCTTCTGCCGTATGCCCCCTTCCTATAACCTTTAAGGTTAGATTGCTCATAGTCTGCGGATTAATACTTAATCGTGTGACATTTTCTTTTTTTAGAAACATAAGATTTTTATAATTAATTGTATCAGGCCTGCCGGCTTCTACGGTAAATTCTTCAAGGTGATTTAAATCTATTGTATATTTGATCGTATCAAATATACGGGCAAGTTGGGAAACAGAGAGCGTAGTAGGTGTTCCTCCGCCAATATAAATAGTTTGAATTTTTTTACCCGTTTCCCTGATTAGCTTTGCCATACTCCTGATTTCCCTACATAGGGCATCTATGTAGCTATCTATCAAATGCGCCGACTGTTTCAGGGAATTTGATGGAAAGGAACAATATAGGCACCTGGTTGGACAAAAAGGTATGCCGATATATAGACTGACCTTCGTTTCATCAATAGGATATATAAACCTATGTCCTGTTTTAGCTATATTTAACAATAACATGGCTTTATCATTATCAATATAATATTCATTTATTAAAATTGACAAAATCTCTTCTTCGCTGAAATTTCTTTCCAACAAATCATGAACAATTTTGGCAGGCCTGATTCCGGTTAAAATCCCCCAAGGTACTTTTGTATCTGTGAGCCTTTTAAGGAGTTTAAAAAGACTTTTTTTAACAATCCTTTTGGTCAGTCTTTTTATCTCATTTTTATCACTGCTGTTTAATTCTACTTCAGTAATTTGTCTTTCTTCGTCTATACCTGATATAGCAATAGCCCTGCCATTCTCAACTCTCAACTCGGTAATTAACAGAATTTCTCCTGAAATAATTTTATTATCGCAGTTATTATGTCCTTTTGAACTGATGAATACAACCTCTGTTGTATTCGGAACGAAAAACATTTTTAGCAATTCCCGCACTTCGTATTTATAATCATGACCTATGCATATAACCTTAACTATGTTTTTCACCTTATCCTACCCTACATAAGGATTCGTGGCTTTTTCAATTCCAATAGTAGTAGCCGGACCATGGCCGGGCAAAACCTTCAAGTCTTCATTTAATACAAATAGTTTATTCTTGAGTGAATCCATCAATTTTTCCTCATTCCCGCCTTCTAGATCGCTTCTTCCTATAGAACCGGCAAACAGTGTATCTCCCGTAAAAATAAAATCCCCCACCTGAATAGATATCCCGCCTTCGGTATGTCCCGGGGTGTGAATAATAAACAATTCCAATTCGCCCAGCTCCAGTATGTCCCCGTCTTCCACAAATTTTACAAGCTTATCAGCTTCAGCTTCCACCACAGGCCCGCCCAGGGCAACAGATTGGTTGGCTCTGCCGTCCATTAACATATACAGATCGGCCTTATGCATGTATACGGGAATACCTGTCCTATCCCTGAGTTCTTGCACTCCGCCTATG
This sequence comes from Clostridiales bacterium, assembly GCA_012519835.1. Taxonomy (GTDB): domain Bacteria; phylum Bacillota; class Clostridia; order Peptostreptococcales; family Natronincolaceae; genus JAAZJW01. The sequence continues at coordinate 32,666 of JAAYPJ010000039.1, read as the reverse complement.
TGATCTACATGAGCATGGGTCAGTATGATATACCTCAATTTGAGGTTGTTATCCTCTAATAATTTAATAATCCGATCCACGTCACCCCCCGGATCAACTACAATAGCTTCGTTTGTTGCTTTATCCCCCAGCACATAGCAATTAACAGCATATATACCGGCTGGAATTCTTTCTAAAAACATTAAAATCCCCCCCAATGAAATTAAAATATTTTTTTGCTATCTATAAGTATGGTCACCGGCCCATCGTTGATTAAATGTACCGCCATATGAGTTTGAAACACACCTGTTTCAACATCTATCCCCATCTTTTTACATTCATCTATAAAAACCCTGTAAAGCTCATCAGCCATTTCAGGTGACGCAGCTTCCGTAAAGCTGGGACGCCTACCCTTTCTGCAATCCCCGAAAAGGGTAAACTGGGAAACAACAAGTATTTTTCCCCTTATATCAATAACGGATAAATTCATTTTTCCGTTTTCATCTTCAAAAATTCTCAGGTTCACAGTTTTTTCCGCCATATATTTAGCATCTTCAATCGTGTCCCTTTTTGTCACACCTAAAAAAACCAGCAACCCTTCATCAATAGCACCTGAAATCTGTCCATTAACAACTACCCTTCCTTCGGATATCCTCTGGACCACGGCTCTCATATTATCAACTCCCGATTATGCTGTTACTCTGGATATATCTATAACACTTTTCAGATTTTTTAATTTCTGCATCAATTTTTCCAAATGTTCCGTATCGTTAACCTCCAAAATCAGATTGAGTATAGCTGTCTGGTCCTTTGTTGTTCGTGCATTCAAGGTATTAATCGATATTTTCATTTCAGACAATACTGTTGTTACATCAGATAAAAGTCCCTTACGATCAATAGCTTTAATCTGCACCCCAACCTGAAAATCTATAGGTTTTTCCACATCCCATTCTACTTCTACCCATCGTTCCTTGGCATCTTTAGTGTTTGCTAAATTCAGGCAATCTTTACGATGGATTGAGACACCTCGTCCCCTAGTTATATATCCCATAATATCATCACCGGGAACAGGATTACAACATTTGGCAAATCGAACCATTATATTGTCTATTCCCTTAACTCTTACCCCTTGGCTAGGACCCACTTTCTTCTTTTTGCCGGCTTCCCTTGGCATATATTCCTTTGGTTTTTCCGAACTGTCCTGAACCGTCTCCTTGCGGGCAATTTCCTTGATTTTAGGCATTATTTGGGTTAACACTATGCCCCCATAGCCAACCGCGGCATATAGATCCTCTATGCTGGAAAATCCATGCCTTTTTGCCATACTATTCAGTAATTTTTGGAGGGACGGTTGCGAAATACGGAGTGCCAACCTTTTTATCTCTTTGTCTATTATCTCTTGTCCCTTATCGATATTTTCTTCCCGACGTTCTTTTTTAAACCACTGCCTGATTTTTGTTTTAGCTTGGGAGCTTTTTACAATCTTTAACCAGTCCCTACTCGGACCTGTACTGCCGGATGAGGTTAAGATTTGCACTATATCACTGTTTTTTAGTTTATAATCCAGCGGCACTATACGCCCGTTCACTTTTGCTCCCACGCATGTATTTCCAACACCGGAGTGAATTTTATAGGCAAAATCAATAGGCGTGGATCCCGCCGGCAAATTTATAACCTCCCCTTTCGGGGTAAATACAAATACCTCGTTCGTAAACAAATCTATCTTTAAAGATTCCATAAATTCTTTTGGATCCTTGACTTCTTTCTCCCACTCTATCATCTGTCTTAACCATGCCAACTTTTTGTCAGTCTGTTGATCCACATTTCCAGTTTTACCTTCTTTATATTTCCAATGTGCGGCAATACCGTATTCTGCAATTTTATGCATTTCCCATGTTCTGATTTGAATTTCAAAAAGATCCCCTTCCGGCCCGATTACTGTGGTGTGCAATGATTGGTACATATTAGGTTTAGGCATGGCTACATAATCCTTAAAACGTCCGGGTATGGGTTTCCATATTGTATGCACCACACCCAAGGCACCATAACAATCCTTTACACCCTTTACCAAAACCCTGACAGCCATAAAATCAAATATCTCTTCAAAAGATTTATTTTGATCCTTCATTTTCTTATATATACTATAAAAATGTTTTGGTCTGCCTGTTATTTCATTCTCAATATTAAACTCACGCAGTTTGTCTTTCAAATTATCTATTACGTTATTTATAAACTCTTCCCTGTCCTGCCTCTTTTTCGCCACCTTATCTACCAAATCATAGTACCCTTCAGGATCGATATATCTTAAACATAAATCTTCAAGTTCCCATTTAATTCTTGAAATACCTAACCTGTCGGCTATCGGCGCATAAATTTCCAGGGTTTCCATGGCCTTTTCCCTCTGTTTTTCCCCGTTATGATACTTGAGAGTCCTCATGTTATGAAGACGGTCGGCTAATTTGATTAAAATAATCCTTATATCCTTCGCCATAGCCAATATCATTTTTCTAAGATTTTCAGCCTGTCTTTCCTCTTTAGAACTGAAATTTAAACGCGTTATTTTGGTTACTCCCTCTACCAGATCAGCTATTTCCTCTCCAAATTCCGATTTAATTTTATCGTATCCATAACTTGTATCTTCTATCACATCATGAAGCAACCCTGCGGCTATAGTGCTACTGTCCATTTTTAACTCTATTAAAATTTTGGCTACCTCTACAGGGTGAATAAAATAACTTTCCCCCGATTTCCTATATTGGTTTTGATGTGCGTTTTCCGCAAAGTTATAGGCTTTGACAATAAGCCCCACATCACAATATGGGGTATGTTCTTCGATTTTGTTTATTAAATTTTCCAACATAATATAAAATCACCCTCTTTAGGTAGCCCACATTTATAAGTAACTGATACCTGACCTGTAAACAAACAACTTAGATATTTATAGTATATTTTTATTCATCATAATAGTGAATTAACGAATTAACCTCGTAATCTTCCAACACATCTCTTCCATTAAGATAATCCAGCTCTATTATAAAATTAATTGTTGCAACCTCTCCACCAAGTTCTTCGATTAGTTTTGCAGAAGCCAACACTGTTCCGCCCGTAGCCAACAAATCGTCCAATACTGCAACCCTTTGACCGGGCGTAATTGCGTCCTTATGTATTTCTAATAAATCCGTACCGTACTCCAATTCATATTCACAGCTGATCGTATCTGCCGGCAACTTACCGGGTTTTCTTATGGGGACAAATCCTATGCCCAGATTATACGCAACAGCCGTACCTATCAAAAATCCCCTGGCCTCCGGTGCCGCTATTATATCTATATTTAGGTCTCTTAATTGGTCGGACAACCTGTCTATTAAATATTTAAAAACTTTGCCATCCTTTAGAAGAGTTGTGATATCCTTGAAACTTACACCTTTTTTAGGAAAGCCCTCGATTTCTCTTATCCTACTTTTCAAATCCATCAAATTTTCCTCCTGTCACAAATTGTAACCAAATATTTTTAAAATCATTATACTGTTGCTTTTTTCTTTGAAGATATTGAATAAATTTTAATCTGTTTAAATCGACCTTACAAACAGGCTCTATCATGCATATATTATATATATTATTTTTAAACTCGTAAGTCAATAGATTCCCCTCGGAAAATACGGCTAAAGAATTATCAAGCATTTTTTCATTTATTTCCAAACCATACTCTTGTTTTATGTCTATATATATTTCATCGAATGTCAGTATAATTTTGCCGTGACCAATGCCTTTTAAATATTTATACATAATTACTAATTGCTCTCTGGTAGGTACTATACTTTCCAAAACAAAGGTGTTGCATTTTTCATCTTCGCTATTATATAAAAAAACAGTATTTTCTATATTATTTTTATGTATAAAGGTTTTTAACTGTTCGGAAAAGTAGAACATATCGTATAGAATGATATCATTATATCTTTTATAATCTATTTTATCAACAATAGGGTTAATAACTACATCGACTTCATATTTTCTAGTATCACTTTCAGGTCTATTATAATTAATTGATATTTTTATTTTGTTTGAATTTTCCCTATACTCTAACGAGGATAACAGTTTATACGCTTGCCCCAATGTATTCACGAGTATGAGAACAGGGTTGTCCACACATACAATCTCAATTTTGCTTTCTATTAATTCATTTTTGCATCCTTTAAATATTTTTAGCAAACTGTCTGCAGCGATATTGTAGTTTTCGCACTGTTCTATATTTAAAAGAAGATTTTTGTAATAATTCTTTAATACCGGATGGTTTCTATAACTTAAGCTTTCACTTATTTTAATATCCTTTATGTTAAGCTGTATGTTACAATTTCCATTGTATATATTATACTCGGGGGTAAAGACAAGGTCGATTTTATCATTACTATTTATCAGCCCTGCAAAGCCCCCCAGTTCGAAACCGATACAATCGATATATCTATTGCCTGCCTGTAACCCGAATTTTAAATGTTTGCCATCTGTACCTACTCCCCTCATATTCATAGGAAATAAGGACTTAGCAACAAACTTAGGTGAAGGATTGGCTATTCCAAAGGGCTCTAACTGTTCAAGTTCATTCATAAACCTGTTATCGATGTTTTCAAGTTCCAATATGTCATCATACATAATCTTCCGGGTCAAGTCCTCTTCAGCCAATATTTCCTCGGCAATCGCATTAATTTGCTCACGAAAAATTTCCAGGTTGTCTACACTGATAGATAAACCTGCAGCCTGGTGATGTCCCCCAAATTTTATAAACAGATCCTTACATTTACTCATGGATTCAAACAAATTAAATTCCGGAATACTTCTGGCAGAACCTTTCGCTACATCATCTTCTATTCCTAAAATGATTGTCGGCTTGTAATACTTTTCAACTATACGCGAAGCGACAATCCCAATTACTCCTGTATGCCAATTTTTGTTGTAAACAACCAAAACCTTATCGTCTGCATACCCGGGATCATTTTCAATAATATCTATCGCTTCATTCGAAATATCCTCTTCAATTTGTTGCCGATACTTGTTCTCCTCATTTAGCAGTTCGGACAATTTAACGGCCTCATTAGCATCGGCAGTTGTAAGCAATTCAACACCGGTTTGGGCAACACTGATTCTGCCTGCAGCATTAATCCTCGGTGCAATACCAAAAGCTATGTGTCCTGTATTCAATTTTTTATTTAAAAGCCCGCTGATATTTAACAAGGCCTGTATTCCTAAATTTTTACTTTTAGCCATGTAGTCCAGCCCGTTTTTTACTATTACCCTATTTTCATCTATCAAGGGGACCACATCAGCCACTGTAGCTATGGCGGTAATATCTAAATATTCGTATATAGATTTTTTAAAAATATCCTCAGGGGTTAGGGCTTGTATCAATTTTAGGGCTAAGCCACAACCACAAAGTTTATCAAAGGGATAAGTACAATCTTTTTGCATAGGATTAATAATTGCATAAGCATTAGGCAGACCTTCCTGACATTCATGATGATCGGTTATAACAATATCTATACCCAGATCATTAGCAAAATCCACCTCGTCTATAGATGAAATACCACAATCCACTGTAATAATGAGTCCAACATCATTATTAACTATTTCTTCAATAGCCTCTGTGTTTAATCCGTATCCTTCCTCCAGCCTGTCAGGGATATAAAAACTGACAGGATAATTTATAGAATCAAAATATTTGAGCATAATAGATATACTTGCGACCCCGTCTACATCATAGTCTCCATATATACATATTTTCTCCTTGTTTTTTATAGCTTTTTTGACCCTATTAATAACTTTATCCATATCTTTAAGAAGAAATGGATCGTGTAATTGTTCTATGGAAGGATATAGAAATTCTTTCGCATCCTCATGGCTTTCTATTTTCCTATTCAGTAAAACTTTTGCAACCGGTCTTGTGATGGTTAAACTGTTCATAAGTTCTGTAATTTTTATGTTATCTAATTTATTATATGTCCAATATCTTTTTTGTAACATGATTTGTTCCACCTACTATACAAGAGTTCTAAGGGCGAGCACAGCCCACCCACCCTTACGGTTTTGGGACAAGTGCGGTTCCACAGGCAAACGCGGCTTGTCCCTATAGTCCGAAATAATTCCTCCAAAACATTATGCTTTCTTAATAGCAACCTTTCTACCTTTTTGCCTTTGCTTAACTATAGTCCATAATGGACTGGCTATGAATATAGAAGAATAAGTACCGGCCACAATACCTATTATCAATGGCAATGCAAACTCCCTAATCTGCTCCACACCTAAAATATACAGGGCTAATATGGTAACAAGTGTGGTTAACGAGGTATTTATGGAACGACTGAGTGACTGTGAAATACTGTCGTTAGCCACCTTTACATAGTCAACCCTTTTCCCGGTAGATTTAAGATTCTCCCTGATCCTGTCGAATATAACGATGGTATCGTTGATAGAATAACCTAAAATGGTCAAAATTGCCGCCACAAAAGGGTTATTTATAGGCACTTGAAGTATTGAATACATAGCCAACACAACCAGAATGTCATGAAGCAGTGCCATAATAGCGGAAACAGCAAAACTGAGTTCAAATCTGAAAGCAATATAGATCAACATACCAATTGTAGAAATTACAATTGCAATCAGCGCCCTACTCTGTATTTCTCTCCCGACCGAAGGACCAAATTGATTCGCTCTCAGGAGGTCTTCTTCTGCCAGATCATATTTTGTTTTAAAATCTTCAAATATTTCCCTGCGTTCCTCATTATCAAAATCCTCATTCATTCTTAGCTGTACTATTGTTTTATCAATTCCCAACATACTTATATTTGTGCCCTTATCGTATTTGTCAGTAATTTCCCTTATTTCTCCCGCAGGTATATACTCATGAAGTTCAATTTCCATTAAGGTCCCACCGGTAAAGTCTATGCCCAGATTGACCCCTCTCACAATGCCCAATACCAGACCTATTATAATAATTATTCCGGAAATCGAAAACCATATTTTTCGTTTTTGTACAATATTCATAGGTATCTCCCCCTAAACTCCATAAAGTTTGGTGTTTTTGGTCAGGTCCATGCCAACTAATAACTTTAATAAGAATTTTGTAACTATAATAGCAGTAAACATGCTTGCGACAATACCGACAATCAGCATAACCGCAAATCCTCTGATAGGGCCTGTACCAAATTGATATAGTATAACCCCCGAAATAAGGGTGGTAATATTGGAATCTATAATGGATGCAAAGGCCCGTTTAAATCCTGAGTCCACAGAGGCTCTAACTGTCTTTCCCAGTCTGATCTCTTCTTTCATTCTTTCAAATATAATAACATTAGCATCTACTGCCATACCGACAGAAAGAATCAGGGCAGCAATTCCCGGCAACGTAAATGTTGCCTTTAAGACTACCATGGTACCAATCACAAGTAAAATATATATCAATAATGCGATACTTGCAACCAGGCCGGGCACCCTATAATAGACAAGCATAAAAAGAAATACAAGTGTAATCCCTATTTTAGCCGCTTGTAGACTTCTATCCAGTGCGTTTTCCCCCAAGGTAGCCGTAATTGTCGATGACTGAATCTCTTCCAACTCAACAGGCAAAGCCCCTGCTCTGATCAATGCAGCCAGATTAGATGCTGTCTCTATTGTAAAATTACCTGTAATAGACGCGTGTCCATCAGGTATCTTGGTGGAAACCGCAGGGTATGAAATAACTTCTTCATCTAATATAATATAAATTATTTTATCTTCCCTGTTTGGCAGATTTACCAACCTACCGGTTACCTCCGCAAATTTTACAGCCCCCTCCTTGTCGAGTTGCAGGCTTACCTGGGGGGCATTACCTTGCCCCAGTGTTGCTTGGGCTTTTACCACATTAGCGCCGGTAATTACAACTTCCCCGTCTGCAGTAATAAATTGTAGCTGTGCTGTCTTTCCAATCATTTCTATGGCTTCCTGCGCGTTTTTTATTCCCGGTAATTCAACACGGACCCTCTTCCCACCCTCTCTGGTGATTGACGGTTCCGTGAGCCCCATGCTATCTACACGTCTGCCGAATACGCTTACAACCTGTTCCATCAACTGATCTAATTCTCTGCCGGTTTTATTTGTCTGTGCTTCATATACAACATAAACCCCGCCTTTTAAATCGAGACCTTGACGAATTGATCCCTTCATAGGTTTTATTTCATAACTTCCTATTTTGAATCCTCTAAGGGCCGTAAATATAGACAGTCCTAAAATTGCGATAATGATTAAAAATATAATAATATTTCTCGTTTTCATGCTACTCCCCCAATCATTACATACTAAGCCTAATTATATACCCAGTATAAATAATCGTCAATAAAGTCATTTTATCCTTCGGCCAATTTTGCTTGAATTATTAAAGAACACTCAATTCTCTTCCTTTGCATTTCACAGCCAATATCATAAGGCTCATAAATATTCTTGTTAGAGTTATAAGCATTGGCATGACAGCCTCCGCTGCAATAGAACTTCGCCCAACAGTCCTTACATTTGTTTTTATTATAAATATGTGCATTACTGAATTCTTCACATAACACAGTATTTGTTATTCCTTCCGCAACGGTACCGATTTTAAAATCCTCATCACCTACAAATTGATGGCAGGGATAGATATCTCCCTCCGGGGTAATAGCTAAATATTCTGAGCCGGCACCACACCCTGAAATTTTTTTGAACACACATGGTCCTTGGTCCAAATCTATTGCAAAATGGAAAAAACCGAACCCATTTCCATCCCTAATTCTTTTAACATATTCTCTTGCCAGAAGTTCATATTGTTCAAATATAAACGGCAAATCCTCCTTTTTAATAGCATAATCATGATGGGCCTCGGTAACCACAGGTTCTATAGATGTACTTTTAAATCCTAAATCAGCCAAATGTAGCACGTCTTTCGCAAAGTCAAGATTGTTTCCGGTGAATGTTCCCCTGACAAAATAATCACGGTGTTCTCTCATTTTTGCCATTTTCAGAAATTTAGGTACTATTATATCATAGGTGCCTTGTCCACTAACTGTATATCTCATAGCATCATGTACCCCTTTTCGCCCATCAATACTGAGCACCACATTGTACATATTCTCATTTATATACTCCATGTTTTCCTCGTCTAACAGAAGACCGTTGGTGGTTATGGTAAATCTTATATTTTTACTATATTTTTTTTCTTGGGCCCTTCCATATTCAACAATTTCTTTGACAGTTTCGAAATTCATCAATGGCTCCCCGCCGAAAAAATCTACCTCCAGGTTATGACGGTTTCCGGAATTTTTAATCAAAAAATCTATTGATCTCTTGCCAACATCAGCACTCATCAGGCTCCTTACGCCTTTAAAATCACCCTGGGACGCAAAACAATATTTGCAGCGCATGTTGCAGTCATGTGCTATATGCAAACATAGGGCTTTAACAACGGGTTTCCTATCCTTAAGAACATCATGGTCAAAATAACGATCATCTGAAAATAAAAGTCCTTCTGCCTTTATGAAATCTAATTCTTTAATAGCCTCCACTATCTCTTCGCCGGAATATTTATCTTTAAGCAAATCCACAATTTCCCCTGTTTCCTTATCTTGATAGAAATCCAAAACATCGTAAACCAATTCGTCAATTACGTGAACAGCACCGCTGTTTACATCTATAACCATGTAGATATTATCTTGACAAAATTTATGAATCATCAAATAGGACTCCTTTCATTCCTACTTTTCATTTCTCATTTCTCACTTCCCATCTCTCACTTCCCATATCCCACTTCTCACTTCCCACTTCTCACTTCTCACTTCCCATTCGGGTTAGGTCATTCTCCGCAGTCGCGCAACACAAATTTGTTCACTCCCTTTGGTCGTGCAAATTTGGTGCGCGTTGCCTTTTTGCCCAACGAGCTCTGCGAGTTGTTGGCAAAACGGACAGCGAAGTGAGCAAAGCGAACGGAGAAATGAGCGAAGCGAATGTTGCGTTTGACCTACCATCGATCCAACACTCAGTTAACAATAAACAAAATACCCTTGGTTTAATAAAAATATTAACAATAAACAGAAAATACTACTTTAAAAGGGCTGAGTGTTGGACGGGTTAGGTCATAAAAAACAGCAGTGGGCTTGCACTGCTGCGTTATCTTTATGTAATTATTTATTCTCACATTTTTGGTTAGCCACTGTACAAGAAGTTTTACAAGCCGATTGACATGAGGTCTGGCACTCACCGCATCCTCCCTTAACGGCGCTTTTTATAAGGGTTGCACCATTTAATGTTTTTATATGCTTCATATAGATACTCCTTTCCTATGATGTATCGTTTTGTTTCCGCCGGCCTTTCGTTAAACGCCCCTTACAAGAGCAACGAGCCGGTATACCCGATTACTATTATAGTATAACACAAAAACGAGGTTTAGAAAAGGCTATTACTTTATATTCACACCCAATATGCCTCCTATTGTTCCGGCGCCTATACCCAAACCCATCTTATATAAAGCAATGCGATTTACGGAATAACCCGATACAAAAATTTTACTCAGAAGCATCAATATCAAAATATACATCAATCCCACAGCCCCACCATGAAGCCACCCTTTTTCTCTTAAATGTATTGAACAGTAAATTGCCGAATATACTATACCAATTATCATAATAACAGATGTAATAAAGGGAATGGTACCCTCTCCTATACTTGTATAGGTTATTAATATTGCTCCTATAAGAAAAAATAACAAAGACACAATGTATCCCCGCATCAACCCATATCCATAAATTTTTATATTAAAAGGGCCTGCGTTTACTATATCCTTCTTCCCACTTCTCACTATAACACCCCCATTTATTTTCGGTTTTATTTCACTACGGCGGTCTGAAAATTTCTCATAACTCTAGGTTTATTTAATACATATGCCTTTTGATACCGGATTTATTACAAATTTTGTCCATCCTGTCAGTTAATTTTTCATATTTCCAGTGCCCGCCAAAGATAAATCGTTAGAGCATTCTCCGCAGGCGAGCTACACAAATTTATTTGCTCCCTTTGGTCGCATAAATTTGGTGCTCTTTGCCTTTTTGCCCAACGAGCTCTGCGAGTTGTTGGCAAAACGGACAGCCGGCTGCGTTTGACCTACCATCAATCCGTCACTCAGTTAATAATAAACAAAATACCTTTAATTTAATAAAAGCATCAACAATAAACAGAGAATACTGTTTAAAAGGACTGAGTGTCGGATTGGGTTAGGTCATAAAAAAAAGCAGCTTGGCTGCTTCTTGGTGTAGCTTTTTTAATTATCTGAACCCCCATCCTGTGAAATTACAGTTCCGACTGCCCACCTGGTCGTGGGTAACTTTGTTTTATCCGATCCAACTTCAATAGTAACAATATCGTCCTTTATTTTTATAATCTTACCGTAAATACCCCCAATAGTAATTATCTCATCCCCAACTTTCAAATTGCCCCTCATTTCCCTGATCTTTTTATCCTTTTTTTGCTGTGGCCTTATCAGTATAAAATAAAAAACCACGAGTACTCCCAAAGGAAATATTAGGTTTACATATTGTACCGGCATTCCAACATTTCGCCTCCTTTTTAATATCATGATATATTATCACATATAAATTAATTCGACAAATATGACAAGTTCCCTGCAAACAGTTCGGAATAAATACTTCCTTAATCTATTATTGCCCATAATAGGATATAATACATTACAGTTCATGCCCATATTTTCGAAAGAATTTATTTTTATAATCTAGTAATCGGTCTTCCTTGATGGCCTGTCTTATCTCTTCCATTAACCTCAATAAAAAATATAAGTTGTGGTATGTAAGTAGTCTCAGACCCAAAATTTCATTCGCTTTAAACAAATGACGTAGATAGGCCCTCGTATAATTCTTACATGTGTAACAGTTACATTCCGGATCCAATGGTTCAAAGCTCTCTGTATGGGCGGCATTTTTGATTACTACCCTGCCTTGACTGGTCATAGCGGTGCCGTTTCTACCAATTCTCGTAGGCAACACACAATCAAACATATCTATCCCTCTGATTGCCCCTTCTATTAGGTCGTCTGTACTGCCAACCCCCATCAAATACCTCGGTTTATTCTCAGGCATCAAGGGTGTTATATGATCCAGGATCTCGTACATCAGCTGTTTAGGTTCCCCAACACTCAACCCGCCTATGGCGTATCCGGGAAAATCCAGTGCTATTATCTCCTCAGCACTGTGCTCCCTTAAATCCTTGTATGTACCCCCCTGAATTATTCCAAACAAGGCCTGGGTTTTAATGTTATTATGCGCCTCCTTGCACCGTTTTGCCCATCTTGTGGTTCTTTCAAGGGAATTTTTTATATAATCGTATTCCGCCGAATATGAAACACATTCATCAAAAGCCATTATGATGTCGGCACCCAAAGAATTCTGTATCTCGATGGCCTTCTCCGGACCGATAAAATGTTTTGAACCGTCTATATGGGATCTGAATTCTACACCCTCTTCACTTATTTTCCTGAGGGGCCCCAGACTAAATATTTGAAATCCTCCGCTGTCAGTTAAAATTGGCCTGTTCCAATTCATAAACTTGTGCAACCCACCTGCTTTTTCGATCAGTTTATGCCCGGGTCTCAAATATAGGTGATATGTATTGCTTAAAATGATTTGAGAACCAATTTCCATCAGTTCCCTAGATGTCATCGCTTTGACTGTTGCTTGGGTACCCACAGGCATAAAAATAGGCGTATCTATTGTTCCATGCGGCGTATACAACTTGCCTAATCTCGCTCCGCTCTGTTTACATATTTTTATAAGTTCATATCTGATCGCCATTACAAGTCTTCACTCCCATTTCCCATTTCTCACATCCCACTTCCCATTTCTCGCATCTCATTTCCCACATCTCACTTAATAAGCATTGCATCCCCGAAACTAAAGAATCGATATCCTTCTTGCACCGCCACTCTGTATGCATTTAAAACCCTCTCCCGTCCCGCCAGGGCACTGACCAGCATAATCAACGTCGACTCCGGCAGATGGAAATTAGTAATCAAATTGTCTACAGTCTTAAATCTATATCCCGGATAAATAAAAATATCTGTCCAACCACTGCCGGGTTTCACTTTTCCGTCTTCATCCGCTATGGACTCCAATGTCCTACAACTGGTAGTACCTACCGCAACTATTTTGTTGCATTGTTCCCTTGTACTGTTGATAATATCGGCGGTCGGTTCATCAATAATATAAAATTCCGCATGCATTCTGTGGTCCTCTATTTTTTCTACCTTTACAGGACGAAATGTACCCAAACCGACATGCAAGGTAACATATGCGAGTTTTATCCCTTTCCTTTCTATTTCCCCCAGCAATTCTTTAGTAAAATGCAACCCTGCCGTAGGTGCAGCCACCGAACCCCGATTTTTTGAATATACTGTTTGATATCTTTCCTTTTCTTCTAATTTTTTTGTAATATATGGAGGCAAAGGCATCTGCCCCAACCTGTCCAGTATCTCCTCGAAAACCCCCCTATACTCGAACCTTACGGTTCTGGAGCCCTCTTCGTTTACATTTATAACCTCGGCATGTAACGACCCATCGCCAAATACAAACCTGCTGCCCGGTTTTGCTCTTTTCCCCGGTTTAACCAAAGCCTTCCAAACGCCTAGCCCCAATCTCTTTAACAATAAAAATTCTATTTTCCCTCCGGTATTCTCTTTTTCACCGATTAATCTTGCCGGCAACACCCTGGTATCATTTAATACCAGGCAATCCCCCGGATTTAAAAAATCTATAATGTTGTAAAAGTAATTATGCTCTATTTCACCGGTTTTTTTATCCAAAATCAACAATCTTGAGCCATCCCTATTCTTCAAGGGTGTCTGCGCGATAAGTTCATCTGATAAGTAAAAATCAAAATCCTTTGTTTCCAAAATCCTCAACCTCTACCCCCGTATAATAATAAGTCAATATTTCATCGTACTTATAACCTAATTCTGCCATCTTTCTTGCGCCATACTGGCTCATGCCTAACCCGTGTCCATATCCCTTTCCATCAAATATAAACACATTCGGGGGTATGATATTTGGCCTCCTGATCGATTCCCCTCTACTTACGCTTTTATACTGCTTTCCACTATATATCAAAATTTCTCCTGTATTTTTAATCTTGTATATCCCATTATTGTTAATTATATATTTGTTATTCAAATTAACACGTAGGGGTTTAAAACTTGTCCCGCTTAAAACAGCTAATTCCGTATAATCATTATTACCACTGACATCATCATTGTCACCATTGTCAGAATCAACGGTGAATTGGTTACTCTTTAACCCAAAGACAAGTCTGCTTTCCTCTTTTTTCAAAGTTGTTTTCCCCGCTGTTCCGTGTATTACTAGGGACAAAACCCTTCCATTATCCGAAACGGAAGCCGTTTCAATATTTAAAATGTCTCCGATAAATATATTGTTATCAGCCAAACAATCCTTTATTTCCTGCTTGGTAAATGAAACAGACCAAGTACTGTAAGGCGTATCTGACGAAAAATCATCCTTTATGCCCCTGATATACGAAAGCCGATTTAACCAGATATTTTCACTATCCTCAGTACACCCTCCACTGTCAGAATGGTAATAAGGTGCTATTAATTTGCCGTCACAGGTTATAACTATATTCCTGGTTTCGTCAACTGCCATGTTTGTGTTAGAATGTTCCCCGCCATAGCCTTTGTATACCTGTGAATCAGTGGTTGTACATAAATTAAAATCGAATTGTTTGTTTTTATTAAAATTGGTAATCGCGAATCCCCTTGCTGCTATGGCCTGCGCTTTCAGGGCTTCCTTTGGCCAGGATGCCGGCATCTCTGCAGGAATAACCCCATATAAATATTCCTCCAGGGGCAACTTGTTAATTATAGTCATATCACTGTCAGGTAATCTTTTGGCAGTAATACCGCCCCTGTAACCGGCACTTTCTATATTTACCAACGGGATATCTTTACCGTTATCCCTGCCCGCAAAATAAATTTCATAAGACGAATCATACATAAATATAACATTATCTTTTTCATCGGTAACCTGAACCCTGGTGCCGGACGGTTTTACTACGCCGGTTTCACAACGATAACTTGCTATTATATTCTGTGCTTCCTCCCCAGCATCAAATCCATTTATATATGGGCCCGCATAGATCCTCCAATCACCTTCATAACATAAATATGTCTGAACACCTTTGATATTAATCGAGTTTAAAAAATTACACGCTTTGATATAATCTGTAAAACCTTGCCCTATCTGAATATGATAAGCCCCTTGCGTATCAGACAGATTATCAAATCTGTTCGCAATTCCAACGTATCCATCAAAATTTGATTTTTTATCTATGTAAAATTCATCTTTTTTCAGTAAAATCCTATTTTCATTCAGATCAAATAGGCTAATAAATTCATCCCCACTAAAAATTCCCACCCTGAATGTTGTGTTACTTTCTAACGGCAACGCCGACCTCGCTGTTTTGCCAAAAAATAATCCTACCTTTATATAGTATGGCAATATAGGTTTATCATATGAATATACATTAAATATATTCATCGTAAACATCAAAGAAAATAACAATAAAAATATTATAACTCTCGATTTTTTCATTTTTTATCCCCCCGTAAACAATAATTGAACAATAGCTGAACAATAGTTGAACAATAGTTAAACTATTGTTTAATAATGGTTTGGTAAGGTATATTGAAATATTCGTATGCTTTTTTTGTGGCCATTCTACCCCTCGGTGTCCTATTAATAAAACCTATTTGCAACAAATACGGCTCATATACGTCCTCTATTGTATCTTTTTCCTCGCCGGTTGAAGCTGCCAAGGTGTCCAGGCCCACAGGACCACCATCGAAATTATGTATTATAGTTTCAATCATCTTTTTATCGATATTATCCAGTCCCAGAAAATCTACTTCAAGTAAAACCAAAGCCGCTTTTGCAACATTTATAGTTATACGCCCATCACTTCTGACCTGTGCAAAATCTCTCACCCTTTTTAAAAGTCTATTGGCTATACGTGGTGTGCCCCTTGATCTTTTTGCAATTTCTGTTGCAGCTTCGTCATCTATATATACATTTAAAATAAATGCGGAACGTTTTATAATATCCTTCAATTGGTCGGCACTATACAGCCCCAATCTCATGATTACACCGAATCTATCCCTCAGGGGAGAAGTTAACAGCCCCGCCCTTGTAGTTGCACCAATCAGTGTAAACTTTGACAAATCCAACCTGATGGACCTTGCGCTGGGCCCCTTACCTATAATGATATCCAAGGCAAAATCCTCCATCGCGGGATAAAGTATCTCTTCTACAGTCCTACTGAGTCTATGAATTTCGTCTATAAATAAAACATCGTTTTCTGATAAATTTGTTAAAATAGCAGCTAAGTCCCCGGGCCTTTCTATCGCCGGACCGGATGTAATTTTAATGTTTACATTCATTTCATTAGCTATAATATTGGATAGGGTTGTTTTGCCCAGACCGGGAGGTCCATAAAATAAGACATGATCCAGGGACTCTTTCCTTTGTTTTGCCGCCCCTATAAATATTTTCAGTTTTTCCTTCACCTTCTCCTGGCCTATATAGTCCTTCAGAAATTTCGGGCGCAATCCGCCTTCAATTTCCCTATCCTCGGATTTTATTGTACCTGTTATAATTCTCCCCTCGGTTTCCATTATCATATCCGGTCTCCTTTTTTACCTCGCTAGAGATTTCAAAGCATTTTTCAAAATATCCTCTGTAGTCAGGTCTTTATCTTTTATGGAACAAATCGCTTTTTCCGCTTCAAACCTATTATAACCTAAAGCTATAAGGGCTTCTACAGCCTCATCATCAATATTTTCATCATTATATAATGTACAATCGTGTTCAATACCGATTTTATCTACCTTGTCCCTTAACTCCAACACTATCCGTTCGGCGGTTTTTTTGCCTACCCCGGGGGCCTTGCATATCAACTTTATATCCTTACCCAATATATATGCTATCAATTTGCTCGGTGTATGTGTGGACAAAATTGCACTGGCAACCCTCGGTCCTATCTTGGAAACAGAAATCAACAATTGAAACATTGACAGTTCCTCGGCGGAAGCAAAGCCATATAGGCTTAATTCATCCTCCCTAACTATCAGGTGGGTATAAATAATAACGTGTTCACCCCTCATAACCTTGGAAATACTGTTTGCGGTGCTGTTAATTTTATAGCCTATTCCGTTCACTTCCATTATTATTTTATCCTCAACAATATCAACAACAATCCCTTTTAAATACTCAAACATCGACAATCCCCCAAAACCTACTTTATTTTGAACATGTTTTTAAAATTTCCTGTATGTGCATGACAAATTGCTACAGCCAACGCATCGGCAACATCATCAGGTTTAGGTATTTCCGGAAGATTTAGCAATGTCTTTACCATCTGCTGTACCTGTGTCTTATCCGCCCTTCCGTAACCGACTATTCCCTGTTTTACTTGTAAAGGTGTATATTCAAACACCTCTTTGGTATTGTTGGCTGCGGCTAATATAGCTACGCCTCTGGCTTGGCCTACCAACAATGCAGTTTTAACATTAGTATTAAAAAATAGCTCTTCTATAGCTACAACCTCAGGGTTATATTTAATTATGAGCTCATTTAATTCATCATATATTTTTTTTAATCTCATGGGCACAGACATTGTACTCGGTGTTGTAATGCTCCCATAAGCTATAATTTTAAAATGGTTACCTTCATAATGTATTATACCACACCCTACTATTGCAAGTCCCGGATCAATGCCTAATATGATCATCTTTACCACCTACCGCCTGTTTATATTTTTGCTAATTACTAGATTTGTTATTTTTTAGTTTAGCATAACATCATCCAAAATGCTAATTCCTAAAATCATGTGCCATAATAAAAATTCATTTTTTATTGGATTGGTATGCTGTCCGATGGGTGCAGAAATTTAAAATTTAACAAAAAATAAAAAACAGCCCCCATCAATATGTTGGCTGCTATGTATCTTAGCCTATAATGTTAGCTGCTATAGTCTTCAAGTAGTTGGTTAAGTTCCTTTTCAGTATTCACCAGAATGCCTTTTTGCAATTTTTCCTGATCCATAATCGGCAAAATGTTAACAGGAATATCTGTCTGTTTTATTAGTTCCTTATCGCCATATTCATTATATTTGTATATAGCAATATAACCCCTGTTTACGGAAACAAGATAATGATTTGGACAGATTCCTCTTACTTGTTTTAATAAAACAACCTTTTCTTTTGAAAAGCCTTCTATTTCCCAATCCAATTGATTTCTTATTAAATATTCTTCTAACCCGTCCCTATTCAAACCTATCAGTTCCAATGTGGGCCCCTGCACCTCTTCATCGATATCCTCACATTGTGCATATAATGTTCTGTATACCAGCTGCGTTTCACAACTAATCGTATCATTATAATTTGTAACCGTTGTTTCACTGTTTTTATTACTATTATACAGGCTGTCTTCCTGTGCTCTGATCAAGGCCTGTAATAGTTCCTGTTCTTTCTGCCTTTCGGATTTTTCCCTTGCTATTTGTCCTGAATACTTATAATAGGCGGTGGTAAACCCTATTAAACCGAAAACAACAGCTAATATTAAAAAACTAATTATTAATGGCAGTGTTCTCCTTCTTCTCATCGAACAAACCTCCTAACATATCTAGAATATTATTTTAACCATTCTCTTGAAGTTTATACATTTCGGAGGTTTGCTGTTATTTTTGTCTAATTTTTAGACCTTTTTCCCCTATTCTCATTGATTAGTTGATTTTGCCCCATTTCCACCAGTTTTCTTGTCATGTTGCCACCAATTTCACCGCCAGTTTTAACCAGATCATATACAGAAGCATTGCCGTTATTTTCGGTAATATCTTCTGTGATACCCAGTTCCTTAGCTATTTCAGATTTCATCTCATCTAACGCTTTTGCCGCGTTGGGATCAAGTGGTCCCTTTCTACTCAAATTGAATCACCTCTTTTTGATATTTGATTAGTATTATTCTCTGTAGAATTCTTGTAGTATTATTCTCTGTAGAATTCTTGTTTAAATACTATCAATCAGTGAATAAAAACACCCTTTCGATTAGGATGTGATCCCTTCTAACGTAAAAGTATTTGTTATAAAAGACAAAAAATAAGAAAAGCCACAAATGTGGCTATTTTTTTCAATGGCGGGAGTACGTGGGAATCGAACCCACCCAAGACGCTACTAACGCCTCATGCTGGTTTTGAAGACCAGAGGGCACACCAGCACCCATCTACCCCCGTTTGATGTTTATAGTGATTAACACTAATATAGTATAGCACGTTGTATTTTTATGTCAAGGGGCTTTGCTTTTTATTGCTTTTTGCTTTTGTATATCAAAAAATCCGGCGAATAAATTCGCTGCTACTTGTTCCTCATAATCTGTGCCATAAGATTTATCATTGTCATAGCGGCAAGCCTGGTTGTTATGCCCGCCGGATCATACTGCGGTGCCACCTCGACCAAATCAAATCCCACAATTTCACCCATTTTACAAACTCCGCCCAATATGTCCATAACTTCGTCGTAATATAGGCCTCCCGGCGAGGGTGAACTTACACCGGGTGCTATGGAAATATCGAATCCGTCTATGTCTATGGTAAAAAAATATTTATCGGCCTTGGGTACCTTGGCCAGGACTCCTTCTACACCGATTTTATGTACCTGCCTGGAGCTCAAAAGGATACTTCCATATTCCTCCGCATCTTCGAAATCTTCCTTTTTGCTCGACCCCAACCCTCTTAATCCAATCTGTATCATTTTTCCTATATGTTTCATCTCCGATAGCCTTCTCATAGGACTGCCGTTTCCATATCTCTGTGGTCCTACGTTATTGGTCCAATCAAGATGGGCATCAAATTGTACGATACAAATATCCTCCCCGGCCTCCTCCAAAGCCCTGCCCACCGGAATAGTAATGGAATGATCCCCTCCCATAATTGCAGGTATAGCACCTTTTTTTATTATTTTTCTTACGGATTCTTCAATACTGTTAAATGAATATTCAACATCCCCATGGAGTACATCCGTATCGCCACAATCCACTATTTTTATAGGTGCGGCCAACATTTGTTCACCACTATCCAAATCATAAAATCCGGCATCCCCCCTGGCATACTGTGTCGAGACTTCTCTTATCCTACGCGGTCCCAATCTTGTGCCGGGCAAAAATCCAACCCCCAAGTCATAGGGCACCCCCAACACCGCAATATCAGCATCTAATTTATCTAAATCGTTGCATATGGGATACTTTGCAAAAGAACATATACCGGTGATAGGTAGATTAAGTTTTTTCATTGTTTTTCCCCTCCATTATTTATCATTATCCTGCACATGCACAGAGGGACGGTTCTTTTGTGTTGTTGAAAAGGCGCAACATAAGAAAAACTGTCCCTGCTGTATCCTGTTTCAATAATTTAATTATAACATAACAATTTATATGTTGGGCTTTGAAAGGGGTATTATTCGAATGAATTCAAACTTACCCGGGACAACAAAAAATAAAAAATGGTGAGGATAATTGGACTTGAACCAATGACCTCTACGATGTCAACGTAGCGCTCTGCCAGCTGAGCTATACCCTCACTCTATCTATACAATTTTGAAAGTCAAACCATTGACAAATAAAATTATACCATTTAATTTCTTTGTTTGCAACCGCATTGTCCAACAAAGTATTGTCCAACAATAGTGGGCGAGCAAGGCCCGCCCTTATTATATTCCCTATATTCCTTTTAAAACGGCAGGTTGTAAATGTTCTGCAAAAAAAGATTGTAAATTTAATACATCCTTCATTGTGTATATGCCGGGGTCTTTATTCATAATGAATCTTGCCGCCTCCAGTGCCCCTTGTGCAAATACCAGCCTATCATGGCCTTCGTGAGCTATTTTTACGGTTTCCAGTTCATTTATAAAATTTGCTTCATGATAACCGACTATGTTGCCCCCCCGAATTGCATGTATTCCTATTTCACCTTTCTCCCTCGGACATTCCCCTGATCTGCCGTATTGATGTTTTCTGATCTCACCCAACCCTTTTTCTATGGATTCAACAATATATTTAGCACTTCCCGATGGAGCATCCTTTTTACGATTATGATGTTGTTCTATAATCTCAATATCAAACATATTCCCCAGTATTGCTGCAATTTGTTCTACAAAAACAAACACTATATTCATACCTAATGACATATTTGTGGCTTTTAATATCGGAATTTGGTTGCAGGCACTCCATATTTGTTCCAGCTGTTCCTTACTATATCCTGTTGTCCCGATTACCAAGGGGGTATTTTTTTTCATGCAGAAATCCAACAACCCGTCTAATGCGGATGGATGTGAAAAATCCACTACCACATTGTAGTTATCCTCTAGTACTTCCCAAGATACTCCCAAATCCATTCCATCAACTTTTTGCCAGTATGGATCTTTAGCAGCCAAATCCTTTATCAGTTTTCCCATATGCCCGTTTACCCCATTAATTAATAAATTCATACTAACAGATCCCCCTCTATATACTTATATAATACTTAACCTCTTCATCTCACCCAACAATTTACTTCTATTGGATTCTTCCATGGATGTCAAAGGAAGCCTTAACTCATCTTTAATGTACCCCATGGCATTCAGGGCCGCTTTTATTGGAATTGGATTTACTTCGCAAAACAGAAGATTTATAAAATGCTTATACAAAAGTTGCAATCTCAAGGCTTCTTTAACATCGCCATCCATAAATGCTTTACACATCTGCTGCGTTTGGCCCGGAATGGCATTGGCACATACAGAGATAACCCCATTCCCCCCACATGCATAGATAGGAACAATTTGGTCATCATTTCCTGAATAAATTTTGAAATCCTCCGGTACCAGTCTTTTAATTTCCAGCACTTGGCCTATATTGCCACTGGCTTCTTTAACCCCGATAATATTTTCCACTTTGCTCAAGGCCGCAACAGTTTTTGCTTCTAAGTTTACCCCGGTTCTCCCCGGGACATTGTACAAAATTACAGGTAGAGTTGTTGCATTAGCAATCATGGTGTAATGTTCAATAAGACCATTCTGAGTGGCTTTATTATAATATGGAGTAACCACCAATACACCGTCTGCCCCCAGGGCTTCTGCTTGCTTGGTATAATCCACAGCTACACGAGTATAATTTGCCCCGGTACCAATTATTACAGGGATCCTGCCTCCTGCTTTTTCAACTGCTGTACTGACAAGTTTTCCTCTTTCTTCAAATGTTTGTGTAGCTGCTTCCCCTGTTGTCCCCAGCACTATCAGGGCCTGAGTACCATTTTCCAAATGGAAACCAATCAACCTTTCAAAACTTTCAAAATCAACCTCTCCGCCGCTAAACGGCGTTACAATCGCTACTCCCGAACCGTTAAACATAGGTATTGCCCCCTTTTATTTAAAATTCTCGATAGTTTCTATAATTTGAATCGCATTGGTAGCAGCCCCTTTTCGGAGATTATCCGCCACTACCCATAAAGACAAAGCTTTTGAATTAAACAAATCTTTACGAATTCTTCCTACATAGGTATAATCGGTATTTGCAGCCTCCAATGGAGTAGGATACTCATTTTCTGTCGGGTTATCTTCCACAATTATGCCTTTCGTTTTTTCTAATATTGATCGTACCTCATCCACATCCGGTTCCTCATTGAATTCTAAATATATTGATTCGCTATGACTGTAAACTACAGGTACTCTTACTGCAGTCGGATTTACCTTTATGGTATTATCATTTAATATTTTATGTGTCTCATGTACCATTTTAAGCTCTTCCCTCGTATATCCATTTTCATTAAATGTATCTATATGCGGAATACAATTTCCTGCAATTCTTTTTGGATATACCTTATTTGGATAATCCTTATCTAACAGTTGTTTCTCGAGTTCGTCAATTGCTTTATGTCCACTGCCCGATACGGCTTGGTAGGTAGACACTACAACCCGTTTGATACCGTATCTTTTATGAAGTG
Organism: Clostridiales bacterium; assembly: GCA_012519835.1. Classification (GTDB taxonomy): domain Bacteria; phylum Bacillota; class Clostridia; order Peptostreptococcales; family Natronincolaceae; genus JAAZJW01. The sequence goes on along the minus strand of JAAYPJ010000039.1, from coordinate 9,602 downwards.
GCGCGAGTACCATCACCATTTGGGTTGTGGAACAGTTCGGATTGGATATAATTCCCCTGTACCCCCTTAAGACATCACCATTAACCTCCGGCACAACCAGTGGTATCCCTTCCGTCATTCTCCAATATGAAGAATTGTCTACAACAATATTCCCCGCCTCAGCGGCAATCGGGGCATATTCCCCGGATATAGTTCCACCTGCAGCAAATAGTAGGTAGTCAAAATTTTCTTTCATCGCTTCTTTTGTCAACAATTCTACCGTTAATTCTTCGTTGTTAAACATTACTTTTTGCCCTACGGTTCTTTCCGATGCGAAAATTCTCAACTTTGTTATATTTAAATTTTTCTTCTCGAGTATTTCGATCATCCTTGTTCCCACAGCACCTGTGCCGCCTACAATACCAACAGTTAAACCCAACTTTATCCTCCTCCTACATCCGTTTATAATAGTTTCCACCTTTACAATATAAAAAACTCCTGATTATAATCTAGGAGTTTTTTTGTTTTAATTGAAAGATTTCAAAGTATTAAGTAAAATTGTAATTCTCAATCAACAAATAGCTCTCCATAGACTTTTTCCTATGACAGTAGTTTAGTTATTCACCAAACTGCCAACTGCTGATACAAAAGCATATCAACAATTTCGGCACCGTAGCCTTTCTATAACAGTATTGGGGGCTTTTTCCCCTTATCACCTGATATATACTATTCTTTAGTGCTCCTCTATTCATTGTCCGTATTCGGTTTTTTATATTGTAGTTTAGTTTAACATAAACTAGGTGGTCATGTCAAATGAATTTTTGAATTCCATAGAAATTAGTTTGTAATTATTACTATAGTATTCAGAACAACCGTGAATGTGACATTTTTTTATGAAATAAAACCGCACTGCCCCTTCTAATAATAAAAATCATGCAGCCCTATGGTTGTCATATACCTCCTGTTGTTTACAATCCAAAAATTGGTCGATTGCCTCGGATTTAAAAAGTATAATGCATTTCCGACAGGCCTTGAGCCATTTAGCGCCTCTGTGGCAGCCTTGACACTCTCCGTGCTGGGGGCATTATAAATTGTACCGTCTATAACCGGTGAAAATTGCACATATCCGTTTTGCTTATCAAAAACTACTCCTTTTATGGTATTGGGAAATAACCCGCTATTAGCCCTATTCAGGATAACATTACCAACCGCAACCTTTCCTTTATAGGGTTCACCCCCTGCTTCAGAGTTGATTATTCTGCTCAACCAATAGAGGTCTTCGCTTCTGTCACCGCCTCTACTGACTACCTGGTATGTAGAATTATTCCCGGTATCCTTTATTTTCAATACCTGATTTTCATAAATTATATCTGAATACAAACCGTTGAGCCCCATCAAATAATCCACTGATACACCAAACTTTTGGGCGATTAAAAACAATGTATCTCCCTTCCTTACCGTATAACTTTCCCCTGCAGTACCTGTGCTGGTCCCCTCTATTTGTTTAGGCGCCGCTTCCTTTTTAACTTTAGCATTTTTGTTATTTTCTAAAGCATATGTATTTTTGTCCTCTTTACCGGCAGGCTTTTTCAGATTATTTATGTCTTTTTCTTTTTTATTGGTACTCTTGTCTTTTTCATTGTGAGTTTCAACAATTTTATCTTCCTCTGTCCGGTTTTCACCTCCGGCCCGGTTATCTTCACCGGCCTGATCGTTTTTTTCGGCTTGATTATCTTTTTTAGCTTGGCCATTTTTTGCGGTTAGGCCATCCTTTATAGTATCAACCTCGGAGACTGCCCCTGATTTTGCTTTGTCCCTATCAGTATTCTGTTTTAGGTTACCAAAACTAATTGTGAATATCAATATTACAACACCTAATAAAATACCACCCCTAATTAATGGTATTTTATATTTTTCCAATATAGTTTTCATTCAAACCACCTTCCCAGATTTTATATTAAAAATTCTATCACAGATAAATCATAAGTGGACAATGTAAGTTTTGGCAGTGGTTCATATATTTTCCCTATTTAACGGAAACGAAAGGATTGTCCTTGATATAAAATCTCCAGGGAAAATGTACGGCTTCCTCTGCATAGTCTATGTTTACCCTGGTAGTTTCTACAATTTCAAATGTTTCATTTTCTGCACCTTCTTCAATCCATAATGTATCACCATAAAGATCCATACCATTGTTGTTTTTATTGGTAATGCCCATAGCTATACACAATTTAGCAGGGCCGCTTGTCAGGTTAAGTATCTGCTTTTTTCCCAGTTCCCCTACAGACATACCATACCTGTTATGTGCCATTATTTCAATATTTTCCACCGGTTCTACTGCCCTGATCAAGACTCCCGTGCCCTCCCCTTCTTTTTGGGTTATGGTGTTCATACAATTATACACACCATAAATCTTATAAACATATGCATGTCCAGGGGGCCCGAACATAACCTCATTTCTCTCCGTTTTTCCTCTATAGCTATGCGCGGCTTTATCAACAGGACCGATATAAGCTTCAGCTTCAACAATTTTCCCAACCAGTCTTTCCCCATCGGTATAATGAACTAAATTTTTCCCCAACAAATCCCTTGCAACATCAAGTGTCGACCTGCTATAAAATTCCCTCTTTAATTTCATGCATTTCTTCCTTTCTAAGTGGGCGGGCAAAGCCCGTCTCTGCGATTTATTAGAGCAAAACCTGTCCCACAATTTATAAAAGTAGAACTTGTCCCATAATTTGTTTATATTCAATATGTTCTATTTTTACACCTTTATCCCTTTCTTATGCTTAAAATTTTGTTTTTTTACTGTAGGTACATATATAACGTCTCATTAAGAAACAATATATTTAACAAGTTATTGATTGAATACCCCTGTTTCAACAAAAATTATTTGGGAGGCATATAAAATTGAAAATAAAGAAGATGCAATTTGTATTTATGATATTGTTATTGTTTTTACTTATTTTTACATCTTGTACAACCCCAAAGCGGCTTAATCCCGAAAATAGTAACAAATCTGAACAACCGGACATGTATAAAAATATAAATATGGACCAACCCAGGGTAGATAACAGCGCAGAAGTTGATGATAAAAGAACGAAGGATAATATAATGCCAAATGTGCCGAAACCCGTCACCCCGAGTTCTACAGTTGGATTTACATTAGACCAAATCAATAAATTCGAATTGGACATTAAACTTACAAACGATGATAAAATAGACATGAAGTATGTAAAAGGACCCTCAAATAAAAAAAGTAGTGTAGAAACCATAATAGAAGGAAAAACGACAAAAATAGAACATGAAGAGGCATCAAGAGAAATAGAAAAATTATTGAAAAAAATACCCGGGGCTTCATTGTCGGATGTGACCAAAATAATAAACGGAACCCTGACAGCACTAAAAATTAGACGTGACAATGTTGTCGATTTTGATATGGATTTTATTTTTGAAAGCGGGGAGAGCGTGGAATTGAAGTTTAACAAATAACAAAAAAGGGACACAAAAATACGATTCTTTCTGTGTCCAAGCGGGCGAGCAAAGCTCGCCCTGCAACCATTGTTTTTTCAAATTAATTATTTCCCAAATATTTGGCCTTTTTCATAGATACGTTGCCTGCCGGCGCCATGTTTATGTTGTCCGCCTGCACCTTGCCTATATTCACAGGCGCCTTCCCCCCGCTTTAGATTCAGTTTCATGCCTTCACGTTCTCCATGATGGGGGCCGTTGCAGTCTTGCAAAAATCTATGGGATTGTATCCTTTTCTTTATTGTATCCCCTTCTTCTTTGGTAATGTCACCTGCCTTAACCTTTTCATTTACTACTTGAAGTCGTTGGTCCAATCTCGCTTCCCTTACTTCCTCCCTGATTTTTTCAGTATTTAAACCGTATCTCTCCAAAAGTTCCTTGCAATTTGATCCTGATTCTCTTTCTTTTAACAACTTTTCAACAGGAATTCCGGTCTTTTCCGCTATTATTTCAATATTTGATTGTCTGCCTGCTCCCCATGAAAACCTGTGATTACCTAATGTACCTTGGCTTGCAAATGCAGGTACCGCCATCAGCACTACTAAACCTAGCGCTATCAATAATACTTTTGTTTTCTTATTCATTTTATCCCTCCTGACCTTTTCGTGATTTTTCTTTACAATGTTAATATACACTCTTAAGGTGACAACTTTGTGACAACTATGAGAAACTTTTGTTTAATGTAAAAAAGAATGTTACGCCTGATTCTTGGTTCATAATGCCATATTCACTTTCATGGAGCTGCAAAACGCTCCTGACTATTGCCAGGCCAAGTCCCGTTCCCTTTTTGCCTTCTTCTGTTTTATAAAAACTTTGCCAAATAGCTTCCTTCTCTTCTTCTCCGATTTGTTTCCCATCATTATAAATGTTTATTTTGATCCTATCATTTTCCTCCTGAACCGTGATATCAATTAAACCGCCTACATCACAATGGTTTACTGCATTTTGAAGTAAATTTGTAATAACTTGCTCGATCCTATATTCGTCCCCGATAACATCTTCCCAATCGGTTTCCCTGACCATCTGAAATCTCAGATTCTTTTCTTTTTTTAGTAATTCAAATTTTGACAGGCTTTGGTCTATCATCGTAATAATATTAAATGATTCCATGTTGATTTTGAAACTTCCTGATTCTAACTGTCCCAAATCCAACAGATCCCTTATTAGATTGCTCATTTTAATAGTTTCACCTTCAATAATGCCGAAATATTCCTCTTCTTCATCTTTGTTCGTAGCCATCCCATCCTGCAGTGCTTCGGTATATCCCCGTATTAAAGAAATCGGAGTCTGTAATTCATGAGAAACTCGGGCAATAAATTGTTTGCGCATTTTGTCTATTTTTCTTTCTTTTAATAATTCTTCCCGGAGTGCCTCGATTGTGTTTTTTAATTTCTCTGTCAAAAAATTCAACGTTCTGCCTAAGTCACCAATCTCATCTCCCCTATCTTCTTCACATTTTACATCAAAATTTAACTCCCCCATTTGACGAGCTACCTCATTTAAATGTAACAGCGGATTTGTGATTGTTCTTGAAAAAAACCATGATAAAATCAATGCAACAAAAAAAGCAATGAAAAGCAGATACAGTGTAAATTTTTGACTGATTGCAACAGCTTCTTCTATGGGCTGTAAAGGGGTTTGAAAAAAATAAATTTGATTTTCAAGGGGTACTAATACGGTCAATAAATCCATATGTTTGGACTGGCCCAAACCGTGTCCATGTCCGGATTGTTGGTCCAAAACATGATAATATTGAACCTTACCCTCCCTGGCTTGTTTCAAATATATGCCGGGTATTTTACCGGCACGGTTCATGTGAACCCTTCCTGCTTGATATATGATATTATCATTTGAATCGATGATCAACATGCGCCCGTCGATTTCCTCTACAACAGCTTCGATGTAATCCCCGATTTCCTCATCCATATTGCCATCCCTGATCTGTTCGTGGATTCTTATACCATAACCCTTTACCTGCTTTACCTTATTATATATATAAAAGCGATTCAAAAATTGATCTTGCAATACCCAAAAAATACCTATAATTATGATCGTAAAAATAATAAACAAAAATAATATCTTGCTTGTAATAGATTGTTTTTTCAATTTGTCACCTCAAAACGGTATCCTAAACCCCTAACAGTTACAATCTGTTTACCCATATGTTTTAACTTTTTTCTCAATCTTTTTACATGTGTATCCACTGTTCTCAGGTCACCATAATAATCATATCCCCAGACCCTGTCTAAAATGATTTCTCTGGTTAAGGCTTGGTTTTGGTTATGTAAAAAAACCAGTAGTAAATCATATTCCTTAGGGGTTAAATCCAAGGGCTCATCATGTAAAAAGGCCTGATGCATCTTTTTGTCTACTTTTAGTTCCCCGACTTCTATCACTTCGATCATTAACTGATGATTGCTTCGCTTTAACAGTGCCTTGACTCTGGCTATTAATTCTTTTACGCTGAAGGGCTTAGTAACATAATCGTCCACCCCTAAATCAAATCCAAACAGCTTATCGTCCTCCTCACTTCTGGCTGTGAGCATAATAATAGGTATATGGCTGTTTTGGCGAATTCGCTTACAGACCGTCCATCCATCATATTCAGGCAGCATGACATCCAATATTACCAAATCATACTTTTCCTCTTCCCATAACTCCAACGCTTCTTTACCATCTGCCGCCTCTACAACATTTATCATTTCCCTTTCCAGGTAGGTTCTTATCAATTTTCTTAGGTTTTTTTCGTCTTCTACCAATAATATTGTGCTTCCCGCCATATGCTTTCACCGCCTTATGTTATCATTATATAGCAAAAATGTGACAATCCTGTGTCATTATATATGATGTAATAAAATTTCTTATTTGTAAAAATATAAGGGCGGACAAATTTGTCCACCCCGGGCATACATACAAGTCTGCCTTCTACTCTGTTTCACAAGAAAGATCCTTCGCGGGCTCCGTTTATTCTGTCCGTCTCAGAATAGCAAAAACTAGGAAACTATGTTTTTCATCTATTTATGCATACATCCCCCAGTATGGTTTCTATCCTTTCTTTTTCAGGTATTATCCTGGAATTTGTTTCATCGTATGCAAATAATGCACTCTGTACCATTCTGGTTTTTAATTTTCCTTTGGCCACCGGGTTGCCCTTAAGATGTGGAGCATCCAGTATCCCCAATTTTACTGCCCGTACCAATGTACCCGGATCCGACAGGGGATCCTCGGTTCCTTCGTTGAGCGATTTTATACCGTCTAAAATAATTTTAGCTTCTACCATTAATTCCTCTTTTCTTTTTTGAACATTTGCATCCTTAGTCAGGTCTATATGCCCTAAAAAGTCGTTGTTGATTATGCCTCTTACTATTTTGCAAGACTCTATCACATCTTCCGCTTCCGCAGCATGATGGGCTTCACAAAACCCAACCACATGATATATATGAGGCTTAATTGCCATGGCCAAATATGCGGAAGCAGCCAACTGACCTTTGGCCTGGTATAAATCGGTCGGAAAACTCGCCAATCCCGCCCTGGCTTGACGATAAATATTGAAATTTTTATCCCGTAAACTTTCTATCAATTCTATCTTGGCCAACATTTTCCCCAGGTCATTTTCCGCAGAAATATGGGCCGGCACGTTAAACATAAACTGTGCTATATAGTTTCCTACACCCATTTTTTTAGCATTATAAGCCGCCAAATATGCAGCCGCCACCCCTATCGCATCATGGGCATCCCTGAGACTCCAGTGATGAGGATCGTTCACCTCCACCGGTATATTTCTTTTTCCATGCCAGGCCATAACCTGTTGATTTTCTATTATTGCCTCCCTTAATGTCCTGGGTCCCCTTTTGTCCAATTCAGAATACCAAAACAAGGGTACCGCACACCAAGCATTATTTATAGTATCTTGCAAGACCTGTGCAAACCTCAGTATATTTTTGGTTCCGCTGTAAGACCTCAACAGCGGATAATTTCCTCTCTGGGCCGCATTATATAAGTCCCGCAAGTCTTTTTCATTTCTGATAGGCACACCGCCAGCCCCGTCCAGTCCCTCGTCCATATTTTCCTGATCAAAGAAAAACTCCTGAGCATTTTGATCCGGTGCAATAGATATTATATCCAATACCTTTGAATCAGCTATTTTTTCTATTGCTTCTATTGTTCTTTTTTTGGATGTGAGCCCTAGATGATGCCTCAATATGGGATATGGGTATTTAGAATTAATCCTTTCCACAAGACTGTTTGGATATATTTCTTCTTCTAAATCTCCCCAACCCTTTATATAGGCTATCACCTCGTCTATATCCTCGGTGCCGTAAAATATTTTGTCAAATATATTATATTTTTCCGCCACCAATGCTGTGGGTTCTGTTCCTCCGAATAACCAGACTATATTTTTCAAATGTCCATATGCATCTATATTTTCTTTTAAATTCTTCAGTATATTATTTAGCGGTTCAGGTGAAAGTCTGTATGAAAGCCCCACAATATCCGGTTTTTTGTCCTCAATGATTTTAATTAATTCCTCAATGCTTATTCCTATACCCGTAAATTCTGTTATATAGCCTTCTTTTTCCGCCAAATTCAAATAATTCATTGTACCCGCCACATGAACACAATTGCCGAGTGTTAACCCTATTATTTTTTTCACTAAACCACCTCCTCCAGTTCTTTTCTTACTATCGTTCCCCGCCTTGCCAACATGTGCATTTCAGCCACACTTAACCCTTCCAGGCCAAGCCTGTCCGCAGTTCTGCCTTCCTCTCTGAAATTCCTGTTGGTCATCAACTGGGCTATATCGATTATTGAGGTTATGGCCGGGGTTCTTATACCTAAAACATTGGCCATAGATTCCATGGGTACCAATCCGTAAGGGACATCCTCATAGATATATCTTATGTCCAGTCCCTGTGGCGCTTGTAATCCCCTGTATGCAGGATTATTTTGAACCGCTTCAAAAATAGTTTTGCCTTTTGCTGCATAGGTTTCTTCCAACCACTCAATGGCGGATAATGTCTTTATCTGAAGCATTCTACCCAACTCCATTCTTTCCTTATCTAATTTCTCTAAAAAATTTCCTATTGATGGCGTTATCCCCTCGATATAATATTCAAAGGGCGCACATCTTTCAATATGTCCGCTGTTTAAAAGGGTAGGTGCAGGATGAAATATAGCGCCATAGTTATTGATACTGGTTTCTAAAACATCTTTTGCAGGTATAAACTGAGGATAAACCTTGTTGACAAGTTTTAATACATAATTTGTTTCCGTAGCAGGTATTGCAGCCAGTGTCACTTCCTTTTTCGATTTAAATATATGTGCCTGATTAAACGCTGTTGACCTGCAGGCATAAATAAAGGTTTGTGCCTCCGCTACTATAATTTTATTATTCTCTCTTTCTCTTAATAAAATCTCGTATACTTCCAACGCTCCTCCGGTTCTGCCGGGACTCAATATTACTATTTGGTTATCCCTTAGGTAGGGTGCCATTGACCTTGCAATATTATAATGTCCCATGGCAGGTACGGTTACCATTATTATATCCACATCTTCTATAGCCTCTTCTATATTATTCGTGATTTTGTTTAATACCCCGTATCCCTTTTCTTCACCCTCAAGATAGATTACCCGTTCTCTCATTAAAGGAGATATCCTTGCCAATGTTCTATTATACAGGTTAACTTTATACCCAACCATAGCGAGATAACCCGCCATGGCAATTCCCCCGTTACCCGCTCCAATAATACAATAAGTAAGTTCCCTTTCCAAAATATCACCCCCAAAATAATCTTCTATATCTTGTTCAAGAAATTAAAATTTAGGACTAAAAAAGACCATGGGGTACCATAGTCTAAATATAGGCAGAATGTATTTCCCCCTTTTTACGCTTACGAAGTTAGCTGTCGGATTAGGGCCAAAGGCAGCCCATCCCAAATGGGATTCACCCCAAAAGATTGGTTCCCCCGCTTCTCTACAGAATTCAGCGATTTTTTTAATTATACTAAATAAATTCATAGCTATTACACTTAATTTTATCATAACTACATATACGTTTGCAAGCAATAAATACAAACAATCATTAAACAATT
>JAAYPJ010000038.1 GCA_012519835.1 Clostridiales bacterium | reverse complement strand
TTTTTTACCCTTACCCTATTTTCCTCATTGGCCATATAAAACCCCCCTTCCATACCTATATTATATCAAATTTTATTAAAGAATAATTATTAATATTATCAAACTATGTTGACAAATTAGGGGTGTCCCTTTTGTCCCGTAAATAAAAGTGTGACAAATCGGGTATGTCCCCTTTTGTCACACTATACTCCGCCTAATTCCAATATTCTTTGTTAACTGTATAACTATTTCTTTATTTTTTGTACTATATATGAATTGTCCGGGTTTACAATTAACAAACTCCCTCATTGCTTCTTTTCCATCTGAAATAGCCTTAATTACCACCACATCGTCTACATATTCCTTATTTCCTATAACCCTCGATTCTAACACCTCAAGTTTAACAAATTGATTTGGATATAGCTTCCTGACTTCTTGCCATTTCACACCCCTCACCCCCATCTATTTATCACTTCTACAACTTGAATTCCTCCCTTACTATCTCCGGATTTCATTGAGGATTTGGTTAGGGCGGCCGACCGCGCATTATATCAGGCAAAAAAGAAGGCAGAAACAGGGTTGTGGAAGCAAGTTCGCTATTGTGGGGATAACAACAGTTTAAGCAATGTGGCAGACAAAGCGTCCCCGTGCCAACTTTTGTCCCTCCCAAATGTGGCAAACAAAGCGTCCCCATGCCACACTATTCTACACCCAACGCCTTAAACACCGCATCCTCAGGTGAACTATAAAAAATTAAGTTAAAAGATCCTACTAATTCCGGGGGCACTGTTCCTAAATCAGCTGCTGATGTTAAAGGCAATAAAACCTTTTTGGCACCGCTGTCCAAGCATACCTGTAAAGTATTAGCCAATTCCTCTACTTTAATTAGGGTTCCCCCGATACTTATGTCCCCTAATATGGCCATACTGCTTATGGTCGGTTTTCCCAAAGCTGTAGAACAAATAGCTATTATAGTAGACAAAGTTAAACCTGTGGTCATACCTATACCGTTCAAATCCTGAACATCAACCAAATAATCTTTGGTTGTGGTACTTATATTTCCGCTGATATTTTTACTATTAGCCCTGAGATATTTATATGCAGTATCTACAGATTCTTTGGCTTCAGAATTAGAACCCAGACCTGTTCTTTCAAATTTGCCGCTTCCTGCCGTCATCTGTGTTTCCAGTTTGAAAACGCCCAACATTCCGGATTTACCGCGAGCTACATGATAAACATGCCCGGGCTTTCCCATCCCTTCCGGGATTAAACTGCCTCCGCCTTGTTCCGGAACCGGCACATATTCTTCACCGAATGATTCGATATCTATATACGAAAAGTTAACATCATAAAATTCCATGCCCCCGATTTTTTTCAGCTGTTCTTTAACCCTTCTCCTCATTTCCAGAGCAAACCTTAAGATTTCTTCAATATTTTCTTTGGTATAATTCCCATCCGGGTAAATCAGTTTAACCATACCTGACACGGTCTTTTTCACGGCTATGGTATCTCTCTGATTTAACTGATTGCCTAACCTGAAATATTTATCATGTGCATCGCCATAGGAGATTTTACGTAACTCACGCATTATCTCCGCAAAATAGTCTGTTATAAATCCATAATCATCAGTAAAATATCCGGGCATATATTTTGGTATTTCCCAGCCCGGTGAATAACAATGCATGCGATCCAAAAAAGCGGTATCCATTCCCATGGCTTC
>JAAYPJ010000037.1 GCA_012519835.1 Clostridiales bacterium | reverse complement strand
TTATCGTCTACCTCCAAATCGAACTGCAACTTGCCGTCTATGGCTATAAAAGAATGATAGTTGGTATGTAATTTAACCGTAGGGTTTGAATAGTCCAAAAGATAATAGATAATTTCCGCATTACCCTTTACCCCGTATTTATTTTTGCTTCTGAGCCGTACCTCTTTCAATCCCTCTGTATTATTGAAAACTATAGGAATATCAGCCTGTTCGTTGATTACCTTATACCAGGGCGACCAAACGTTCTCGTACATATGGTAGGATATTTCGGTGACATTGGGCATCTTGGATACAAGCCTGGTATTATTATCGGAAATAATATAGGGATCATATAAAGAACCGCTTCCGCTTTTTATTCCGGCCTTGGCTAAGGGACCTTGGAAATTATTTAACTCCAATGATTGAGGATTTACTATATACGGATTTTGGGTATCGGAACTGAAATTAATTTTAGCACTGGCTGACCCGACATTTCCGTTAATATCGATAACCTTAACATAAACAGTCTTTAAACCGCTGCCGGAACCTATATAAAAACTTGGATAAAAGGATTGATATCTACCGAAAAACCCACCCTCCCACTTCTGTGTAAGGGGATTATACCCACTCCAATTTTGGTTATCTAAAGAAAACTGAACTCTTAAGCTATTTAAATCTACACCTTGGCCTGTAACATTTAAATTCAGAGTCACATAACTGTTCTGTGTAGTTGCCCGTCCATAGTCAATGTTCAGTGTCACTATCATGGTATTATGAGAATTATTGACAGTACCGCCGTCACCGACAGTTTTATCAGGTGCAACGTTAGCAAATACAACACTGAATAATAACATCAAAACAATAAATACAGTTAAAATATAATATGGTTTTCTGATCATATGATTTCCCCCATTTTTACTTGAACGATTGTTTAATTGTAGCTAAACTGTTGTTCAACTATTATTTAACCATTGTTTTTTCAGATCCTTCGCGGGTCAAACTTATTCTGTCCATTTCAGGATGACATCCGCCAGATCATTCTTCGCAGGTCGAACCCGTTCTGTTCGTCCCGGGATGACAAAAATACAAGGTCTATCCCTATTGTATCAACCCTTCTTCTAATAGGTACAACAGATAAACAACCTCTCCGCGGGTAATATAATTTTGTTTGCTGTTATAGCTTTTCGGACGGACATAGTAGTCTGTTAAAATCTTTTCTGCAACCGTATCCCATTTGAAATCGGGTCTGCCCGTAATTCTTTGCATCAGCCATTCCACTTCCTGATAGGAGATGGAAATGTGCGGCCTGAAGGTGTTATCTTCATAACCCCTGACGTATCCCAACGATGCCGCTTTTGAAATGGAATTTGCAAAAATTCCGAAAACCGAACTGTCCGCAAAGTAGGTGCTCACATATATATAGGGCATATACCTGTCCCAATTGTATACATTATCCAATACCTTCACGAATTCAGCCCTTGTTATACTCTGTTCGGGTCTGAAGGTTCTGTCGGGATAACCGTTAACATAATTTCTTTTTAAAAAGGTTTCTATGGGTTTCACCGCCCAATGTCCACCTATATCGTCTACGGCTTCATATCTTTCGTCGATTAAAACTGCATATGTTCCGCCTGAATATTTATTTGTATTTATAACAGTATAAATTCCGCCGTCTTCCACCGTACTGTGCAGATAAAACCACTTGCCGTCCTTTAATTCATATATGCCTGCAGATTTGGAACCGTAATACCGGAATTCAAGCACAATGGGCTTTTTAAGATCCATAATATTTGATGTATTTTGTACCTTAATATTATAGCTTGCGGTAGCGGGTATTATATCGGTACCTACAGGCAAATTGGGTGTACCGAGTTTTGCAATGGTTAAAGCCGTTTCTGTATATATGCTGCCCGGCTCAATATACAGCTCCGCCTCCCCGTCAAAGCTGCCGGCTATTCCACCGTGCATAGATATATAGGCGGTATTCAGATTGCCTGCCGAAACCTGCATGTTTTCATCCTGAAAGGTCCGAATATATGCTTCTCTGTAACCCTGCTTGTAGCCTACTAAAAAACCCTCCATATATTCAACATGTTCCCTAATCAGATTATATGTTTCTATTAAAAAATCATCTGCAGGTAAACTTGATCTCCAATCGTTGTCTTTTCCGGCCATATAATCGAGCTTGCCTTGGGTTTTTCCTGCTAACCCTCCAACTGTTTGTCCATGGCTTATTCCATTTTCCTTTATGATTTTACTGTCCTCGGCGTTTGTCAGTCTGAAAAAGGTGGTATAACCGGTTCTGTATGCATTTTTAAAGGCGTAAACAAAAGATTCCGAATAAGCACTGTCATCATTCGACAGGTTATATTCGCTGATTATATCTCTGTCGGAAGGCAACCATCTGGTCCAATCATTTGTTCTGTCATTATAGAAGTCCCTTCTTCCATGTATTTCTCCAAGCAGGGAACCGAAAAACTGGCCGTGTGCCGCCCCGTCCTTATGGGCACTCAGTATAATACCAAAATTCTCGTTTCTGAATGCTTCTTCGTATCCTTTTTTAAAACCTTCCTCAAAATCTGCTAAAAATGAATTTCTGTAAACTTCAGTTTCTCTGTTGAGATTATATTCACTGATGATTTTTCTATCAGAGGGCAGAACCCTTTCCCAATCAAATTTTCTGTTGTTCAAAAAATCCATATATCCGCTCAACCGTCCGGCAATCTGCCCAAACTGTTGGCCATATGTCCGTTCCTTTTCCGGTGTTTTGTCGTCCTTATCTCCCGGTTCTTCCTCGGTAACAAAAGAAATAATTCTCTCTTCCGCAGAATCGCCAAATATATTGGTAACGTAGCCTTCTTCCAAAATTAATTGGTAGTCCGAAAAAGTTTCCATATTGTTTCTCGGTTCAATTGTTAATGTACTATCACCATCTGTGCTGACCCTGACAGTTTCCATCCTGAAACTGTTTTGATTAAATAATTTAATCCTGCTTGCATTTATTTCAATTTTTATATTAAAAGTTAAAACAAATGTTTTATGGACAGAAACATTTTCATCACCATCTCTTATATTTGAACCTATTAACCTGGGTCCGCCATTGAGGGCATTTACCGTGACGGACATACCGGAATTCATATTAAATATAATTGAAAAGATTAATGTAAAAACCATCATCAAAGCCGTTTTTCGCCTCATTTACTTACCCCCTCGCCGATATATCGATATCAAAACCGTACAAAATTCCTTACCCCATAAAAAATGGTGATATCGTTGAAAATAGCTGTCGATTATTCTATCCGCTGCCTTCCTCCCAGGATGCATCAGGGATAATTATTATTTTCCCCGGTTTAAGATCACTGTTACTGTTAATGCCATTGTATCTTTTAATATCGTCCTGATGCAATGTATCGTTATAAAAGGCCTTACTGATACTGCTCAGGGTATCTCCTACCCGAACATCGTAAAGTATATGGTTTCCGATACTGTTATCATCGGTAACAGGTGTTTCAATGATATAAAATGCTTCCAAAGCATCAAACAACAAAGTGCCTTTGCCGTCATCGATAGAATCTATATCAACTATAATACGTTCTATTTCCATAGGATACAAAGAACTGTCCTGAGGGATATTGCCTTTTAAATGTTTCCATCCAATCCAATCTACATTGTTGTACAGATTTATGTCGTATTTTTCCCCTTCTCTGTCCTTTATCCTGAGATTTATATTATGTTTGGTTGCGTCATTGGAATGCACCCATAAACCTATGCTTTCAGGAGGTTTGGAAATAACAGCTTCCCTGCTGTTGAAAACCACATGGACCTGTTTTTCATCCTGAATAGGCGGGAAGCTGTAGTACAACCCCAGAGAATTGGCGCCCTGTTTCGAGTTTTCATTTGCAGCTATCTCACCTTTTATACTTGGATGGGAAGGCACAAAATCCAAAACTTTATTGTCGAATCCTTCTACAAGAACCCTGGAACTGTCAAAATTAATCTTAACACCGCTCAAATCAATTGTCCCATAGTAACCGTCGCCAAACAGAAAATAATCTTCAAATGAGTAAAAGGGATCAGGGTTTATCTCGCTGCTGTCAAAAAGGTATGCCATGGAGGTATCCCTGACAAGATCGGGTAGACTGTAGAAATCCAACAATATAGTACCGGATAGCAATTCCCTTTCTTTTATTCTGATGTTCATGTTTTGTATAACAGTTTTTGGAATATGTTCGCGGATCCTCTCCAAAAACAAAATCAGAGAAGGGTATTCACCTTCGTAGGGCAGGGTAACCGACATAACCTCTACCAGCGCATCCCCGATGCCCTCTGTTCTCTGTGGAGCAAAAGATATGTTTTGAATAAACAGACCCGTACCCTCCAACAATTCATTTATTAACAAAATAAATCGGGATTGATCTATCTTGGAAAAATACTTTTCAGATAATACGTCTATTTCATCATTTATTTGTGCAAATCTGTTGTCGATTTCCTTTTCAGAAGCGATAACAGTTTGTATTTCAATCAACTCGTTTTCATAACGGGTTCTGTCTTCCCGCTTTGAGGCTAAATTCTTAGACTGGGGCAATATAATAAACCTGTAATATCCCCAGAACAATAATACAACACCTAAACCTATCAATAAATTTCTTTCTCTTTTATTCAGTCCCATTTTGCCCCACATCCTTTTGTTCTGCGTCATTTTGTTCTACATCTTCCTGCTCTGTATCTTCCTCTTCTGCAGTTTCCAAAGCAAAATTAATTGAAAAATTATGCAGACCTTCGTCCAGTGATATATTTGAAATATAAATATCCTTAAAACCCTTATCGGATTTTAAATTGCTCTCCAGATGAGCAACGGCTAAATTGTCAGTCGCCGCTCCCTGTATCTGAATTTGACCGGATGAAAGGCTCAATGATCTGAAAAAGACATCTTTTGGAACCCTGCCTGTTACCCTATCCAGAAGTAAATCATTTATAACATCTCTGCTTTCGATGATTTTATCTACATTCTCCAAGAGTGAAAGTTTTTCTTCCATTTCAGACACCTTTTCTTTTTTCTGTTCTACAACACTTAATCGTTCATAGATAGCACTGGACTCCAGATTTTCTTTCATGGCCGCAACGCTTTTCTTTAGGGAATTTATTCTAAAAACGTTGACCAAGGGATATATGATCATACCCAGCACCACAACTAAACCGACAGCATATAGGATCAGAATATTGTATGTTGAAATTTCCCTCTTGTCTAAATAAGGTTCAAAAAAGTTGAAATCTTTCATTTTATCCCCCCTACCTCCTGATAATAGCCCCTATAGCATTAATATAATTTGATACAGAAGCTCCTTCCGGGTTATTATTAAATTTTATATTGCTCAAACTGTTTATTCTAAAGGTGGGCATATTAAAAAACTCTTGGATATAAGTTGAAATACCTTCGATATCGGAACTTCCACCATATATGCAGATACTGTCAATAACATTGTCAGTGCTTCTGCTTGTATAATACATAAAAACTTTTTGTATTTCATCCAGCCAGTTCAATACAGTTTCTTCTACTATGGTTATCAACATAGCAGAACTATCCTGTTCCGTATCACGATTGATATTTTTTATCTCCTTTTTCCTGGTCTCCGCTTCCTCTAAGGAAAGATTAAATAAACCGGATATACCTATATCGATATCCCTGCCGCCTTTGTTTAACAGCCTGCTGAATTCAAACAGTCCTTTATTTATGACGGTCACATTTATGAACTGATGTCCCAAATCTATTGCCGCTATAGTCTGTTCTTCTAAGGGGTAACTATCATTGACTACAGTTTTCGGAAGCAGTAATTTATGTACGGTATTGGAATGAATATCCAAATAATACGGGGTTAATCCCGCATTCTTACCTAAATCCAAATAATTTTTGCTGATTTCCATCGGTAAGGCCACCACCAAGACAGTAACTTTCTTCACACCTTCTTCTTCAAACTCGTCTATTATTTTATATTGTAAAATATATTTGTCCATTTCTATAGGCAGGTATTGTTCTACCTCGAACCCTATTATTTGCTCCAGCTCCCGGGGTTTCGCCCAAGGCAAAACGATTTCCCTGCTGATCGCTTCCGTACTCTCCAAAGTAAAGGCCGCATTTTTGGCCTTAATGTTTTCCCTTATCAATGTTTCAGCTATAATCTGCTCAATCTTTTTTCTGTCTGTGATTTCCCCATTATAAAATGTATCGGCAGGGGTCGGAACAGTCACCATCTTGTTAATCTGAACAGTATTTACATTATGACTGCCTTCCACTATCTTTATGGAATATG
>JAAYPJ010000036.1 GCA_012519835.1 Clostridiales bacterium | reverse complement strand
GGATTGGGTTAGGTCATAAAGGTTTTTTATTTGAAGGGAGCTGTTGGAACCATCAAAATTTCAAACCGCGATGAGAGTGTAATATACAGATATTTTAAATATACGATGTGACGCATAATTAGACAAATACGGCACATTGATCGGCCCTTTATTTATTGATGAACACATCCATTCCCTGTTCCGTATATATATGTCCATAGTAACCGAAGACGTAGCCATCACTGCCACCGCTGAAAATAACATCGTCAACTATTATGCTTTCCTCCCCATTAACCAACTTTACCAGGCTGTAGAGATCATCGCCTTTGTATCTGATAAATAATATTTCATCTCTAGAAATGCTCATGGGCATAAAATCAAAATGTCCTCCGTCTGTTACTTTTTTGACTTCCGATGTTTTCAAATCATATTCGTAAATATTATGCGGTTGGCTTTCCCAGACATCATATATACTGGAATATATATTGCCATATATGTCATCCAAATCAGTTATTGAAATACCCTCCAGGTTTTTAGTTGCCGAATACAATAATTTTTCACCGTCCGGTGTAAAATTCGGGGTCATAGCAACTAAGTCTTCATCCATAAAGTTAACAGCCTCGTATGTTTTATCTTCATTGATATTTAACAAAATGGCTTCCTTGTTTTCAATCATTTCCCTGCCGCCACCCTCTATCAGCCCGATTAGATTGTTATTCTTCGGGTTTATGGCCAGGTTGGTCTTATAACGCAGTATTGCTATATCTGTGAATTCCGTATGTGTTTTTTTATCGACATCATATATTCCTATGCCTATCCCGTCTGCACTTAACGAACCTGATTCGGGTTTTTCCATGATATAAATATATTTACCATCCTCAGATATGTTCCACACAATAGGGACATACCCGATCATTTCATCTGTGGTTCTCCTGCCTTCTATTATTATGTCTGTTGAGAATGTCTTATTTTCGGAATCATATTCATTCAGGTTTATTTCCACGACACCATCGGTAGCCCCAAAATTCCCTTCCTCCGTGGCCCATCTGCTTTCTTTTCTGGCATAGATAATGTTCTTATCGGATGCTTTAAAACTGTCATAATAATGTTCATCCGAATGTTCCTTTGTTTCTTTGGTTGATACATTAAACGTTGCAAAACCCGAATTCTTGGTAGCGTATACTATGTTTTCGTCATCTACCCAATCATAAGCAATATAATAATGATTAATTTCGTCCGCTATTTTTTCATATTCCCCATTTTTTATATCATATATATAAAGGCTACCATTTTGGGTATAGGCTATATAATTCCCCGATTTTGAAACAAGGGGATATTCAAAACTGTCTCCGTCCTGGATTTTAACCTCTTCCCCACCGTCCAAATAGGCAAAATATAAACCGTCATTCTTAAGGTATACTACAAGGGAATTGTTGATATTTCCGGCGTCACCCGGCATCACATCACAGGCCACAGTAAGTCCCGATACCAATATCAAAAGTGATACAACCAGGGAAACTATACGTCTGGACCCGGAATTTCTTTTAAAGAACAGCATATTTTGAAGCCTGGATTTCAATTCTTTAGCATTTGAACTCATATATCACACCCTCCTAATCCAGTCTTTTAATTCCTTTATGTCTTCCTCGCTTATTTTTTTGTTGCCGTAGAGGGAAGCAACCAAAGATTTTATACTTCCGCCATACATATCTTCTATAAATTCATCAGCCTGACGTGATTTGTATTCATCCTTACTTATAGCGGGAGAATAATAATTAAACCTGCCTTCCTTCCTTACTTTTAATACATTCTTGTCTACCAAACGTTTAGCCAGGGTGAGTATGGTTGTATGTTTCCAAGTGTTTTCCTCCCCTAACTCTTCGATTATATCCGCCGTAGTGACTTCCTCATTTTTGTTCCAGATAATTCTCATTATTTCGTATTCCGCATCCGAAATTTTAACTATATCCAAAATAATCACCTCCATATTCTACATTATGTAGCGTTAACTCAATTGTACATCCTGTAGAATATAAAGTCAATGATTTTTTTGAAATTAACACGAGGACGGTTCTATTGTTAATGTTAACATGAGGATATTTCACCTAAAGTAACAAATGTGACAAATTAGGTACGTCCCCATTTGTCACCATTTGTCACATTTGTGTCTTAGGACATGGCCTTGTACATGATAAAATCATCATATCCCACTACAACCTTATAATAGCCTTCGAGCATGTTGTCCGTTTCACTGTCACCGGTATCAATCAGCATCGGGCTTCCAAAGATTGTATTCAATTTTTCCCTTGTCGATACAACGATAATGTTTTCTTTCCGTACCTGATTTAAAACAGTCGGGCTTAATTGTTGGTTGCCCCTACCGAAAATATGCCCTTGGCCGCCGATAATAGTGATAATAATTTTTGCCTTTTTACCCTTTATTAAATTTAACAGTTCCTCTTCACTCACATCATTTGCCAAAAGTTTCTTTTGATATACCACATCCATACCAAGCAGGGAATTTTTTAACCCCAACTTTTCCATAATTGAACGGGTGGTGGTCCCGGGACCGATTACATAAATATAATCATCCGACATGGAATCTATAACATAATGGGCTATGCCTTCCAATGATGCCTCCTCTGTTTTTATTCCGCCCGATTTTCTGCTTTGGACGAATCTCTTTTCGAACGGGACCTTGAGATAGCCATACAGCCTCGCCGTAACCCTTCCTGCACGAAAAGCATCTTCGTCGATGTCCATAACCTCTTGTTCCTTAAACTCAACTACCTTGCCTTGCACAAAAAGTGATATCAATTCCCCTGCCCTCTTGGGATTTTGGCCGTAGACAGCGGAATGGATTTTCACCCCTGTAGGAATTCCCAGGACGGGAATGCTGATACCCACCGAATCATAAATATCCCTCGCTGTTCCATCACCGCCTGCAAACAGTATTAAATCCACACCCAATTTTTTCATGTCCTTGGCGGCATTTTTAGTATCCTGTGGGGTTGTATTGTCTTTATCTATTGAACCTATTACCGTGGGTTCAAATCCGCAAGCCCTTGCCGCATTTTCTCCCATCTCACCGGGATATGTAATTATCTCCACTTTATCCTTAAACGGGGATACCTTTTCCAGGGCTTGTGTAGTCCTGTATGACGATTTGGGTTTTGCCCCGAGCGCCCTCGCTTTCTCCAATATTTCCAAACCGTCGCTGCCTTTTAAGCCTACACTTCCACCCATTCCGGCAATCGGGTTAACAATCAGACCTATTTTTTTCATGAATTATTCCCACCTTTGCATAGTGTTTTGTGAAGCAATGGGGGCGGTTCTTTTTGCTTCGCCCGTTACTTCGTAATGCAAAACTGAAGCAAAAAGAACCGTCTCCATTACTTCAGTCCCCATTGCTTCAGTTTGCCAAATTTATTTATATTTCGGAATGTTTTAAAATCAGATAGGAGACAGATGTTTGTCCCACCTGCCCCCCATAAACTGTCGCCAATATAACAGGGTCACATAACAACATTGGAACAATTGTTTAACTGTTGTTTAACCATTGTTTTGCCACTGTATCTTATCTATGTTTTTTTAAATAAGCAGCCCAGGTGGTTGCCCATTTTGTCGGATCATCCAGGGATTCTTCATCATTACGTCTATGTGAAGATGAATTATGCGGTGCTGTTTTCAGTATTTCGGGATTTGAGTAGGCCTCATCCGAAAGTCTTTGCAGTACGGCCGCATACTCATCCAGATCATCCTTTGAATATGTTTCACAAGGTTCTAATGTCATCGGTTCAGGTATTAACCATGGGTGATGGCTTGACCAAAAACTGGGGATTCCATAATCCACTATCCTGGCATTCATATCATTCGAGCCTACCCCGGTTTCCTCATATAATTTCTCGAAACTGTACCTTATCTGTTCCTGTCTGGTAATATCATTACCTTGATATGCGCTTGAAATTCCGCGAATGCCGAGAACCTTTTTCTCCAAATAGTTATTGTTGATTACAGATACGTCGGCACATTCACGTAATCCCTTTGCACCCATTGCCATTGACCAGGCATATGCCCTCAATATGACTCCTGAAACCCCGATAAAGTCTCTGACCTTACCTATCGATTTTTCACTGTCATAGTTTAAATAATATTTTTCACCGTCATATTCTACCAACGGCACCGGCAAATATTTTACCAGTTCTTCGGTAACCCCCAGCGCACCCGAAGCCGGGCCCGAGCACCCATGTGGTGATCCGAAGGTCTTGTGTACGTTAAAATGACACATGTCAAATCCTGCTTCTTTTGCCCTGGCTACACCCAGAAATGCATTCGCGTTTGCTTGATCATAGAAACATAATCCCCCAACACTGCGCACAATTTTGACAAATTCGTCCGCTATCGGGTTGTACATCCCTAAATCCTCAGGGTTGGTCATGAAGATGGCTGCAGTTCTCTCCGAAACAGCCTCCTTCAAGGCTTCAATATCGGGAAGCCCCCTTTCGTCAGGATAGATGGTTATTATTTTAAATCCCGCCGTGGCAGGTGTCGCCGCATCGGCAGGGTGTGAAAATATGGTTGTTATTATTTCGTCCCTCTTATCCGCTTCACCCTTGTCTTCCCAATATGCTCTCACGATACAAGCCGCGGTATAGATTGCCTGACTCCCTCCGCCAGGCTGTAATGTAAACCTGTCCAAACCGGAAACCTCTTTCACAACTTTCTGGAATTTATGATATATTTCTAAAATCCCCTGCACCGTATCTTCGTCTTGATGCGGATGCAACTCTGCAAAATCCGTTTCGGCTACCAGGTCCTCGTTGACCCTGGGATTATATTTCATGGTACATGTGCCCTCACTCAGGTCATTACTCAGATTGGCTCCCAAGGTTTCCTGGGATAATCTTATATAATGTGCCAATACATGTTTTTGGGATACCTCAGGCAAGTTCGGAAGTTCCTTTCTTCGAATTCCGTCAGGTAACTTACTTACTACATCTCCCACCAATTCCACAATTTCTTTATCCGCCTTTGGAGGCAATATCCCACGCACATTGGGCCTTGATTTCTCATATATTATCGGTTCATTCCATCTGGCTTGTTGGAAATTTTCTTTTATCTTTACAGGACTCATTTTAACTCTCCTTTCAAATTGATTTATATCAATCGAATGATTGAAATTTCTTATTATGTTGCCATTCACCCGAGGTGGTAAAAAATCGGGATCCCTCGAGGGCCAAAACTATTCTGTCCGTCCCGGGATAACTTCGTTGGTTAAGCAAGTATCTTTTGTAATGCAGAAATTAATTTATCAATATCCTCTTTTGTATGAACCTCCGTAATACAATATAGAGCACTTTCTCCTAAATCCGGGAAATCCTTTTTCAGGTTTATGCCTCCGAAAATATTCATCTTTTTCAACTCTTGGTTTATTTCATCCACAGATTTGCCTGTCCCATTGAAATCCAACACAAATTCCTTAAAGTTGAATCCTTCATATGCCAATTTTACACCCTCTATTTTGGTAATTTCGTTGATTGCATAACTCACCCTCTGCATGATGCCCTCCCCGAGCTCCTTCATTCCGTGCGGTCCCATCAATGCAAGGTAAACTGCCGCGGTAATACCGTGTAAAGCCGCCTGGGTTCCGACGAAATCCTTGGCTTTTTCTCTCGAAGCGTAAGAGGTTCTGTGGTAGGCTACCTCCCCAAATCCATATTCACCTTCACTCAGGGTGGTTGTAATTCCATACAGCAACTGTGGATACTCTGCGACATAGTCCGCCTCATCCCTGGTTGCAACAAATCCTCCAAGCCCTCCGCCATACTGCATATGCATTCCGAGCGGTTGAATTTCTCCGCAGATTATATCCGCACCGTAATTTGCAGGAGCTTCCAAAACCCCCAATGACGAAGGATCGCATCCCACTATGACTTCTGCATCCACCTCATGGGTTAATTTTGAAATCTCCAACCCTTGCGTCTCTATAACTCCCAAATATGTGGGATTTTCAAAATAAACAGCGGCTACTTTATCGCTCAGTTTTGATTTTAAATCATCTATATCCATTAAACCTGTTTTCTTTTCACTTTTAACCGTCGTTATCTTAATTTCCGGTTTCAAATAATTCCTGATAACGGCCAATCTGCCGGGGCTGATATTTTCGGGAAGAATAATCTCTCGCCTGCCGGTTTTTCTGGATGCCATACGACATGAAATTCCGATTGCATTTGCCCAATCAAATGTAGGAGTACCCGAGCAGTCCACACCGACCAATTCGGCTATCATGCTCTGAAATTCGAAAAGGGCTTGAAATTTGCCGTGGTCATCATATGCATCGCCAACATAAGCTGTTAAAAACTCGTCCCTGGATGCAATAGTGTCGCACACAGATGGTACATAATGTTGCCAAGTACCTCCGCCGAGAAATGATATGTTGTCCTCACAGTTGGAATTTTTGCTCAGTATACCTTTTACATGTCTGCGTAATTCATATTCGGATTCTATCGGTTCCGGCAAATCTAATTCACCTTTAAACCTTAAATGATCCGGTATTTCTTTGAAGATATCTTCTACACTTGCCATTCCCAGTTCATCCAGCATTTGTTTTTTGATATCGGGCTGAGAATTTGGAATAAACGGATGTGAAAATTTCTTGTCCATACCCTCTCCTCCTTTTTATAAGTTTTTTCAAACTTTGTTTGTTATAATCCTTACCCTAAACTATTTATAAATAAACGAAAAAAAACGGGCAGAAAATAAACAAGCCCTCCAAAATTTTAACACGGGGACGGCAGACTGTGCAAAAATGGGCAACTGTTCCAGCATCCCCATCCAACCCTTTATACTGCAATCTGCATAATATTGCCATATAATATAGCAAAATTAAAAATTGGCAGGTTAATAGG
>JAAYPJ010000035.1 GCA_012519835.1 Clostridiales bacterium | reverse complement strand
TTTTATTTCCCCCCAATTGCTTATAATAAGAATCGGTTTCCTGTAACGCCCCAGACAATTTTTTCTTTGCTCTTTCATAGCGTTTTCTTAATGTACTACTCGATATACGATAGATTTCTTCTAATTCCCTATAACTTTTTTGGTCAATAACCCTGCTAAATACCAAGGCACGTTCCTCCGGAGATAATTTTAAAAGTGCCTTTTTCAGATCATGTTTTATAAATTCTGTATTGTCATCTTCATTATTAATAAATGATTTGACTTTAATATGCGGTAAAAATAACAGCAATTTTTTCTTTTTAAGAAGATCAATGCAGGTGGTATACGCGATGCGGTACAACCATGCCGATAAAGATGTTCCGTTTTTAAAGCTGTTTCTCTTGTTGTAAGCCTTGATAAATGTCATCTGCACAGCATCTTGAGCTTCAAAATAATCACAAAGTATGTTATGACAATATCTCAGCATGGGTTGGCCGTAGAGTTGAACGGCACATCGCAGTTCATACTCCCCACCTGTTGCAAAGGTATTGTTGAGTTCATTAGGTTCCACCTCATCGCTCCTTTCACCAAAAATCAAATCAAGAAATCTATCTCTACCCTTATAACGCAAATGGAGGGCTTTTTGTGACATCTAACATGCACTGTTGACACCACTGTCACATTAATTATACATGAATAATATCAGTTAATTGATAGATAATAATATCAAATGAAACCAAGGAGTTGATTATAATACCTAAGAATAGACTGGTAGTTCCTGAAGCAAGGGAAGCGTTTGAAAAATATAAGATGGAAATTGCCAATGAATTCGGTGTTGATGATCCCAGAAATCTGGCATCAAGACACACAGGCATGATTGTTCGGCATTTGGTGGCAGACGGGCAAAGGCAACTTGTAAAGAAGTGGAAACAAAAAAATCCAAAGATTTAATTTTCTTTGGATTTATGTTTAAAATGCACTGGGGACGGTTCCTGGTGCATCCCTAATCCCATAACTACCATCCCATCATATAGCCCAGTGTAATGTTATTGTATCATATTTTGTTTTGCAAAATACAAAAAAACATGATCAGAAAGTCATGTGCACCTGAAACAGCAGACTGTGCAAAAAGTCCATCCGTCCCGGCAACAAAACCGAATATCACCGCTTATCCATTTTATCTACATTTTCAATGTACAAGGAAATTTCACCACATTTTGGGCATATTGCAACCTTAGGTTTTTCCAACCGTTTTGCAAATATACCCGTTCCATCGGAGATTTTAATGCCATATCCTCCCCATTCAACTTTAATATCAAACCCTTCAAGCATTACTTCCTGACATTGTTTACAAATCCTCAAATTGCCCCCCTCCATTCCCCCGGTGCAACCTATAACATCTTTCCCAATTTTAATCCAATACCCCTAGGTAATGTATTAGTATCTCCATGCCACCTTTATGAATTATCTTCTACATATTGTAATCAAATTGTTTCCATTATAGTTTAGTATATTAGCCGCATGTTTACCTATGGTTATGAAACAATCCGTTTATACCTCGGACTCTCAGGGTAATTATAGGGCGCTGAGGCGGATCATGAATCGCATTTAGGTTTTTAAATATTTTTTGATAACATTTTCCATAAACGGTCGGAAATCATCTAAACGGTTTTTAATAATTTTGTGAATTTCCTCAGCTTCTATATCGTCATATATATGCACAACCCTATTACGAAAACGAGCCATGGCCCTATAAATATCTAAAAAATCATTTGGGATTAAACCATGATAAACAGCCATTTCAATTGATTCCACATAGGTCTTCGGTAAACCCCAACCCTCCCTGGCAATTATATGTGTACAGATATCTAGCAAAGCCTCTATTGTGATTTGCAACATTCTTGTTGCTGCTGCTTCATAAAGCGAATTGTTTTCAAACTGTTTTAAATCCATCACCGCAAACTGCTGAAGTTCACGGAGATTTTTACGCATGAACTGAAGCTTTTGTCGTATCTTTTCCAGATCTACCGGCATAGAAATTCCTCCCTCAAACCAATATCGAAGTCAAGATAAAGAGACCTGAGATCAGTTTCGAAATCACAATATCGTCTTATTACCTGCTCTAAAAAATCTGCCAACAGGATCCTGTCCCTGCAATATAACAGTTTCCCGCCTTCAACTACATTCATTTGAAGCGTAACGGGTACTTTAGCTAAGTTAATTAAATTTATGTCCTCGTTGCGCCCTATTTCTCCAAACCGGCAAGAAAGTTCGAGTTCTTTTTTCAAATCCAGCCTTATTCCGGGCATTGGCAGAATCGCAAGGTCAACATCCGATAAAGGGGTTTGCATTTCCGTGCCATAGGAACCGTATAAATAAAAAGCCAAGACATAATCTTGTTGTTTAACAAACTCAGCCATTTCCCCAAATTGCTCATCAGACAATATTATTTTTTCCGGTTTATAGATAAAACGGCCCATCGCACCCACTCCCTTTCAATTTATTGTAGGCCCATATTTATAAAGATTAACAAGCGCGTTAGTTGATTATTCGGGTTTCTATTACCAATTTATCGGATGAAAACATCTGCAAAGCAAAATTGGTATCCACTATATTACTTGTTTTGTAGTATTCATTATAACTGCTCCATTTGTAATCTTCTATATCACTGACTAAACCGGCCTTTAACGGATTCTGATGAATATAGCGTAATACAGTTAAAAAATAGGTATCGTCTTCTACCGGTTCACTTTTGAATCTACCCTGAAATAGATGTCCGTTTCTATCATATTGCCGGTTATGCCAATAGGCATAACTTACCCCTATTCGTCTCATGGTGTTTCCGATTTTCTCATTTCCTTCTTTAATCAATAAATGAAGATGATTTCCCATCAAGCAATAAGCATATAATTCAAAGGCAATTTCTTTT
>JAAYPJ010000034.1 GCA_012519835.1 Clostridiales bacterium | reverse complement strand
GGATTGGGTTAGGTCATAAAGGTTTTTTATTTGAAGGGAGCTGTTGGAACCATCAAAATTTCAAACCGCGATGAGAGTGTAATATACAGATATTTTAAATATACGATGTGACGCATAATTAGACTTTTGCGACATAACTGAAAAGGTGCAATTTCTTGTGAAGAAGATTGCACCTTTTCAGTTATGGGCTATAGAGTCAGTATAATAAGGACCAACAACACCATTAAAAACATATCCATGGATGACGATGGTTCTATTATATCGTCACCGGCATACGGACTATCGGGACTACTTTCGAGTGGTCCTTTTTTCATGGCGTTAATAATTTTTTCAATGTTCAAAAGACCTGTTCCCTGCTTGTTGGGATCAAGACCGAGATCGGTAGCGTTGGACATAATGAGTTCTTTTATCTGCAGGGGTGTCATTTGAGGATTCTTTTCGTATAATAGGGCGGCACATCCTGCTACAACAGGAGCGGCCATGGAGGTTCCCGACAGTTTTTTGTATTCAAGTGATCTGTTTGCCAGGGAATTGATTCCAACTCCCGGGGCTACAATGTCCGGTTTTTTAAACCCATCTTGTGTGGGGCCGGCACTGGAAAAATCCGCAATGGAAATGTCCCCCAAATGAACGGTCTTACGGTCATCACAGGCACCTACCGTAATTACATTAGGACTTATGGCAGGCGATGCTATTGTAGAAGGGTCGGGACCACTATTCCCGGCGGCTACCGTTACTGTGATGTTAAAGGTGACGGCGGCATCTACAGCCTGACAAAGAAGGTCGTCCTTATACCTGCTTTTTGCTTTTGTTCCAAGGGATAGGGTGATAATTTTAATATTATATTTATCCCTGTTGTTAATAACCCATTGAATACCCGCGATTACATCTGAAATATTTCCGCTTCCGTCGTCCTTCAAAACCTTTACACTTACGATATTGGCATCAGGAGCAATTCCCATATACTTCCCCCTGGAAGAAAACCCGTTACCCGCAGCTATTCCCGCTACATGAGTGCCGTGGCCGTCACCGTCATAGGATTGCTCTTTTTGTTTGATGAAATCTTTAAATCCGATGATTCTGTTATGGGGGGTTGTCAGGTCCTCATGGGGGAAAACACCTGTGTCCAAAACAGCAATAGAAACATTCTTGCCCGTTAGCCCGTATTCATTGGCAAAATCGGAACCCACTGTAATAGGAGCTGTATCCATCAATTTATGTACATGATCGTCCAGGTAAATCTTTTCAGTTATATCCTTCATTGCCATACTTTTGACACCGACGGTGGGTATGTAGGCGGCAACCGCATTTATCAAAGGGAGTATATATTTTACCCTTCCCCCCATCTCCAACACGTGTTTTTCTAAATCGTCACATAGACAGTCTTTTCCGCAAATAATAACCGGAATTTCTTCTTTATCGGTAACTGAAAGATGTTCTATAATCGAGTCTTCTATGATATTTTTATATTTAAGCATAACTTTATCCCCTCGCTTTTTTATCCTATATTTATAAATTATGCAGAAATATATAATGGGTGATAAAAATAGTTAAAGTAAATTTGGAGTATATTCCCAGGTTGTCGTTTATGGTAGAATTTTGAATGATATGTTATAATAAAAGTTAGAAGTTGGGAATTGAGGGCTATGAACGACCCGGCTTTATAAATTCCGGCATTCCGATTTCCGGCTTTTGGTTTCTAGAAGGGGGACTTTATGACAATACAAAGAACAAACAAGGTATACACATTTAAAGTTATACCTGTACTCTTGCTTTTTATATGGCTGATATCATTTTATGGTATGGGCAGTTATGGAATATCAAAAGGGCTAAGGCCTTTGGTCAGAGGCATGGAAAATAAAATTGTACTATATAAAACACGTAATCTTAAGGAAACAGAAACAGATACTTTTATTTTCAGATACGAAGATATAAATAGACAGACTCTGGAATTAATTAAGGATACGGCTGAAGACAAATATAAGGAAATTATAGATATTTTTCAATACGAATTTAAAGACAAAATATTGGTAATTGTGTACGACAATGCGGATCTGATGATGGAAACAACTATGCTGAGAAAAGGAGATCCCCCTATGGGCGTCTACTATGGAAATAGTGTCCATATTCTGAATCCCGAACTTTGGGTAAAAATGACGGGGGAATTGGAATATGCGTTTTGCAACAGGGGTCCGATGCTTCATGAATTAGCACATCTCTTTACAGATCATATCGGAAACGGGAATTTCCCTATGTGGTTTACGGAAGGTGTAAGTCTGTATTTTGAATATATGGTTGATGGCTATGAATGGGGAAAGGAGGTTGTGTTTACAGACACAGATATCTATACAGTAGAGGAACTGAATAGCAATTTTTACAGTCTGAATCAGTATGAGGCCTATACACAGTCGTTCAGACTGGTCAAAAATATGGTAGACAATTACGGGTTAGATAAACTGATAGATACCATAACCCTTTTGGGGGAGGGACATAATTTGGATGAATTTATATATTTATTTGAGAAAGTTTGACCAAACTTTCTCAAATATTCTATTTTATCAGAAAATGCAAAGGAAAAAGCAAATAAAGGTAGAATTACTTAATAGTATGTAAATTAATTAATTTAATGGGGTGATGTTTCATCATGACAAAATGTATTTTGATAGTTGAAGATGAAAAGCCTATAGCGGAAATAGTTAAATTTAACCTTGAAAAGGAGGGTTATAGAACCTCTGTAGCCTATGATGGTGAAGAGGGCTTACATAAAGCGATTGCCCTTAATCCGGACCTGATTCTGTTGGATGTGATGCTCCCTAAACTGGATGGGTTTCAAGTATGCAGAGAGATCAGGGAAATTTCAACAGTTCCGATTTTAATGCTGACTGCCAAGGAGGAAGAAGTCGATAAGGTGCTGGGTTTTGAAATGGGTGCCGATGATTATATTACAAAACCTTTTGGTATGCGGGAGCTGCTTGCAAGGGTAAAAGCAAATTTAAGGAGAGCGGATGTCAATACCGATGATAAAACGAAAGGTATGCTTACCATAGATAAAATAACTATAGATTTTGCAAAGTATGAAGTGACAAAAAGTGGTGATATTATAGATCTTACTTTCAGGGAATATGAACTGTTTAAATTTTTAGCAGTTCAGGCCGGGCAGGTGTTCACCAGAGAGCAACTCCTGGAGCAAGTATGGGGTTATGAGTACTATGGGGATATAAGAACGGTTGATGTAACTGTAAGAAGATTGAGGGAAAAGGTAGAAGACGATTCGGGAGCTCCTGAATATATTATGACTAGACGAGGAGTAGGATACTATTTCAGGGGGGTCTAGGGATGTTTAAGAGTATCAGGTGGAAATTTATTATTATTTATTTTTTGCTGGTATTTATGGCGATGATCATTATCGGGGTATTTTTAATGCAACAGTTTGAACAATATCATCTAGGCGTTGTCAGTAATAACTTGTCAAATCTGGCTAATACGGTGATTACATCCCTGGAAACCATCGATTGGCAAAACAGTCCCAATGAGGTCGAAAATAATATCAGAAATTATGAACAGATGGGTACAGGAATTACGGTAATTAAAAATGATACGAATTTTACCATCGTCTTTAGCACTAACGAGTCCTATATGGGTGAAAACAGTGAGGCAAATGCTTCCCATTTTCTAGAATCAGATCTGATCTTGGCCGCCTTTAACGGGGATGTAAAAGAAAAGGATATTGTTCAGGGGGATAACAAACTCAACAGTTCCAAACATATGGTTTTCCCCATCCACGACAGCAATAATCGTATCGCGGGGGCTGTCTATCTGAAAAGTAATCTGGAAGATATATATAAGACGTTGCAGGAATCCCAGGCGATTATATTAAAGGCTACATTTCTAGCCCTATTTATAACCATCATATTGGGCTACTTTATAGCAAAAAGCGTCACGGGTCCTATCAATGATGTAACAATCAAGGCGGAAAGAATGGCACAGGGTGATTTTGAACAAGTTGTTGAGATCAGATCCGATGACGAAATAGGGCAACTTGCGGGTATGTTTAATTATTTGACTGCAAAACTGAAAGCTGTCTTGCAGGAGATGGGCAGCGAAAAGAAAAAGATGGATACGATTATTGAATACATGGCGGATGGGCTTATTGCTTCTACAAAGGAAGGACAGATTATACATATAAATTCCAAGGCTATAGAGATGCTTGGAATAAATGAAGAAATTTGTGCGACAAGGGACTTTAACCAATTATTTACCTCTGACAATGGTCAATTTAAAATAGAAAATTTTCTGGAAAGGGAAAAAGATTGGACGGGCAGTAAAATAATCAGCATAAATAACGGGCCCATATTGCAGGCGAGCTATGCGCCTTTTATGGATCAGAGCGGAGGCGTTGAGGGTATTATTATATTGCTCCAAGATGTCACAAAGCATCAAAAACTGGAGAACATGAGGAAGGAGTTTGTGGCTAACGTTTCCCATGAACTGAAGACCCCATTGACGACAATCAGGAGCTACACGGAAACATTGCTCGACGGGGCTATAGATGACAGGGAACTATCTATAAACTTTTTGCAGGTAGTAGGCAGCGAAACAGAAAGAATGGCCAGGTTGGTAAGGGACCTGTTACAGTTGTCCGATTTGGATCTTCAGCAATCCAAATGGAGTAAAAAGGCTGTTGATTTGAAAGAGATTGTTGAGGAAACAATATCAAAATTAGATGTTTCCGCAAAAAACAAGCAGCAGCGGGTATCCCTTAGCCCGGAGAATTTAGAAGAAGGTGCTGCTATGATTTATGCGGATAAGGATCGCATAGGCCAAGTTATTTTAAATCTGCTCAGCAACAGTATTAAATACACACCTGAAGGCGGAAGTATAAATATAGACATTAATACACAGGGGGATACACTCATATTAGAAATAGAGGATAACGGTATCGGAATTCCCGGGGAGGATTTGGCAAGAATTTTCGAGAGATTTTACAGGGTTGATAAAGCGAGAGCCCGTGAGTTGGGTGGCACAGGTCTCGGACTTTCAATTGCCAAAGAGATAATAGAAGCTCACGAGGGTACTATTGAAATATTCAGCGAAGAAGGTGTGGGCACCAAAACGGTTATTCATTTACCTATTTTTGTGGAAGTTGGAGATAATGTGTAATTCAATTTTAACTTTTTTGTAATATAACTGTAACATAAAAAATGTATAATAAAATATGAATTTATTTAGCCGTTTTTAGGGGGAATTGATATGGCGAAAAGATTGATTATCGGGGTGTTTATATTCCTTGCATTAGGCATGTTTAACATGCCATGCTATGCAAATAATACCGTAAACAGACCCTCAGACGAAATCAGAAGGGTTGAAACCGGAGGGTATTTCTTTGAAATAATAGAACCGGAAAGAAGTATCATTACTACTGATAAAAACGCACTTGTATCTTTTAGGGCCTCTAGAGATACCGATATATGTATAGAAGTTTATCATAACAGCAGTATAGAAAAAGATAAGGAAAAGTACATATTGCTTTATGATCCAATCGATATAACTGTTGGTGCATTACAGAGGGGATGGGCGTCGGTAGATCTGAAGTTGGGATTAAATAAAATTCAGTTTATGATAAAATATAAAAATGGGTCAGAGGACAGCATAGAGAGAATTATAAATGTAATGGATGCAAAGGAAATTAAACAATTACTACAAGATGTAGTTAACAAACCTACTCTGAGCAGATGGCAAAGATAACAGGGCTTGGAGTGAATAAGATATGAACAGGGAAAGGTCGAAAACTTTAATTCTTTCAGTTTTGGTGATTATGAGTATTATATTAATCCAACAACTATGGTTTCCTTCTCCTGTCGATATATTTAAAATAGGGACCGGGGCAAGCAAAGACAGTCACATGACAGTGATAGAAGGACGAAAAAATGTTATCTCACCGAAAACAATTGTTGTAAGTTTTGGGGCGGGGGATAGAAAAAAAAATTATTATACAATATTATCCTCAAATATAGACTCTGTATGGAATCGGTGCAAAACTATACTTGGGGATTATTTTTCGGAAGAACCCGAAATAATCCCGGTCGGGTATGATACATATGTTCAAGCTAATATTTCAAAATCCATAGAGTTGGAATTTGGGGATAATATGTCTGCTGTTTTGATCTCTTCTGTTTTTGATTCCTCAGATAATAAAATCGTTAAAAATATAAAAGGAATAAAAAAAATATTGATACCTGCCTTTAATCGGGGGATTATATATATTGTAGGGGATAGTAAAGATGATATATATGAAATCAGGCGATATAATCATGAAGAAGATACTGCCCTGGTTGATCTCATAGATAAATTGGAAGATACGGAATTTATCAAATATCATCCTGTATCCTCCCTTTTTGACGAAGTAAATGAAAATTACACTATTATACCTATTAATTATACCCTGGCTGCTAAACAAATTTTTGTGGAGAGCGCAGTCGATGTTAAAGATGAAACGGCACTTCGGGAACGGGCGAAAAAATTCTTTAGTAAGAATTTTGACTTTGTAAAAACAATTAAAGAAACCAGTGGTGCCATAGTTTATATCTATGGATACGGGGAAAAGAGTGTCCGTATAAATAGTGAAGGTATCCTGGAATATAAAGAGGAGATTGGCAATATATCAAGTACAAATATCCTGGCTTCCCTCGATGCCGCCATAGATTTTGTCTGCGAAAATGGCGGGTTTCCGGAAGGCACATATTTAAAACATGTCGAGGCTATTACAGACGGCCAAAATAAAGGATACAGGTTTTCGTTCGGATATCGCATAGAGGGATTTCCGGTTGAATTCAACAGGGGCAAAACGGAACATCCCCTGAAGGTAGAAGTTTATGGCAATAAGGTAAAAACATATTATAGTTTAGTTCGCAGGGCAATGAATATGCAAGGGGTGGATTCCGAACAGAAGATTTTGTACTTTCCCGGCATAATCGAAAAGAATATCAGACATTTGGAACTGCAGTATTCTGATAGCAAAGGCCAACCTGGCGGGGAAATGCGTGATGAGGAAAAAATCTTGCAAATATTGAAAGATATAGAGGAAGTGGGATTAGTATATTTCGATACGCTAGAAAGGCAGAGAATTCAACTTCTAAGGCCCTGCTGGATGGTAAAAATTAAAAATAATATTTATTATTTTGATGGTTATACGGGAGAACTTGTTGACGGATTTATGTTAAATTAACGGACGGTGGAAGGCTTATGGATTGGTCTAAAGCAAAAAATTTACTAATCGTTGCTTTTGTTCTCACAAACATTTTTTTAATTTATAACATATTGGACGATACCTTTAAACGAAACGAAACTCAAGTTATAGATGGTAAATATTCAGGTAATGTAGAGCAGTATTTAAATGATAACGGTATAAATCTGGATATTCCTATTCCGAAAGAGATGCCTTCATTACCGATGTTGGTGGTAAGATATAAAAATTTTGATCCTGATAAAATGGCTAAAATGTTTTTGGGTAAAGACTATAATAAAAGGACGGAAACCTTTGGTTCCGGTAGTCTGAGGAGAGAAATTTTTGAAAAAAGCAATAAGGAACTGATCGTGGAAGGCAACAAAAGGTTAACATACAGAAATAAAAATATAGAGGATGAAAAGCAAAGTTATACCTTAAATGAAAAAACCGTCATAAAAATGGGTGATGATTTTTTAAAACAGCATAAACTGATGAAGGATAATGTTGAACTGGATCAGATTTATTATGGGATAGAAGAACGTATTGGTGATAGACCCGTGTATAAACTGGTCTATAACCAGACATATAAAAACAAATTTTTGGGAGAAAGTTATATCTACGTATACATAAATCATAACGGAATAGTTGCTATGGAGACGATGCTGTTAGAATATGAAAAAACACAACAACAGCGAAAAAAAATTATTCCTGCGACAGAAGCACTTATAAGGGCCATGAATACAATTTTGCAGGAAAATGAAAAGCCCATATTTATAAAAGAGATTGAAGTGGGTTATTACTTCAGCCCTACCAGTTATACGGAATCGGATTGGAAGGGGATCGACTCCGGAACAGCCTTTCCTTCATGGAGGATAACAATACAGAACGGAAAGACGTATTTTGTTGAAGCATATAAAAATTAATATACATATAAACAACCTGAATATTCAGTACTCCCCGGATATTCAGGTTATTTTTTATGCGGCAATGCGGCAAGGGGACGCTTAATGCGGCAAGGGTGCGGCAAGGGGACGTTTTGTTTGCCACATCCTGTATGGCGGGGGGATGTCAGACTGATAGTATGGTGATTACCATTCTAGGTGTAGCGAAGAATTTTGAATAGCTTGGGATTTTTCGTGAACGATACTGATACTGTCAGTCCCCGAATGACAAAAGGTGGAAATGACGCTTTTTCACATAGCCTGCAGTTCTTCAGTGTTGTGTGTCCCGGTTTTTTAAATTTGGGGTTATATAGTACTTACTAAAAAAGCAAACAAATGTTATAATGAATTCAATTATTAAATTTTTGAGATGATATTGAGTTCTAAAAATATACATTTAATAAGGACGGTGAATAACCGGCTTCTGTCGGATAACATATGGAAAAACTGATAATTAAAGGTGGGAACAAATTACATGGAACTGTTAATATAAGCGGATTTAAAAATTCGGCTGTGGCAATCATACCGGCTACGGTATTGGCAGGGGATACCTGTGTTATTGATAATTTACCACAGATAAGCGATGTCAAAATATTGGCAGATTTGCTCTCAAGCCTGGGGGCGGATGTAAAAAATTCGGAACCGAATATGCTTAAAATAAATACCTCAAAAATGAGGGAATGTTATGCGGACTATGAAATGGCAAAAGAATTGAGGGCCTCATATTATTTGTTAGGTGCGGCATTAGGGAGATTCAAAAAGGCTAAGGTAGCATACCCGGGAGGATGTTCTATTGGAAACAGACCAATAGACCAGCATATTAAAGGTTTTGAGGCCCTAGGGGCAGATGTAAATATAGAGCATGGAATAATATCGGTAGAAGCGGAAAAATTAACAGGTGCGGAAATTTATTTAGATGTTGTCAGTGTAGGTGCGACTATAAATATAATGTTAGCCGCGGTTATGGCAGAAGGCACAACCATAATAGAAAATGCTGCCAAGGAACCGCATATAGTCGATATAGCAAATTATTTAAACTGTATGGGTGCGGATGTCAGGGGTGCAGGCACGGACGTAATCAAAATCAGAGGTGTAAACAAACTGGGAGGATGTTCACATACGGTTATACCTGACCAGATAGAGGCAGGTACATATATGATAGCGGCCGCTGCTGCCGGTGGGGATGTGTTGATAGACAACATTATACCGAAACATTTGGAGGCGGTTATCGCCAAACTCAAGGAAACAGGAGTGCAGGTTATAGAGGGGGGGGAATCCCTCAGAATAATATCATCCGGGGACTTAAAAAGTGTCAGCATAAAAACCTTGGTATATCCGGGATTCCCTACGGATTTGCAGCAACCGATGAGTAGCCTTTTAACCACGGCAAAAGGCACGGGAATAGTGACGGAAACGATATTTGACAGGCGATTTAAACACATAGATGAGCTCAAAAGAATGGGGGCCAATATAAAGGTGGAAGGAAGAGTAGCTGTTATCCATGGTGTTGAAAAACTGACAGGTGCGGAAGTGGTAGCCTCGGATCTGCGGGCAGGGGCCTCTTTAGTGGTGGCGGCTCTCATGGCGGAGGGGGAGACGGAGATAGAAAATATTCAATTCATAGACAGGGGATACGCACAGTTGGAACAGAAATTGTTAAACCTGGGGGCAGATATCAGAAGGGAATAAGTAAAACAATTTGAAACCGGAATAATAGCGTATTATAATTTTTTTAAATTACTATCTGTCGGACAGGTTGGGGGCATTATATATGAAGGTGTTTTTTTGTTCTTTAGCAAGCGGGAGCAGCGGGAATTGTCATTTAATAAATGACGGTGAAAATTCCATATTGATTGATGCAGGGCTTAGTGGAAGGCAAATAGAAAACAAACTGAAACAAATAGATATTGATCCTAAGAGTTTAACCGCAATTTTAGTGAGCCATGAACATAGTGACCATATATGCGGTGTTGGAGTACTGTCGAGAAGATACAACATTCCCATATATGCCAATAAGGGGACATGGGATGGTATGGGTGCCAAGATTGGTGAAATTAGGGAAAACAATATCAAATGCTTTGATTCCACGAAGGATTTTAATATTAAAAATTTCAATATCAGGCCGTATGGCATTTCCCATGATGCCAACGAGCCTGTCGGGTTTTGTATTAAAAAAGATAAGATTAAAATCAGCATTGCTACAGATCTGGGCTATATCGATGGAAACATTATAAAACAGATCAGGGATTCCAATCTTGTTGTATTGGAATCAAACCACGATGAGGAAATGCTAAAAGCCGGCAGGTATTCGTATTATCTGAAGCGCAGAATACTCTCAAATGTTGGACATTTATCCAATGAAGCTGCGGGGAATGCGGTGGTGGATTTGGTAAACAAAAATGTAAGGAATGTGTTACTGGCACATTTGAGTAAAGAAAATAACTTTCCTGAGCTGGCGGTTGCAACCATAAAAAATATTTTAGACGACAGGAAGATTATTGTGGGGGAAGATGTGGGCCTGGGTTTGGCATATCGGGACAGGGTCAGTAGTATATATCAGTTTTAATTGGTGTCATCAAAACTATATTTTGGTCAATAATATAAAACATGTAGTTATTTACATGTTCGTTTGGGGGTATATCATATGAATAATTTTGATGATGAAAACAGGATTGAAAAAGATGAACCCGTAAATGCTGTGGGAGGGAATTATAATCCGGACAACAATACAGGGTTAGAAAACGGGGATGCGGCAGAAACAAGTGACATTACCGGAGAGGCCGCTATGGAAAATATTCGGTGGGGGGGTTCACAAAACAATATGAAAAGAAGAGGAAGAGGTGCCTTAAGTACAGCTCTGATAGGAGCTATTTTAGGCAGCGCAAT
Source organism: Clostridiales bacterium (assembly GCA_012519835.1). Taxonomy (GTDB): domain Bacteria; phylum Bacillota; class Clostridia; order Peptostreptococcales; family Natronincolaceae; genus JAAZJW01. The sequence goes on along the minus strand of JAAYPJ010000034.1, from coordinate 2,100 downwards.
TACCCTCGGGGTTACATATATTTACTTACCCGATATACTTGATTCAAGGGGCATACCTCCCGACAGTGCTCCTCCTCAGCAACATATCACTATCGAGCCGGCAGTGAACCATACGGTTTATTCCGCCGTTGCAAAAAAGGCGATGCCCTCGGTAGTCGGTATCACAACCGTTGAGTTGCAAAGGGACTTGTTCTTCGGTATGAGAGAAGTCGCAGGTGTAGGTACCGGAGTTATTATAGACAAAAGAGGATATATTTTGACAAATTCCCATGTAGTAAGGGATGGGAAAGCCAGGGAGGTAAAAGCATTACTCAACGACGGGAGGCAGCTCAAAGCCGAAGTACTGTGGAACGATGGGGGTTTAGACCTCGCCATTATTAAAATAGAGGGAAATAATCTGCCTACGGCAGAACTTGGGGACAGTGATGGAGTTGAGGTAGGGGAGATTGCGGTCGCTATCGGGAACCCGCTGGGATTAAATTTCCAGAGATCACTGACACAGGGTGTTATAAGCGGGCTCAACAGAACCATAACGGATAGCGTTTCAGGTACGACTATTGAAAATCTTATACAGACGGATGCGTCGATCAATCCGGGGAACAGCGGAGGACCATTGCTCAATTCGAAGGGACAGGTAATAGGAATTAATACGGCAAAAATAACTTCAGGTGAGGGCTTGGGTTTTGCAATTCCTATCAACACAGCGAAGCCCATAGTTGACCAGTTTATTGAAAAAGGTGAATTTACAAGAGTTTTTCTAGGCATACAAGGTGTGGACATAGATGTTGTTGAATCACTTATGGGGATAGAATTGCCCGTTGATAATGGGGTTTATGTTGCGCAGGTTGTGGAAAATTCTGTGGCTGCCAGATATGGGATATTGGCAGGAGATATTATAATTAAAGTGGGCAATATCAACCTGGACAAAAGAAGTGATTTGGAGAGGGCCATTTATAAATTCAGGCCCGGAGACAGGACAACTGTTACTGTTTTGAGGGTAAATAAAGAAGTGAAAATAAATGTGGTTTTTGACTAGTAAAAGATGCAAATAACCTTGTGTTTTAGAAATAAAACCATTTCTTATCCGGCAAGGAATATTTGGTTAAATTAATATTTAAACAATATTGAAGGGGCAGGTCTACATGACCGCCCCCCATTCATTCCATAATTAGTGCCTTGTTCTTAATATATTAAAAACTTCCTCGGGTGTTTTCCCCCTGGCTTCTACTATAGGAGCACTGGGTCTATCGCTGGTCTGGAAAAAAGTAGATTTTCTCATGGCACTCTCATCTACAACAGATACGACAACAGCATCATAATCGAAAGATTGCACCATATTAGCATCTGCAGGGCTCTGTATTCTATCGACTTCATAGCCACTTTTTTCAAGAAATTCAATATAGTCTTGTAAGGAATCTTCAACAGCAACTCTCTTATCCATTACACCACCTCCAATTTTGTTATTAATTATTGTAACCATATCTGTTTTTTTTATCCTGTTTTTTAAATTTTGGCGGTGACGGGAAACGCGTTTTTCCAAAAAATATAAGGCGAGCAAGGCTCGCCTGTTGTTATGTGGTTATATACAGTTAATATAAGTATTTAGTGATTCTTTTTTATTATATCAAAAACTTCCTCGGGTGTTTTACCCGTTGCATCTATTACAGGAGCAGTAGCCGGGCCCCCACTTCTAAGGAAAGTAGATAGCTCCAGGGAACCGTCCTCCGTATCGGATATAATAACAGCATCACAATCGGAAGATTGTATATTACCTGCATCCTCGGCACCTAATATTTTGTTGACCTCGTAACCGGATTTTTCAAAAAAATCAATATAGTCATGCAATGAATTTTCAATAGCAATTCTTCTACCCATTCCACCACCTCCAATTTTATTATTAATTATTGTAACCATATTTGATTTTTTTTATCCTATTATTAACGATTGTTTAATGAGGGTAGTTTGTGTCGTGTTTGTCTAAAAGTGCGTCGCTAATATAAGCCCAGTTATCTAATAAAATTTAATATAACAATACACGTTCATTTAGTTTCGAATATGAATAATTCCTACAGCTCTTCAGACGAAAAATACTACAACCTG